>JANPDN010000225.1:0-23928 GCA_031431555.1 Rubrivivax sp.
CCTCAAGGACGTGCTCACCCGACTGCCCTCGCAGCCAAACAGCCTCATCGACGAGCTGCTGCCGCATCTCTGGACGCCGCCGGCCTGAGATCATTCGGCCGCCGTCGGCGAGCGTCAAGATGCCGCCGCCGGACGCTTACCCTGCTGCATCGTCAACCCCAACCGGAGAGAACCCATGACGTGCAGTCGCACCTACCTTCTCGCATGGAGCATTGTCGCCGCCACGCTGCCCGGCTTGGCGACTGCGCAGGCCTACCCCAGCAAACCGGTCCGTCTGGTGGTGCCGTTCGCGCCCGGTGGTACGACTGACCTGCTGGCCCGGATCATTGCCGACAAGATGGGCACCGCGCTGGGTCAAACCGTGGTGGTGGAAAACAAGGCCGGTGCCGGCGGCGGGATTGGTGCGGCGGAAGTCGCCAAGGCGCCAGCGGACGGCTATGTGCTGCTCATGTCTTCGGTTTCCACGATGGCCACCAACCCGGCGATCAACCCTGCCACGCCTTACGACCCGATCAAAGACTTCGTCCACATCAGCAACGTAGCCGCAACGCCGAATGTCATCGCGGTCCATCCATCGTTTCCGGCCAAGGACTACAAGACTTTTCTCGACACGCTGCAAAAGAACCCCGGCAAGTACAGCTTCGGCACCGCTGGAAATGGCAGCGTCGGCCACATGTTGGCGGAGCTCTACAAGAGCATGGCCAAGGTCTACGTCACCCACATTCCCTATCGCGGCTCCGGCCCCGCGCTGAACGACGTCGTGGCGGGGCAATTGCCGATCATTGTCGACAACCTGCCGTCGGCGCTTCCCTTCATCAAAGACAAGCGCTTGATCCCGATCGTCGTGGCGGCACCCAAGCGTCTGGCCAACCTGCCGGATGTGCCGACGTTCGCCGAAGTCGGGCTGGTCTCTGTCAACCGCATGTCCTTCCTGGGTGTGTCTGCACCCAAAGGCACGCCCAAGGAAGTCGTCGACAAACTGAATGCCGCCGTGAAGACCGCCTTGGCCGACGCCAGCGTGAAAGGGCGCATCGAAGCCACTGGCGCCATCGTGGTGGGCAACGCCGCCGAGGAGTACCAGAAGCAGGTGGGCGACGAGTTGTCGATCTACAAGCGCGTGGTCTTTGAGCAGAAGCTGAAGACGGAGTAGCCACCAGGGCGCGTTTGCGAGCCGTCGGCCGAAGTGGGTGCCTGACGGGTCTTTGGCCCAGCGCCGACGCAGCGCCGAGACATCACTCCAGCGGCAGGTGTGCTGCCCGAACCACTTCACGCCACTTCTGGATCTGGGCTTGCACATGGTCGGCAAACTGCTTGGACGAGCCGCCCACCGCCTGGGCACCCAGCACCTGCAGCTGCCGCTGCACCTCGGCCAAGGCCAGGATCTTGTTGACCTCGGCATTGAGCTTGTCAACGATCGGCTGCGGCGTGCCGGTCGGCGCGGCCAGACCGTTCCAGGAACTCACCTCAAAATTCGCCATGCCGGCCTCGGCCATGGTCGGCACGTCGGGCAGTTCAGGCAATCGCCTGGGGTGAGCGACCACGATCGGCCGCAGCTGACCACTCTGCATTTGCCCAAGGGCGCCAAGCGATGTCATGAAGCCCATTGAGACGTGGCCCGCGATGATGTCCGCCATGGCCGGGGCGGCGCCTTTATAGGGAATGTGTACAAGGTCCAGACCCGCGCGCATTTTGAACAGTTCACCCGCCAAATGGGTCGATCCCCCGGTGCCCGACGAAGCGAACGACAGTCTGCCGGGCTGCGACTTGGCCAACTCGATCAGGGTCCGCAGGTCCTTCACCGGCAGCGACGCGGTCACCACCAGGACGCTGGGCGAGGTCATGAGTTGCACGATCGGGACCAGGTCGCGCGCGGTGTCGTAGCCGAGGTTTTTGTAGACCGCCATGTTGGTGGCATTGGCGACCGTTTCGACGAGCAGGGTATAGCCGTCGGGCTTGGCACGCACGACCTGTTCGGTGCCGATATTGGAGTCCGCGCCCGGCCTGTTCTCGACGACGAATGGTTTGCCAAAAACTTTGGTGAGCCTGCTTGCCAGCAGCCGCGCGGTGATGTCGGTGGCGCCGCCGGGCGTGAATCCGACCACGAGCGTGACCGCGCGCGACGGATAGGCAGCAACGTCTTCAGCCGCTTGCGTGGCGCAAGCGACGACACCCCAGGCGAGCGCTGCGAGCACGCGAGGCACAGAGCGGTTCAAGCTTGGCGTGGCATCCCCCCGGGTCGTCTTGAGGCTCAACTGGCCTCACGCGCCTGGGTGCCACCGAACAATGTGGCCTCGTGGCAGGACCGCCGTATTTTTGTCGCGGCGAGCCTGTTCTCAGACGGCGCGGCATATTACCCGGCGCTGGACAGGGCGCGGGCAGTGGGGTCTTGCGACCACCATCAGCGGGTTCTCGGCGCACAAGACACACGCCCACACCAGGTCGCCGCATCACGCCGCAGTGCGGGCTGCGGCGGTGGACTTCAACTGGCCTTGGGCGTGGGGCAGGGCGCGGGTGCCAGCGGCGGTTGGCCGCCGGTGCGCTCGAGAATGTGCCGCAGCAGGGCCTCGCGCTCGCCAGGCGACGGCGCGATGGGATCGAGCTCTTCCTGAATCAGCCTTGCGGCTTCATCGCCCGGAGCCAGCGGACTCGGTTCATCGGGGTACATCGTCAGGGGGCACGGGTTCACGCCGTGTCGAGATCCTCGCGCAACAGGGCCAGCGCTCGGCGGACATGCGACTTTACGGTGCCCAGCGGCAGGTCGGCCTCGGCTGCGATTTCGGCGTGGGTGAGGCCACGAAAGAATGCCAGCCCGAGAAACTGGCGATGCTCCGGCCGCAGCCTTGTGAGTGCGGCGTGCAGCGCGGCGTGCTCCTGGCTGGCTTGCAACAGATCCTGCAAGCCAGGCACCAGTTGCGCCACGGCGTCGAGCCGGGCAGTCGGGTCGGGATCGACGATGGCTTTGTCGGCGCGGCGCAAGCTGTCCAGCGCCCGGCTGCGGCAGATCGTCAGCACCCAGCCGAGCGGCGCGCCACGCTGCCGGTCGTACTTGGCCGCACTGTGCCAGATCTGGACGTAGACATCCTCGGCCACCTCCTCGGCCGTCGCGTGGCAGCGCACAATGCGCAGCGCCAGGCCGTAGACCCGGCCGATCGTCAGGCGGTAGAAACGCTCCAGCGCGCGCTGTTCGCCGGCCTTCACGCTGGCCAACAGGGCTTCCAGTTCGGCCGCGCCGGCCGACGCAGGCGGCGGCAACATCGTTGCTGGGTGGAAGTTAGACTGTTCGGCAAGTGCGGCGATCATGACGTTCCTCGTGCAGTTTTGGATTCGCTGAGCCTGCAGCCAGGCCCTGCGATGAAAGCAGTCTGCGCGGCCGCCAGGCTCCTGAAAATGTGGAAGATGCAGAGCCGGCCTCTGGCCCTGCCGAAGGCAGCCTCGATGACCCGATCGCCAACATGACCTTCCGGTTCGACCTCATCGACCTGCGCCTCTTCCTCAACGTGGTCGAGTCGGGCAGCATCACCGCCGGCGCCGAAGCCACGCAGATCGGCCTGGCTGCGGCCAGCGCGCGCGTGCTGGCGATGGAAGACACCCTCGGTGCGCCGCTGCTGCTGCGCGAACCACGCGGCGTTGCGCCCACCGCCGCCGGCCAGGCGCTGGTGCTGCACGCGCGAACGTTGTTGCAGCAGATGGAACGCCTGCACGGCGGCCTTGCCGAACACGCGCTGGGTCTGACGGTGCAGTTGCGGCTGCTTTGCGACACGGTCGCGCTGCACGAGGTCGTCCCGGAACGTCTGGCCGGCTACCTGCTGGCGCACCCGCACGTCAATCTGCGCGTCGACGAGCGGCCCGGCAACGAGGTCGTGCGCGCTCTGACCGAAGGCACCGCCGACGTCGGCATCGTGCGTGAGAACACCGACGTCTTCGAGCTCGAGTCCTTCCTGTTTCAGCCCGACCGCCTCGTTGTCGTCGTGCCACCCGGTCACCCCCTGGTGCAGGCGGCGCAGGCCGGCCCGATCTCCCTGGCGCAGGCCGACCTGTGCGACGTCGTCGGCCTGCCGCCGGGCACCGCGCTGCAGGACCTGTGGGACCGCCGCGTGGCGCAGCGTGGCCGCCACCTCAACTACCGCATCCGCGTTGGTAGCTTCGACGAACAGTGTCGGCTGATCGCGCGCGGAGCCGGCATCGCACTTATGCCGCGCAACACCGCCGAACGCCATGCGCGCGCGCTGGACATCTGCATCGTGCCGCTGGCCGAAGACTTTGCCTCCCTCGCGCTGCGCCTGTGCGTGCGGCGCCTCGGCGAACTGCCGGCGGCAACGCTGCGGCTGGTCGGCAGCCTGCTGGGCAGCGCGGCGCCGCCGGCCTTGCAGTGGCAGGACGCCGCGGCGCCGGCTGGTCACTCAGCGGCAGCGAGGCTGGCATGAGCGTTGATTTCAACCTCGTCGACTTGCGACTGTTCCTGCACATCGTCGAACGCGGCAGCATCACGGCTGGAGCCGAGGCCGCGCATCTTTCATTGGCCGCCGGCAGCGCGCGTGTGCTGGGTATGGAAGAGGCGCTGGCCACGCCGCTGCTCACGCGCGGACGCCGTGGCGTGCTGCCCACCGCCGCCGGCCTGGCGTTGATGGAACACGCGCGCACGGTGCTGCAGCAGGCCGAGCGCCTGCGGCTGGACCTGGAAGCACTCGCTCGCAGTCGCAAGCACCATATCGCCCTGACAGGCACCTCTGCGGCGATCCGCGAGTACCTGCCCGACGCTTTGGGTGACTTCATGGCGCGTCACCCGGCGGTGAACCTCTCGGTGGCCGAGGCGGCCAGCGAAGAATCGGTGCAGGCGGTGTTGGCGGGCAGCGCAGACATCGCTTTTGTCACCGAGCGCCCAGCGATCGCGGAGCTGGAGTTCTTTCCTCTTGTCGAGAACCGATTCGCGCTGGTGGTTCCGCGCGGACACCCTCTGGTGCAAGCGGCCGGCGGCCGGGTGATCTCGGAAGCGCTTGCCGATGGCTGCGACGTCGTGGGGCTGCCCGAAGGCAGTGCACTGCAGGACACCTGGGACACACGCGCCGCCGGGCGCGGCGCCACGCTGAACCACCGTGTGCGCGTTCCCAGCTTCGACGCCCAGCTGCGCCTCATCGAGCGCGGTGTCGGGGTGGCCATCATGCCCGCGGCCACGGCCCGGCGTGGTGCGCGCACCATGGCCATCGAGGTGCTGCTGCTGTCAGACCCCTACCTCATCCGCCGGCTGCTGATCTGCGTGCAACGCTTGAGTGCGCTGTCGCCCTACGCACAACGTCTGATCGAGCAACTGCGCGCCGGATACGGCGCTTCGTTGGCGGATCCTGCGCCGGGCGATTAACGCGGCACGGCGTAGCGTTTGGTGCTCAACGTCGAACCGAAATTCGAGCTTCTTTGGCTTGACCGTGAAGACAGCGGTTCCAGTTGCCCAAGCCAATGACCACGACGGGTTGGCGATGCGGGAAGTGCGTGAGTGGGGGCGACCCGAGCAGCCAGCCTGGGGCCAATTTGCCGCGCGTCAACGCGATGTTGATGGCGCTGGCGCAGGGCGGCCAGGGTCATCGCGCAGCGGCGCCCGGATTCGCGATCACAATCCCGCATCGCCGACCCCGCCGGCTGCTGCCCACGCGGCCCCGCTGCAACACCCCAAGGACGACCATGTACCCGAGCTTGAGCCTCTATATCGACGGCGTCTTTCTCAGCGGCGAAGGCCGTCGCGAGCAGGACATCATCAACCCCGCCAGCGGCGAAGTCATCGGCAAGTTGCCCCATGCCACCCGCGACGACCTTGACCGCGCTTTGGCCGCTGCGGCGCGGGCTTTCGAGACCTGGAAAAAGACCTCGCCGATCGAACGAGGCAAGGTGCTGCGCAAGGTCGCCGAACTGGCGCGCGAGCGCGCCCAGGATATCGGCCGCGGCATGACGATGGACCAGGGCAAGCCGCTGGCCGAAAGTGTCGGCGAGGTCGTCGCCTGCTCTGAACATGCCGAGTGGCATGCCGAAGAATGCCGGCGCATTTATGGCCGCGTCATCCCGGCGCGGATGGATGGCGTGCGCCAGCTCGTGCTGCGCGAGCCGGTGGGCGTGTGCGCGGCGTTTTCGCCGTGGAACTTTCCTTTCAACCAGGCCATTCGCAAGATCGCCGCGGCGGTGGGCGCCGGTTGCACGATCGTCATCAAGGGCCCCGAAGACGCGCCGAGCGCGGTCGTCGCGCTGGCGCAGTTGTTCCACGACGCCGGCCTGCCGCCGGGGGTGCTGAACCTGGTCTGGGGCGTGCCGCACGAAGTCTCGGAGCACCTCATCAACAGCCCGATCGTGCGCAAGATCAGCTTCACCGGCTCGGTCGGCGTCGGCAAGTTGCTGGCCGCCAAGGCCGCCGCGCTGATGAAACGCAGCACGATGGAGCTCGGTGGCCACGCGCCGGTGATCGTCTGCGACGACGCCGATATCGACGCCGCGGTGAAGCAACTCGTGCCGTTCAAGTTTCGCAACGCCGGCCAGGTGTGCATCTCGCCGACGCGCTTTTATGTGCAAGAGGGCGCCTACGACCGCTTCGTGGCCGACTTCGTGGCCAAGACGGGCAAGCTGAAGGTCGGCGACGGCCTGCTTCCCGATACCCGCATGGGGCCCTTGGCGCAAGCGCGGCGTGTCGGCGCGCTGGCCAGCTTTGTCGACGATGCGCAGACGCGCGGAGCGACCGTGCTTGCCGGCGGTGCGCCGATCCCGGGCTCGGGCAGCTTCTTTGCGCCGACGGTGATCACCGACCTGCCCGAAGACTCGCGCCTGATGACCGAAGAGCCCTTCGGCCCGGTCGCCGGCATCGTGCGTTTCAAGACCGTCGACGAGGTGCTCAAGCGCGCCAACAGCCTGGCCTTCGGCCTGGCGGCGTATGCCTTCACCGGGTCGACCAAAAACGCGCAGCTGATTTCCAGCGGCTTGGAGGCCGGCATGGTTTCGATCAACCACATCGGCCTGGCGCTGGCGGAAACGCCGTTCGGCGGCATCAAGGACAGCGGCATCGGCAGCGAAGGGGGCTTCGAAACCTTCGACGGCTACTTGAATACCAAGTTCGTGACGCAGCTCTACTGACGATGCGGTCAACGCAAGCGCGGCGCGACCAGCCCGGTCGCCAGCGCGGTGCCGACAACGATCACGCCGCAGGCGCCGAGCATCACGGTCGATACCGTCTCGCCGAGAAACAAGCCGCCCCAGAGCACGCCGAAGATCGGGATCACGAAGGTCACCGCGGTGGCGCGCGCTGGGCCGATATTGGCGATCAGACGAAAGTACATCAGGTAGGCCAGGCCGGTGCAGACGATGCCTAACACGCCAATCCAGGCCCAGCTCGACGACCGCGGCGGGACCGATGGCCACAACCACCAGGCCGGCAGGGCGAGCGCGATGCTGGCGCTGATCTGGCTGCCAGCGGCGACTGCCCGCGGCGGCACGCCGGCGAGATAACGTTTGGTGCAATTGGCGCCGAT
Organism: Rubrivivax sp.; assembly: GCA_031431555.1. GTDB lineage: Bacteria > Pseudomonadota > Gammaproteobacteria > Burkholderiales > Burkholderiaceae_C > Rubrivivax. The sequence continues at coordinate 7,500 of JANPDN010000225.1, forward strand.
GCCGTAACACAGCGTCGCGCCGAGGCAGGCCAGCACCGCGATGCCGGTGTTGTCGCTAACGCCAGACATCAGCGGCTGCGCATTGAACCCGGTTTTGTCCCACACCAGCCAGGCCACGCCGGCAAAGCCGATTGCCAGGCCGAGCACACGCCAGCGTGTGAGTTGGTCCCCGAGCCAGGCCCAGGCGATGAGTGCGCCCCACAGCGGTGTCGTCGCGTTGAAGACGGAAGACAGCCCGGCGTTGATCGACAACGCGGCGTAGGTGTACGCGACAAACGGGATCGCCGAGTTGACGATGCCGACCAGCGCGATCGCCCGCCAGTGCCGCAACATCACCGCGCCATGCCTACGCCAGAGCAGGATCGGCAGCAGCGTCAGCGACGCCAGCCCGACCCGCAGCGCGGTCAGCGCGACCGGGCCAAAATCGCCGGCGCCCATTTTCATGAACAGGAACGACGCGCCCCAGAGTGCCGCCAGTGTCACCAACTCGAGAGTGTCGAGCGGCTTCATGTCGGCACCGCCCGGCCCCTCGCGGTGAGCTGGGTGCGGGTCATGTCAGCAGAGTGCCTTCGTGTTGCAGCAGACGCTCCTTGCGCGGCAGGCCGCCGGCATATCCAGTCAGCGAGCCGTTGGCGCCGATGACGCGGTGGCAGGGCACGATCAGCGCAACCGGGTTGCGGCCGACCGCGGTGCCGGTGGCGCGTGGCACGGCGCCATTGCCGACCTGGTTGGCGACTTCGCCATAGGTCCAGGTGCGGCCCAGCGGGATCTTCAACAGCACCTGCCACACTGCGCGCTGGAACAGACTGCCGTGCAGATCGAACGTTAGGCTGTCCAGGCCTGAGTCGCTGCCGGCCCAGTAGGCGTCGAGCCAGATGCGGGCGGCGCGGATATGCCGGTTGCCGGCGTCGAGCGGTACGTCGAACGGCCCCGGATGGTATTTGTCGCTGTCGAAGAGCAGGGCGGCCAGGCCGTGCGCGGTGGCCATCGCGGTCATCGCGCCGAGCGGTGTTTCGATCTCGGCGCGAGCGATCAGCGGCACGCCAGCAAAGGGACGGGTCGGAACAGTCGATGTCATGTCAGGTCTCCAAAGATTGCCACAGCCGCATCACCGCATAGGCGCGCCAGGGCCGCCACGATTCGGCCTGCGCTTGCACCGCGGCGATGTCGCGCGTGCCCAGCGCATTGAGCAGGCCGATATCGCTGGCCGGGAAGGCATCTGGCCAGGCCAGCGCGCGCATCGCGATGAGCTGCACCGTCCACGGGCCGATGCCGGGCAGGGCTTGCAACTGCACCATCGTCGGCTCGAGCGGCGCGCCGCGGCGCAGGCTAATCCGGCCGCTATCGACTGCTGACGCCACCGCCTGCAAGGCGCGCACGCGCTGGCGCACGATGCCGAGCTTGCCGATGATTTCAGGGTCGGCTTCGGCGATCGCCTGCGCCGATGGGAACAGCCTCGTCAACGCCAAAAACGGCGTTGTGATCGGCGCGCCAAAACGTTCGACCAGCCGGTGGGTGAGCGTGCGCGCCGCGGCCACCGTGACCTGCTGGCCGATGATGATGCGCATCGCGATCTCGAAGCCGTCCGGCCCGCCGAGGCCGCTGGGCACCCGGATGCCCGCGCGCGGTGGCAGCGGCAGGCCGGCCAGCACCGGGTCGATCTGCGCCGGGTCGGCGTCGAGATCCAGGCCATCACGCAGCCGCTGCACCAATGCGCCGAGCACCGGCATCAGGCTCGGTGCGATGCGGGCGTGGGCCTCATTGCGATCGGCTTCGAAGTGCAGGCTGACCCAGCCGCTGAGCATCCGGTCTTCATGCGGCCAGGACACCGTGCGCCGGATTTCGTGGCCGTCAACATGCTCGACGCCGGCCACCGCGCGGTCGCGGTAATGGCGCAGCACGCCGTCGATGTCGTACGGCGGGCGGTAGGGCAGGCGCAGCGTGAGCACACCACTCTCTGCGTCGCCAGCGGCAACGCGGCGGCCAGCGTCGCCGCCTGCACGGTCGCTGTCGGCGCCCAGCTTGCGCAGGCTCGTCGGGTTGAGCCGGTAGCGCGCTGCAAAAGCCGCGTTGAAACGACGCAGGCTGGCAAATCCGCTGGCATGCGCTATTGCCGTCACCGCCATCGGCGTATCGGTCAACAACTGCTTGGCCAGCAGCAGCCGGCGCGTCGTCAGGTAGTCGACCGGCGTGACGCCAAAAGCCTGCTGGAAGATGCGCCGCAGGTGGCGGTCGGTGACACCGAGCCGGGCCGCGACAGCGGTGAAATAGAGGTCGTGCCCCAACTGCACGGCCTGGTCGATCTGCTGCGCCGCATGCTGGGCCAATGCTGCTGAAGAGTCGACCAGCGACAGCCCGGGTGCCAGCTCCGGCCGGCAGCGCAGGCAAGGCCGGAAGCCGGCGGACTCGGCCATCGCGGCGTTGCCGAAGAAGCGGCAGTTGCGCTGCAGCGGCGTGCGCACGCGGCACACCGGCCGGCAATAAACCCGCGTCGATGTGACGCCGACAAACAGCCGGCCATCGAAGCGCGCGTCGCGCGCAATCAGGACCGCGTAGTCGGCATCGGTATTGACTGCCGCGGGTTTGACGCGGCGGGTGGCGATTGTCGAGGCGCTGGGCATGGTGCCGATCATAGGCACCCAGCGAAGCCGGACTCGCCGTTTTCGGACAGATGCCTCGGGGGCAAACTTTGCGGCAGTCGGCGGCGCAGGGCGCGCGGCCTGTTGCGGCTACATCGCCTTGAACAGATGCACGTAGGCCCGGCTCACCGGCAGTTCGCGGTCGGCACCTTTGATGCGCAGAAACAGGCGGCTCGATTCGTCGCGCCGGGTGCCGGCCAGGTGCTGCAGGTTGACGATCGTCGAGCGGTGCACCTGGCAGAACTGCGCCGGGTCGAGCGCTTGGGCCAGTTCGGTGATCGGGGTGCGGATCAGGTGTTCGGCAGCTGCCGTTTGCACGCAGGTGTATTTGTCGTCGGCGTGGAAAAAAAGCACCTCGTTGACATCGACCTGGTGGGTCAGCTCGCCCTGGCCAGCGCGCACCCAGCGCAGCGGGGTCGGTGCCGCTGCGGCCGCCGACGTCAAGGGCGCGGTTGGCTGCAAGCGCCGCAGCACCGTGGCCAGCGCGGCGCTGTCGAGATCGACCTCCAGCGCGCGCTTGACACGCTCGATCGTGCGCGCCAGGCGATCGGGTTGCACTGGCTTGAGCACATAGTCAACCGCTTCTTGCTCAAACGCCTGCACCGCAAACTGATCAAACGCGGTGACAAAAACGACGCGTGTTTTGCCTTCGATGCCCTGGGCCACTTCGAGCCCGGTCAAGCCTGGCATCTGGATATCCAGGAAGGCGATATCGGGCATCAACCGAGCGATGCACTCTGCTGCTTCGATGCCATTGCGCGCGACTTGCAGCACGTGCAGCGCAGGCCACTGTTCGGCGAGTGCAGCCGCCAGTGCGCGGCCGAGTTGGGGTTCGTCGTCGGCAAGGATGGCGGTGGTCATGATGTCGATGCGAGCTTGGCAACCGGTGTCGGCGATGGCTTGGCAGCGGCCTGCAGCGGCAGCACCAGCCGCGCCAGCGTGCCGGGGTTCGCGGCCACGACCTCGAGTGTCGCCGCCGGGCCGTAACGCGCGGCCAGGCGCTCGCGGATATTGGCCAGCGCCAGGCCAGCACTGCGGTGCTGTGCTGCGCGCGCGCCGAGCCGCTGCGGCGCGCCCAGGCCGCGGCCGTCATCGCGCACTTCGATCACGAGTTGGCGCTGCTGCACCCGCGCGCTGATCGAGACCGTGCCACCTTCGATGCTCGGCTCGAGGCCATGCACGACGGCGTTTTCGATCAGCGGCTGCAACAACAGGGGCGGCAGCGGCTGCGCCTGCGCTGCCGGCTCGGCGTCGATCGAAAACTTCAAGCGGTCTTCCATCCGCCCCTGCAAAAGCTGCAGGTAGTTGCGTGCCAGGTCGAGCTCGTGCGCCAGCGTGCTGGTTTCATTGCGCAGCGTGCCCAGCGACGAGCGCAGGTAGTCGGTGAACGACAGCAGCATCTGCTTGGCCTTCGCGACATCGTGGTCCATCAGCGACTGCACATTGGCCAGCGTATTGAAGAGGAAGTGCGGCTCGATCTGCGCTTGCAGCAGGCGCAGCTGGGCCTCGGTAACGCGCCGCTCGGCGTCGATCTGCTTGGCTCGCGACGAAAAGTAGTGATGGAAAAAAAACGTGATCAGCAGCGACAGAAAGATCGAGCCGCCGATGATGCGGTTGCCGTCGCGGCTGCTGACCCAGACCAGCATGTCGGTGCCGGCCAGCACGATGCCAAGTGGCCAGCCGATGACCACACCCAGCAGTGGCAGGCCGGCAAAAAACACCGTGCGCTGCCAGCCTTTCCAAGCCGCAATCCGTTCGGGTTTGGCTGGCCCGATGCGTGCCAGGTCAAAGAGCAGGTGAATGACCAAGCCGATGGTCAGGCTGACGATGAAATTTTTGCCGTACCAATAACCCCAACCGGCCAGGTTGCGCCAGGCGCCTTCGCCGCGCGCAAAGGCAAAAAACCCGAGCACGGTGAACGGCACCGCCAGCGCGGCGCAGAACAGCAAAGTCCAGACCCATTGCAGCCACCAGGGCCCGGCGCGCTCACGGTTGTCATTGCTGATCCACGAATGCCAAGAGGCGGTGAGCAGGGCGCGGTCGATTTGCATGGCCGGCAGTGTAGGCAGCCGCACCCGGCGGGTGACGCGCCCGGCGACGAATGGCAAGCCGGGCCGCTGGATCGACAGTCCGCGGTGCTGCCTACAATCGCCGCGGGCGGCGCTGCGCGATGGTCGCCCGGCCGCCGCCCAAAGATTCGCGCCAACCCCGCCGACCGGACCGATCCAGAGGACCCATGAAAATCGACCCCACCATCTTCAAGGCCTACGATATCCGCGGCGTCGTCGGCAAGTCGATCGACGAGACCTTTGCCGAACACCTCGGCCGGGCTTTTGGCAGCGCCGCCGTCGCGGCTGGCGAAAAGGCCGTCGCTGTCGGTCGCGACGGGCGACTGTCGGGCCCCGGCCTCGTCGCGGCGCTGGTGCGCGGGCTGGTCTCGACCGGCTTGGATGTCGTCGACATCGGCGCGGTGACGACGCCGATGTTGTATTACGTTGCCGCCACACGCGGCCAACAGGGTTGCCGATCGGGCATCCAGGTCACTGGCAGCCACAACCCGAAGGACTACAACGGCTTCAAGATGGTGCTCGGCGGTCGTGCGATTTATGGCGAAGAGATCCAGCGCCTGCGCCAGCGCATCGAGGCCGAGGACTATGTCAAAAAGCGCGGCCGCAGCGCGAAGATGGACATCGGGCGCGAATACCTTCAGCGCATCGTCGGTGACTGCAAACTGGCGCGGCGAATGAAGATCGTGGTCGACTCCGGCAACGGCATTCCGGGGGCGTCTTCGCCCGGTGTTTTGCGGGCCTTGGGCTGCGAGGTCATCGAACTTTATTCAGAAGTCGATGGCGATTTCCCCAACCACCACCCCGACCCGAGCAAGCCGGAAAACCTGGCCGAGCTGATCGCCAAAGTCAAAAGCAGCGGCGCCGAAATTGGCATCGCATTTGATGGTGATGGCGACCGCCTCGGCCTGGTGACCAAAGACGGCCAGATCATCTACCCCGACCGCCAACTGATGCTGCTGGCCACCGATGTGCTCAAGCGCAACCCCGGCGCAACGGTGATCTTCGACGTCAAGTGCAGCCAGCGCGTGGCGCCAGTGATCCGCAAGGCCGGCGGCGTGCCGATGATGTACAAGACCGGGCACTCGCTGATCAAGGCCAAGATGGCCGAGATTGGCGCGCCGATCTCCGGCGAGATGAGCGGGCACATCTTTTTTGGCGAGCGCTGGTACGGATTTGATGATGCGACTTACTGCGCCGCGCGGGTGCTCGAGATCCTGTCGCGCAGCAATAATCCGAGCCAGGTGCTCAACGCGCTGCCGACGAGTTTTTCGACGCCTGAGTTGAACGTGCCCTGCGCCGAAGGCGAGCCGGCGCGCATCGTCGCCGAGTTGCAGAAAAACGCGCGCTTCCCCGGCGCTGAGCTGACCACGATCGATGGCGTGCGGGCGGACTACCCCGATGGCTTCGGCCTCATCCGCGGCTCGAACACCACGCCGGTGCTGGTGCTGCGTTTTGAGGGCCACACGCCTGCCGCGCTGCATCGCATCGAGACCGAATTCATGGCCGCGTTGCGGGCGGTGAAGCCCGACGCCAAGATCACTGCGCCAGCGCATTGAGCCCCGCCTTCGCGCGCTTCGTCTATTCGACGCTGCTGCGCCTGCTCACACCAGCGTACTTTGTTCGCCTTTGGTGGCGGGGTAGAAGTGAACCCGCCTACCGTCAGCATTGGGGCGAACGCCTGGGCGCCGGCGGGCCGCGTGCTGCACCAGGGGCCGTCTGGGTGCACGCGGTATCGCTGGGTGAAACCAAGGCCGCGGCGGCGCTGATCGATGTATTGCGCCAGGTCGAACCGGGCCTCAAGCTGCTGCTCACGCATGGCACGGCCACCGGCCGCGACGCCGGCAAGGCCTTGCTCAAACCCGGCGATACGCAGGTCTGGTTGCCCTTCGACACCCCCGGCGCGGTGGGTCGTTTTTTGCTGCGCCACCGGCCGCTGGTCGGTGTGTTGATGGAAACCGAGACCTGGCCCAACTTGCTGCATGCTGCGCAGTCGATGGGCCTGCCGATGGTGCTTGCCAACGCGCGCCTGAGCGAAAAAAGCCGCTTGGCAGGCGAGCGCTGGGCGAGCCTGATCGAGCCCGCGGTGCGCAGCCTGGCGCTGGTGCTGGCGCAGACCGAAACCGATGCCTGGCGCCTGCGCCGCGCCGGTGCGCGCCAGGTGCGTGTCTGCGGCAATATCAAGTTTGATGTCACACCGCCGGCCAAACTGCTGGCGCGTGGGCTGCAGTGGCGCCAGGCGCTGGCGCGGCCGGTGGTGCTGGCCGCGAGCACCCGAGAAGGCGAAGAGTTGATGCTGCTGCAGGCCTGGATGCGCTTGCCCCTGCCACGCCCGCTGCTGCTCATCGTGCCGCGCCATCCGCAGCGCTTTGACGAAGTTGCCGAGATCGCGCGCGGCTTCGGCTTGAAGGTGCGCCGGCGCAGCCACATGGGCGACGTGCCGCCAGACGATGTCGCCAATGCCGATGTCTGGCTCGGTGACACGCTCGGCGAAATGCCGCTGTATTACGGCGTTGCCGATGTCGCGCTGCTCGGTGGGAGTTTTGCGCCGTTGGGCGGGCAGAACCTGATCGAAGCCGCGGCCTGCGGCTGTCCGCTGGTGATGGGGCCGAGCACCTTCAATTTTGCCGATGCGGCCGAGCTGGCGTTGGCTGCTGGTGCGGCGATCCGGGTCAAGGATATCGACGCCGGTGTCGCTCAGGCGGTGTCGTTGGTCAGCGACCCGGCGCGCAACGACTGGGTCAGGAATGCGTTTGAATTTGCCGCCGCCCACCGCGGTGCGGCCAAGCGCATGGTCGGTGAATTGCTCGCGCTGCTCACGAGCCGCAAACCGCGGCAGTAGCGTTCGAGCCGCACCTGCGTCGCTGCGTGGCGCCTGTGAGCGCGACCATCAACAGCCCTGCCAGCGCCGTCGCAAGCGTCCCGGGCTCGGGCACGGCGGGGGTGGCGAGGCTGAGAAAGTCGCCACTCGCCGACGTGAACGTCACACCGTCGGGTGTGAAGATCGCCAGCTGCGCGGTGTGGTCGAAGAGGGCTTGTACCGAACCGTCGGTCGGGGGCGTCACGAACACTACCAATTCGCCTTCGATGATGTACGGGACGCCGGCCAGCGCTGAGAACGTCGATTCGAGCCAGACGATGAAGTTGGACGGCAGCGCCGAGACCACGGTCTGGTTGGTCGACACATTCAGGCGTGTGTTGCCGCCGCGCCAGAACGTGCTCGCGGTAACCGGCGAAGCCCCGGAGCCGAGCACCGCCAGCTCGGCGCGCGAGGACATCTGCCCACCAAAGTTCGACGCAAGAAAATTGCCCTGCACCGCGAGCCTGAACGTCACTGGGCCCGACCCGGAAAACGTGACCGCCTCGGAAAAGCTTGCCTCCGAACGCACCACCAGCCGATCGTTGGCCGCCCCATAGCCAACGCCATTGGCCGTCGCGGCGGCGCCGAGCGCGCCGCGCCGGGTATCGGCATACGCGCTGCCGACATAGCTATAGGAGCCTGCGCCATCGCTGGCACCACCGCCCAACTCGGCGCTGGCACGCCCGGATACGACGCTGTCCTGGTCGATGATGAACGCCGGGCCGTTTTGGTAGACCCAGGCGGTGGCAGTGGCGGTGGCGGCCGAGGCTGCCAGCGCAAGAGCCAACCCGAGGCCGATTTTCGAGAGGACCCGATGCATGGTGTTCCCTTGGATGTTGTTGATGCTGCACAGCGAGATTGACCGGCCGGCGGTGGCGCGTCATTACATTGCCCTGAGATACTTCTGACATCTTGTTTTGGCATCCCGAGGGCAGCGGCCGGCCGCCATGCCGCGCTGTCACGGGTCGTTCTCGGGATGCGCGTTGCGCAGCGCTTGCTCGACGGCCTTGAGCCGCGCCCCGACGCCACGACGTGACGCGCCCAGCGGCAGCGCGATCAGCCGCGCAACAGATCCAGCCGGCGCAGCCCGGCGCTGCCGGGAAAAACATCGCGGTCGATTGCCGCCGTGCCGATCTTCAAATGTTCGTGCAAGACGGTGCGCAAGACCGCGCGCAGGTCGGTCGTGATGCGCAGGTCGCGGCCTTCGAAGCGCTCGGCGCGCGCCAGGCCGGGCCAGTCGGTGACGACCTGGCCGCCTTTGACAGCGCCGCCGAGCAACAGCGCGGCGCCGCCGCTGCCATGGTCGGTGCCCAAGGTGCCGTTGGCGGCGACTTCGCGGCCGAACTCGGTAACCACGAGCACGACGGTGCGTGACCACAACCCTTGCGCCGGTGGCGCCGTCAGCGTGTCGCGCAAGGCCGCCAGCGCGGCGTCGAGCGTGCCCAGGTTGTTCGACAGCGCGCCATTCGGTGCGGCCTGGTTGGCGTGGCTGTCCCAGCCGTTCATCTCGAGCACCGCGGCCTGCGGCCCGCCCGGTGCGCTGAGAAATTCGGCCGCCTTGCGCGCCAGTGCCACCGCGGCGCCGCGGCCACCGCCGCCGGCCATGCCTGCCATGCCCGAAGGAGCATCGGTCGCCATCGCCGGTTCGCCGCGCAGGCCCTTGGCGCGCGCCAGTGCCTGCGCCAGCGCGGGGTCGGCGCGGTAGAGCTGCTCAAGCCGCGCGACGAGGTCGGCTGTCGGCTCGGGCAAGGTCGATGGCGCCCAGGTGTCGATCTGCCCCGGCCCGCGCAGCACCAGCGGCACGGCGGTATTCAGCGCGATGCCGCGGCGCTGGTCGGACGCCAGCGCGCGTGCCAGCCAGCCGGTGAGCAACTGGTGCGGATGGCTACCGCCGGATTCGAGCACCTGCTGGGCGTCGAAATGCGAGCGCTCGCGGTAAGGCAGGCCAGTGGCATGCACGATGGCAGCCTCGCCGCGGCCGAACATGGCATGCACCTGGGCCAGAGCCGGGTGCAGCGCAAACGGCCCGGTCAGCGGCAGCGCTGCGGTCGGGTATTGGGCCAGCGCGCCGCGCGCGTCGGCGAACGCCGGGTCGCCGACGGCGGGCACCGCGGCCAGGCCGTCGAGCCCACCGCGCAGCACGACCAACACCAGGCGGCGGTCGCTGGCCGCAGCCTGCGCGGCAAAGCTCAGGCTCGTCAGCGGTGCCGCTGCGCCCGCAGCAAGCGCGGCGACAAATTGCCGGCGCTGCATCGGCGAGTTCCGCGGCCGGGCTCGGAGCAGGGGTTGGTTCATGGCTAACTCCAGAAATCAGCGGCGTTGAAATTCCGGCGACAGCAGCAACAGCGCCAGTGCCTGCGGGCCGTCGGCGGCACGTTCTATCTGGCTTGCGGTGGCCTCGCTCAAGCGCGGCCCCAACGCGCTGCGCGCCAGCACGCGCGCATCGGTATTGCGCCCGGCACGCTCGGCAACGCGCGTGGCCCATTCGACCCGTTTCCACACCGCGTCGGGCGACAACCATTCTTCGGCGCGGTCGGGCCAGCCGGCCGGCGATGGCGCGGCCTGCAAACGCTGGCCCATCATCGCGATCGAGGCGTCGGCATTGCGCGCCAGCGGCTGCTCGCCCAGGCCAAGCAGGCGAAAGGTCGACGACGCAAACTCTTCTGGCGTCTTCAACTTGGCCGGCGCCGGCGCCCAGGCTTCGGGTGCATCGATGAGCGCGCGGTACAGGCTCGGCAGGTCGCCGTCGGTGCGGCCGTATTCCGCCACCAGCCGGTCGACCAGCGCCGGCGGCGGTTCGTCGGCGACGAAGTGGCGAGCCAGCTTCAGCGCGACAAAACGCGCGGTGGCCGGGTGCTGCGCGAGGTCGTGCAAGACCGCGTCGAGCGCCGCTGCGCCTTCGGGGTAGACCCGGCCGAGCAACTGCTTGTCACCGGGTTCGTGCCATGCCGGGTCGAAACGCGCGCTGATCTCCGAGGCTACTGCGCTGGCGTAGTCGGCCGGCCGCAGCGGGACGCGCCAGCCGGTGAGGACGGCCGCAAACTGAGTGACGTCGCGCTGGGTGTAGGCCTTGCTCGCGGCGCCAAGCGTGTGCAGCTCGAGCACCTCGCGGGCCAGGTTTTCGTTGAGGCCGGTGATGCGCGGGCTGTTGTCGCCGCTGTCGCGTGCACGCCGCGCGCGCTGTTGCACGAGCCGCGAGTTCGGCCCGGCGCTGAGCTCGTTGTCCAGATAACGCAGCATCGAGCCATGTTTGACGGCGCTCTTGAGCAGGGTCTCGAACGACGCTGCGATATGCGGCCGGATCGCCTCGCGCTCGAAAGCGCCGACCAGCCCGCGCGCACTGGCCTTGGCCATCGACACCGTGAAGTGGTTCGCCCAAAAGAGCGCCAGGCGTTCGGCAAACGGCCGCTGCGTGACGATGGCAGTCGCCAAATGCGCGCGCACATCGTTTTGTACGAGTTGGCGAAAGTGTTCACCAAATTGCTGCTCGCCGCTGCGGCTGTCTGCTGGCACCGATGCTGCCGGTGCGGCTGCGGCCATCGCGGCCACGCCCGCAGCGCTGCGTTGTTTGAACAGGAACTCGGCATACCGCTTGACGCCATCACCCAGCGTGGCCAGGTTGTCGCCCCGTTGCGCATCCGCAGGCCCGATCTGCGCTGTCAGCCAGGCGGCGGGGTCGCCGGCCATACCGGCCAGCGAAGGCTCACCGAGGCCGAACCGATGCGCCGCGATTACCGCCGCGCTGGCGCTGTCGACGCCTGCCGCTTTGCTGCTCTGGGCCATGCTTGCCGCTCCTGAATCGGATAGCGGGAGTTTGCCCCGGCCGACGCCCCGCTGACGTGGCGCCGCGGTGAAGAAGCGTTGCTGAGTTGTCTACGGCTGCAACAGGCCATTCACCCCACGCAGGTCGTCGGCCTTGAGCTGCCCCGAGGCCTGGCGCAGCCTCAAGCCCCCGACGATGACGTCGTAACGTGCCTTGGCCAGGTCGCGCTGGGTCTGGAAGAGTTGGGTCTGCGAGTTCAGCACGTCCAGGTTGACGCGCACGCCGACCCGGTAACCGAGCTGGGTGGCTTCAAGCGCGAGGCGGCTCGACGACTCGGCGGCTTCGAGCGCCTTGACCTGCGCCAGCCCCGACTGCACGCCAAAGTAGGCCTGCCGCGTGGTCTGGGCAACGAAGCGTCGCGCGGCCTCGACATCGTTGCGCGACTTTTCCTCGAGCACCACGGTTTCCTTGATCCGGTTGCCGGTGGCGCCGCCGGTATACAGCGGCAGGTTCAGTTGCACGCCGATCGTGGCCGACTTGGTGATGCCTGGTGATGACGACAAGCCGCCGCTGCCGCGCGTGGCGCCGACCGAGCCGATCGCGTCCAAGGTCATCGATTCGGCAGCGCGCGCGCGTTCGGTCTCCAGCTGGGCGATCTCCAGCCCGAGGCGCGATTTGCGCACTGCGGGGTGGCCGCTGTCGGCGTTGTTGACCCACACCTCGGGGTCCGCCGGTGCCGGCGCGGGCAGCACCACCGGCGCGGCCAGGCCCTTGGGCGCGACGCCCGCCCGACCGACGATCTGGTCGAGCGCGATGCGTTTGGTGCGCAGGTCGTTGTCGGCAGCGATCTCGCGCGCTGTGTCGAGGTCGAACCGGGCCTGCGCTTCGCGGGTATCGGTGATGGTCGCGGTGCCGACTTCAAAATTGCGCTTTGCCGACGCGAGTTGCTCGGCAGTGGCGGCCTTGCTGGCCTGGGTGCTGGCCAGCGCGTCCTGCGCGGCGAGCACGTCGAAATAGGCCTGGGCCACACGCACGATCAAGTCCTGCTCGGCGGTTTCCAGATCGGCCTGCGACAGCGCCTGCGACTTGCGCGCCTGCGAGATAGTCGCCAGATTGCCGCGGTTGATGATCGGGTAGCGGCCGTTGACCGTGGCGCCGATGCTGTTGGAGTCGCCGATGTTCAGACGCGGCACATCGAGCGCGGTGGTCGTGGCGCTGCCGCTCAAGGCCGCCGAAGGCCGCGTCAGAGCGTCGGCCTGCGCGACGCGGAATTCGGCCGACGCCGCCAGTGCACGCGCCGCGAGGTAGGTGGCGTCGTAAACCTTGGCAGCGTCGTAGACGGCTTGCAGGCTCTGGGCCTGCGCGGCAAATCCGACGCTGGCCAGGGCCAGCACGACTGCGGTAAAGCGCGGCGTGAATCGGCGCTGGGGGCGGGCATCAAACAGGCGCATCAGGCGCATGGGGAATCCTTGTGGTTCAGGCGTCAGGGCTGGCGCGGTTGTACCGGGTAAGGCTGCTGGCGGCGACTGCGATGCGACGAGTTGCGCCGCAACGGGGGCACAAGGCCAGAAGCTGCCGATGGGCTGCGCGACCGGCATCATGAAAAACTGAAGCGGCTCGGCTCGCCAAAATTAAGCAAGCGCGGCGCCACGGTATCGAAGAGTTCGTCGTCAGACCAGGAAGCGTCGGCGACGCGGGTGTAAAGCCGCGCGCGCATCACCGGCAATTCACCGACGATGGCCACCAGCCGGCCACCGACTTTGAGCTGCTGCAGCAGCGTCTTGGGCACCGCCGATACCGAGCCCGAGACCGCGATCACGTCGAACGGCGCGCCAGCCGCCCAGCCGCTGCTGCCATCGGCCTCATGCACCTTGACCCGCGACAGCCCGGCGCGGGCCAGGTTGGCGCGCGCCAGTTTGCCCAAGTCGGCGCGGATTTCCAGCGTCGTGACCGCGGCGCCGCGGTGGGCGAGCAGGGCGGCCATGAAGCCCGAGCCGGCGCCGATTTCGAGCGCGCGCTCGCCGGGCATCACGCGCAGCTCTTGCAGCAACCTTGCCTCGACCTTGGGCTCCAGCATGCAGGCGCCGTCGGGCGCGCCGTCGATCAACGGCAATTGGCTGTCGACAAACGCATGCGAGCGCAGCTGCGGCGGCGTGAAATCCTCGCGCTTGACCGCGGCCAGCACGGCGAGCACCGCGGGGTCGAGCACCTCCCAGGGGCGGATCTGCTGCTCGATCATGTTGAAGCGGGCGAGTTCGACGTTCATGGGGTGGCGGCGGCGCAGTCGGGGGAAGGGCGGAATTCTAGGCGGCACCGGCATCGCTGGCGGTGGATGCGGTGACGGGTGTGGCTGCGACAACGCGCTTGCCGGTGCGGCGGCGCGCCCAGGCCGCCAGGTCGTCGAGCCAGCAATAGACCACCGGCACCACGACCAGCGTCAGCAGCGACGAGGTGATGACGCCACCGATGACGGCCTGCCCCATCGGCGCGCGCTGCTCGCTGCCTTCGGTGAGTGCGAATGCCAGCGGCACCATGCCGAAGATCATTGCCAGCGTGGTCATCAGGATCGGCCGCAGGCGCACACGTGCGGCTTCGAGCAGCGCGGCCGATCGCTCCATGCCGGCCTCCCGCGCGCGGATCGCAAAGTCGACGAGCAGGATCGCGTTTTTGGTCACCAGCCCCATCAGCATCACGACGCCGATGACCGAGAACATGTTCAGCGTCGAGCGAAAGCTCATCAACGCGAGCACGACGCCGATCAGCGTCAGCGGCAACGCGCTCATCAGCGCCAGCGGCTGCAAGAAGCTCTTGAACTGGCTGGCCAGGATCATGTAGATGAAGACGACGGCCAAGGCCAGCGCACCGATCGCGTAGTTGAACGACTCCTGCATATTTTTTGTCGAGCCGCCAAAGGAATAACGGTAACCCGGTGGCCAAGAGATCTCGTCGAGCAGCTTGCGGATCTCGGCAGAAATTTCGCCGGTGCTGCGGCCGAGTGCATTGGCGTCGATATTGATTTCGCGGTTGAGGTCGCGCCGGTTGATCTGGTTCGGCCCGGTCGACGGCCGCACATCGGCCACCTGCGCCAGGTGCACCACACGTGCGCTGCCGTCCGCCGCGGTGCCCACCTGCAGCGGCAGCGCCCCGAGGTCAGCGGCTTGCGCACGCTGGCCCGGCGCCAGGCGCACCTTGACGTCGTAATTCTCGCCATCGGGCGCGCGCCAGTTGCCTACCGTCTGGCCGGCGAGCAAGGTGCGCAGCGTGCTGCTGAGCGCATTCACATTCAAGCCGAGGTCGGCTGCAGCATCGCGCCTGACCTCGATGGCAATGGTCGGCTTGTCGGCCTTGAGCGTGCTGTCCAGATCCACCAACCCGGGGATCGCGCTCAGTTTGGGCAGCAGCACCCGCGAGATGCGCGCGAGCTCGTTCAAGTCGCTGCCCTGGATCGAAAACTGCAGGCTCTTGTCGCCGCCGAGATCGGTGGCGCCGATATTCGTGATCGTGATGCCGGGGATGCGCGAGAGGCGTTCGCGCAACGGCACCGCCATCTGCGCCACGCTGCGCGCGCGGTCCTTGCGGTCGACCAGGCGCACATAGACCGAGGCGTAGATCTTGCCTTGTGCAAAACCGCTGTTGATGGTGGCCACGGTGTAGCGCACTTCGGGCAGCTCGCGCAGCGCCGCATCGACTTGTTTGGCGCGCATCTCGGTGACCTCGAGCGACGAGCCGACGGGGGTGTAGAAATTGACCTGCGTCTCCGAGAAGTCGGCCTTGGGCACAAACTCCGCGCCGAGCGTCGGGATCACGAACAGGCTGCCGACGAAGGTCGACAAGGCCAGCAGCACGGTGACGAGTTTGTGCTTCAACGACCAGCGCAGGATCGCCTGGTAGGCGTCGCCAAGCGCCAGCGTGAGGCGGTCGAAGAGGCCGGTGACACGCCCGATCGTGCGGTCGTACAGCGTCACCGGTGCACCGGCCGCGCGGCCATGCGCCTGGGGATCGTGCCAGACGCTGGACAGCATCGGGTCGAGCGTAAAACTCACGAACATGCTGATCAGCACAGCGGCGACGATGGTGATGCCGAACTCGTGGAAAAACTTGCCCACGATGCCGCCCATGAAACCGATCGGCAAAAACACGGCGACGATCGACAGCGTGGTGGCGAGCACCGCCAAGCCGATTTCTTCGGTGCCGGCCAGGGCTGCGTCGTGGGCGCTCTTGCCCATCGCGATATGGCGCACGATGTTCTCGCGCACGACGATCGCATCGTCGATCAGCAAGCCGACACACAGGCTCAACGCCATCATCGTGATGGTATTGATCGTGAAGCCGAAGACATACATGAAGAGAAAAGTGCCGATCAGCGCGATCGGCAGCGTCAGCCCGGTGATGACCGTGGAGCGCCAGGAATTGAGGAACAAAAAGACGATCAGCACCGTCAGCGCAGCGCCTTCGAGCAGGGTGCGTTTGACATTCGCCACCGAGACCCGGATCGAGCGCGAGTTGTCGCGGTTGACCTCGGTCTGCATGCCCGCCGGCAGCAGCGTTTGTGCGTCGGCCAACGCGCGTTGCAGGCCGTCGACAACGCCGATCGTATTTTCGCCCTGCGACTTCTGCACGCTCAGCAGCACTGTGCGCCGGCCGTTGTAAAGCGCCAGGCTTTCGACCTCCTGCGGCCCGTCGACCACATCCGCCAGTTGCCACAACTTGACCGGCGCTGCATTTGCGCCGACACCGCGCCGCGCGACGACGATGTCGCGAAAATCCTGCGGTGTCTTCAGCCGGGCGTTGATCTGCACCACCCGCTCTTGCTCGCGCGAGCGGATCGCGCCGAGCGGCAGCTCCTGGTTTTCGCTGCGCAGCGCGGCCACGATCTGCTCGATGCCGACGCCCAAGGCCTCCATCGCGGCCGGCCGCACATGGACGTTGATCTCGCGCTGCACGCCGCCGATGACCGACACCGCGCCGACACCGCGCACGTTCTCCAAGCGCTTTTGCAGCACCTGCTGGCCCCAAGTGGTCAGCGCCTGCGGGTTGTGCTCACCGCCTGTGGACATCACCGCGACGTTGAAGATCGGCTGGCCGGCGGGGTCGAACCGCG
>JANPDN010000226.1:0-6351 GCA_031431555.1 Rubrivivax sp.
GGCTTACGACGCGAGCATCGGGTTTTTCAACTCCGCTGCGATCGAAGCCGTGGCGGTATTTTTCATGCTCGTGGCGGGCGTCAATTTCGCGCTTTACTTTCTGGTCTGGAAGCGCCGCTCGGCGTGGGTGCTCTGGCGTGACGTCGAGGCGCGGATGTTTTTTGGCGTGATGGTCCTGTCGGTATTCGGCGTCGCGGTTTTCCTCACCGCGCACCAGGTCTACCCGACGTTTGCCGAGTCCCTGCGACATGCCGCGTTCAGCGTCGTCTCGATCGCCACCACCACCGGGCTGGTGACGGTGGATTACGCGAAGTGGCCGATCTTTGCGCCGGTGCTGATGCTCTTCTTGTGCTGCTTTGCCACCTGCGCCGGCTCGACCGGCGGCGGCATCAAGATGGTCCGCGCCATGCTGCTCGTGAAAACCGCGCGCAACGAGCTGGTGCGCATCCTGCACCCGCGCGCGGTGGTGCCGGTCACGCTGGCCGGCAACATCGTCGAGCCGCGGGTGCTGCAATCGGTGCTGGCCTTCATGCTTATCTACGGCGCGGTGATGTCGGGCGCGACGATGTTGCTGCTCTTCACAGGGCTGGATGTCGTCAGCGCTTTTACCGCGGTGGTGGCCTGCATCAACAACACCGGCCCGGGGCTGGGGCAGGTCGGGCCGGCGAACAATTTCCAGGGCTTGAGCGACTTCCAGACCTGGGTCTGCAGCATCGTGATGCTGCTCGGCCGGCTGGAGCTTCTCGCGGTGCTGGTGCTGTTTTCGCCGTCGTTCTGGCGCAAGTGAATCGCTGCTGCTGATGACTTCAAAACAAAGCCTTGCGGCGATCAGCCTGCTCGTGCGCGACTACGACGAATCGATCGATTTTTATACCCGCGTGCTTGGCTTCGAGCTGCTCGAAGACACGCGCTTGAGCGCCGACAAACGCTGGGTGCGGGTCAGGCCGCGGGGTGGTGAGGCTGATGCTGATGCGGCTGGCCGTGGTGGTGCCGAACTGCTGCTCGCGCGTGCCGCCAATGAAGAACAGCGCGCTTTCATCGGCAACCAGACCGGCGGCCGGGTATTCCTTTTTTTGCACACCAGCGATTTCGAAGCCGACTACCGGCGCCTGCGCAGCTTGGGCGTGCGGTTTACCGAGACGCCGCGTGATGAGGTCTACGGGCGGGTGGTGGTTTTCCTCGACCTGTATGGCAACAAGTGGGATCTGGTGCAACTCGCCTGAACTCGGTCGGGGATCCGGTCGTGCCGAGGTTTTGGTTGCGGTTAAAGCGACGCTACCCGCAGGTCCCGAGCAACGACGGCCGCCGAGCACGCCTTGTGGAGCGCCGGCGTCCCGGAAGTGCGTGAGTTCAGCGGCTTCAGCCTGGCGGTGGCCCGCGAACCGCTGGGAGTGGTGAGACTGCTGAATCCAACCGTCGGCAATGGCGACAACGGTAGCGGCGAGCATCGGCGTGCAAAGGTTCCGTGCATTTGAATCGCGAGAATTCGGGCTATCGCGCTCGACACTTGAAGTCGACCAAAGCGGTCATGTCGCGGACTCAGAGGCAGACTTCCCGTCGGTAGCACCCGCGCCGTAGCTCGGCTCCAATGCGCGGGTTACATTGACGCATGAGCATCATCGAACGCATCCGTGTGGTTAGCGAAGAAGCGGCCGCGCTCGCCCAGGAGGGGCGGGCACACGAAGTCCACGCGGCGCTTGAGGCACTTAGTGCCGCGGCTGAACGTGTCGGGAAGGCGTGGAGCGGTTCTTGGCTTGGGTACCAGGCCAATGTCTATTACCGCGGCCTGGACCCGGCACCGCCGGGTGCTCAGTTCAGCCAGGAGTGGGGGCTGCGCGAGCGCTACGCAAACGACACGGTTGGTGAATGGGAAGAGTTCAGCGCCGACCATGTGCAGGCCGCGATTGAGCAAATGGCAGGCAACCCCGACATCGCGAGCATCCTGCGAGTTGCCATTGCAGCGGGCGAACGTGCTGTTGACTGCAAGACGACCCTCGTCGCGTTACTGACTGCTTTAACCAGCAATTCCGTGCCTGACGCGAACTTAGCCGCGATGCGAAGGGAAGTTGAGGCAATTCGAATTGTTGACGAGGGTGACGTGGTCGAAAGCTGGCGCTCAAAGGGGCAGGTCGTCACGCGCGACATGCTCGCCCTTAACCAAGGGACGAGGGTACCTGGTCACATGCGTGTCCTCGCCAAGGTGGCGGTCGCAAATTGCCCGTACATCGCCGCCAAGGAACTTTCACGACTGTCGCGCCGCATTGCGATCCATGCCGAGACCCTAGGCTTGGGAGCCGCACCGTCAAACAACCCAGCGCAACCATCGCGCGTCTTCATCGGTCATGGGCGTTCGCAGCTTTGGCGTGAGTTGAAGGACTACATCAAGGACGATCTTGGCTTGCTGCCTGACGAGTTCAACCGTGTGCCCACGGCAGGCGTAGCGACCAGCGATCGCCTCAAGCAAATGATGGACGCTTCGGCGATTGCACTTCTGGTACTGACCGCCGAAGACGAGCGGTTGGATGGCGAGATGCAGGCGCGCATGAACGTCATCCACGAGGTCGGGTTGTTTCAGGGCCGGTTGGGTTTCAACCGCGCCATCGTCTTGCTTGAAGAAGGTTGCGCCGAGTTCACAAACATCGCTGGGCTCGGGCAGATTCGCTTTCCGACCGGTCGCATCTCGGCGTGTTTGCATGAAATTCGCGCCGTTCTGGTACGGGAGGGGCTGCTTCCGGCTCGCTGAGTACGCTGGCTCCTTTCGTAGGCGCGAACGGGGTTCGCAGACCCAAACCGGTCATCCAAGAGCCGATCCTGACGGTCGCTTCAGACCACCTGCCCGCGAGCTGGCCTGCTCGGCCGCTCGCAAGCCTGCGCGCCCGTCGATCGTCACCAGCCGATCAAGCGACCCCCACCACCACCCGCAGCGGCAGCGCCAAGCGCAGCCGCGTGCCGCCTTCGGGTGCCGGCAACGTCGTCAGGCTGCCGCCATGCAATGCGGCGATGCGTTGTGCGATCGCCAGGCCCAGGCCGCCCATGCCACCGCCATGGCCGCCGCCGTTGCCGTTGCCGTTGCCGCTACCAACGCTGCCACCCCGCGCCCGCTGCCGCGGCGCGTCGCGCACCGGCGTACCGGCGTCGAGCCGGCGCGCCAGTTCGGCCGGCATGCCGGGGCCATGGTCTTCGATCAGCACTTCGGCGCTGCGGCCGTCGCTGTGCATGCGCACATGCACCTGCACCGGCTGCGCACTGCCGGCATGGCGCACCGCGTTGTCGATCAGGTTGGTCAGCGCACGTTCGATGAGGTGCAGGTCGCCGTCGAGCTCGATCCCGCCCGGCGCCGGGCCGGCCAGCGCGACCGGGGCGCTGAGCTCGAACTTCTGCACCGTATCGGCGACCAGTTCGTCGAGGCGGAAGCGTTCGTGTTGCAGCACATGGTCGGTGGCTTGCAGCGTGGCCAGCTCGAAGAGTTGCTGCGACAGCCGGCGCACCTTGTCGCTCTGCGCCAACGCGGTGTCGATGAGGCGGCGGCGGTGCGCTGCATCAGCCTCGAAAGCTGTCGTTGTCGTTGCCGATGTCATCGCCGTTGCCGTTGCCGTCGCAGCCGGCAGGCGCAGCGCCTCGAGATGCCCGTGCAGCGCCGTCAGCGGCGTGCGCAGGTCGTGCGCGACGTTGGCCATCACCTCGCGGTGCGCCCGCGCCTGGTCGGCCTGCGATTGCACTTCGCTGGCAATGCGGGTCGACATCGCGGCAAAGCTGTCGGCGATGGCCGTGACCTCGTCGCCTGCGCGCGAGTCAGCACGTGCATCGGCAAGCGCGTCGGCGCGCGCATCGACATGCGCATCGACTCGTGAACCCAGCGCGGAAAGCGTCGGTGCCACCGGCCCGACGCTGAACCGCTGCATCCGCCCTGCCAGCTCGCGCAGCGGCCGGGTCAGGCGCTGAAAGAGCAAGGCGCCAAGCAGCAGCGTCAACAGCAGCGCCAGCGCCGCTGCTGCAGCGGCTGTCTGCCACGCGCCTTGCAGGCCGAGCGGGCCGCTGACCTGCGCCCGCGCCTGGCCTTCGAGCACCACGTACAGATAACCCGGCGGCTTGGCCTGGCCGGCAGTTGGCGGGAACATCGCGGCGCTGAAAGTTTTGCTGGCGCCGCTGCCCTCGCGCATCGGGTCGGTGCCGCGCAGTGGCAGCGGCGCGCCGCTTAAAAAAGCGCGCACCGGCACCAGGTCAACGGCGTGCTGGCGGACCATGCCCGGCTCGCCGATATAGGCCGCGACGCGGCCGTCGGCATCGAGCAGGTAGACCTCGACGCCAGGGTTCACCACCATCAGCATCTTCAGCAGCGCGCCGCGCGCGGCGAGGTCGCTGGCCTCGCTGGCCGCGCTGGTATCGGCGCCGCCGCGCGTGAGCTCGGGCCAGCGTTCGACGATGTGGCGCGCCAGGCCATGTGAGATGCGCTGCAGCGATTCGACCTCGTGCTCGCGCGCCAGGTGGCGCCCGAGCGCGGCAACCGCCAGGCCGTAACCGAGCAGCAACAACACGAGCACCCAGGTCAGGCGGCGGGTGAAGCTGGTTTTCATGGTTGGCTCGGGTGCGATCGCTCGCTCACAGATCGGCACGCGCGCGGCCGGCGTCGAAGCGGTATCCGGCACCCCAAACGGTCTGGATCAGCTGCGGTTGGTGGGGGTCGGTTTCGATCTTGCTGCGCAGCCGGTTGATGTGTGAATTGACGGTATGTTCGTAGCCGTCGAAGCCGCTGCCCCAGACGCGGTCGAGCAGCTCGGCGCGGCTGAAGACCTGGCCCGGGTGGCGCACCAAAAAGTGCAGCAGGTCAAATTCGCGCAGGGTCAGGGCCAGGCTTTCGTCACCGCGCAACAAGGCCCGCCGGGTGGCGTCGAGCCGATGCCGGCCGATCGGGATCGGCGCTGGCGCGGCCTGGCGACTCTGCTGCTGCAACTGCTCGGTGCGGCGCAGCAGCGCGCGCACCCGGGCGACCAGTTCGAGCATCGAAAACGGCTTGGCCAGGTAGTCATCGGCGCCGAGTTCGAGGCCGAGCACACGATGCGTTTCGGTATTGCGCGCGCTGACGATGATCACCGGCACCGCGGCGTGGCGCTGGCGCAGGTGGCGGCACAGGTCCCAGCCGTCGGCGCCGGGCAGGCCCAGGTCGAGCAGCACCAGATCCCAGCCGCCAGCGTCTATGCGGTGCAGCGCGAGGCCGCCGTCGGCCTCGCGCTGGACGTCGAAACCAGCCTGGCCCAGGTGCAGGCCGACGACATCGGCGATGGCGTCGTCGTCCTCGACCAGGAGCAACCGGCAATTCATCACCGCCGGGTCGGCGGCCAGCGGCAAAACCTTACACCGCGCTGCGATCAGCGTTGCGGCGTCGGCGCGCGATGGCGGCCACACCCACCAGCCCGGCCAGCATCAGCGCGTAGCTCTCGGGCTCGGGCACCGCGACGACCGAGAACGAAATCCGGTAGACCTCGTCACTGCCGCGCAGCTGGCTGTTGAGCACATAGGCCGCGCCGGTGGTCATGCCGTTGAAGGCGGCGAGCTCGGCGAAGTTGAAAGCCACGACCGAGTTCTGGTCGGTGCGCAGGCTGTTCGTGCCACCGGCCACAAACGCGGCTGCGGTGGGGTCGAAGACCTCGGAGCCGGCGTCCCAGATTTCATTGGCACGCACGGTGATGCTCGTGATCTGCAGGTTGCCGGCGGCATCGAGCAGGTCGTATTCCATCGGGTCATCGTTGCCGATGAACAGGTCGTTGCTCGGCACCGCCATCGACGCGAAGGTGAAGAAGCGGCTCAAGCCTGGGTCGAGCATGAAGGTCGTCATGCCCATGCCGCCGGGCACCAGCGGGCCGGGCGGGCTCGGCACCACGGTGCCCAGCGTGGCCGTCGGGTCGGCGGCTGCGAAGGCCGGGAACCAGTCGGCGCCGCTGCCACCTTCGGCGACCGAGATGATCGGCGCGGTGGCGACGCCGCCAAGGTTGAAGGCATCGAAGCTGCCGTTGCCAAAACCCACCCGCAGCGGCGCGAAGGCGATGCCGTTGGCGGCGACGAGGTTTTCGACGCTGACCTTGATCTGCACCGGCGCGGCTTGCGCCACTTGGGCCGACAGGGCGAGCGTGCTGAGCAGGGCCGCCACGGCGATAGCGCGCGGCGAAGAAATGAATTTCGACATGATGGGGGAGCCTCCTGGCCTAGGGTTGCGGATCGGTTTGCCGACCCTTGGGCGCAGCGCTTTGGGGTGTCGACAAAACCGATGCTCCGGCCTTCAGGTCACACCCGCATCACGCAGAGTTCACGCTGGCGGGAACAATGCCGCGCGCTCGTGTTGACAAGCGCGCCGAC
>JANPDN010000227.1:0-10413 GCA_031431555.1 Rubrivivax sp.
GCGGCAGTAGCCCGCCACGTCGGCATACCCGTCCGCCGCCGCATCACCGCGCCACGCGGCCACGGTGCCGGCGATGCGGTCGATCACCGCATCCGTCAACTCGCACTGCACGCGGCTGATCATCACCGCCAGCTTGCGCGCGTCAATGAACAGCACCTCGCCCCGACGCGAGCGCTTGTCCTTGGCCAGGAACCACAGGCAAGCCGAAATCTGCGTGTTGAAGAACAACTGCCCCGGCAGCGCGATCATCACTTCCACCACGTCAGCATCGACCATCGCGGCGCGGATCTGGCCTTCGTTGTTCTGGCTGCTGCTCATGCTGCCATTGGCCAACACGATGCCGGCGCGGCCGCCTGGCTTCAGGTGGTGCAGCATGTGCTGCAGCCAGGCGTAGTTGGCATTGCCTTGCGGCGGGTCGCCGTATTGCCACCGCGCGTCGCCCGTCAGGCTGGCGTGCCACCAGTCGCTGATGTTGAACGGCGGGTTGGCCAGGATGAAGTCGGCGCGCAGGTCGGGGAACTGGTCGCGCGTGAAGGTGTCGGCGGGTTCGCGGCCCAGGTTGAAGTCGATGCCGCGGATGGCCAGGTTCATCGCCGCCAGACGCCAGGTGGTGGGGTTGGCCTCCTGCCCGAAGATGGCCACGTCACCAATTTTGCCGCCGTGCGCTTCGATGAATTCCTCACTCTGCACAAACATGCCGCCGCTGCCGCAGCATGGGTCGTAGACCTTGCCGTGGTGGGGGCTGAGCACCGCCACCAGCGTCTTGACGATGCTGCGCGGGGTGTAGAACTGACCACCGCGCTTGCCCTCGGCGCTGGCGAACATGCCGAGGAAGTATTCGTAGACCTGGCCCAGCACGTCGCGCGCTTCGGCCGCCGACGAACCGAAGCCGATGGTGGACACCAGGTCGACCAGCTCGCCGAGCTTGCCATCGGGCAGTTGGGCCCGCGCAAAGCGCTTGTCGAGGATGCCCTTGAGCTTGGGGTTCTCGGTTTCGATCAACGACAGCGCGTCGTCGATGCGCTTGCCGATGTCGGGTTGCTTGGCGGCGGCACGCAGCGACTCCCAGCGCGCGGGTTCAGGCACCCAGAAGACATTGGCCTCGCGGTAGTAGTCGCGGTCTTCCAGTTCTGCATTGACAAGATCAGCCGGCAGCGCGGGCGTGCTGTCAGCAATGAAGTATTCGTCGGCCGGGTCGGTGAAGCGGCGCGTCAGCTCAGTGCGCTTGGCACTGAAAGTGTCGGAGATGTACTTGACGAAGATGAGGCCGAGCACCAGATGCTTGTACTCGGCAGCGTCCATGTTGGCGCGCAGCTTGTCAGCGGTGGCCCAGAGTGTTTTTTTGATGTCGTCGAGCATGAGGATCGGGGTCGCGGCGCGAGGTGGCGTACTCGGCGATCCTAGCGGGATCAGACTGATTTTCCGACGCGCACAAACGCCTGCGCGAAATGACCTGGAGCCTCATGCGGCAAGCGAAAATCACGTCCACTCACTCACTGCCTGCGCAGCCCCGCACCCGATATGCCCACACTCAGCGCCCGCAAAGTTCTTGCCGAGGCCGGCAAAGGCCGAATCAAACCGGCCGCCGAGCCGCGCCTGTCGCGAACCCGCCGCCCGCCGGAATTGCCTGTGGCCGACTGGCAGGCCGCGTTGCGGCGCCAGTTCGGCCGCGAGCAGCCGTTCGGCCTTGAGAACCTCGGCAGCGACCCGGTTTTTTCGGACTTCCTCGTCCTCAACCCGGCCAGCGGCACACGCTATCGCGTCGCCATCCGCGGCCGCGAGCCGGGGCAGAACTTCTGCGCCTGTCCGGACTTTGCGACCAACGACCTCGGCACTTGCAAACATATCGAGTTCACGCTGGCCAGGCTCGAATCGCGGCGCGGTGGCAAGAAGGCGCTGGCCACCGGCAGCCAGCCCGCGTACAGCGAAATCTGGCTCGACTACGCCGGCCTGCGCCATGTGCGCTTTCGGGCCGGCAGCGGTTGCCCGCCAGCGTTGCTGGCGCAGGCGAAGCAGCTCTTCGATCAAGGCCTCGGCTGGGCGCTGCCCTGGGATCGTCTGGACGGGCTCGATGCCTTGATCGGCATGGCCCAGGACAGTGGCCACGAGCTGCGTTGCCACGACAGTGTCTGGCAGTTCGTGGCGCAGGTGCGTGATGGCGAGCGCCGCCAAAAGGCCCTGGCCGAGGCCTACCCCAAAGGTGTCAACGACAAGGCGCTGGCCAAGTTGCTGAAGGTCAAGCTCTACCCGTACCAGACAGAAGGCGCGCTGTTTGCGGTGCGCGCCGGCCGGGCATTGATCGGCGACGAGATGGGCCTGGGCAAGACCATCCAGGCGGTCGCTGCGGCCGAGTTGTTCGCCCGCCACTTCGGTGTGCAGCGGGTGCTGGTCGTCTGCCCGACGTCGCTCAAACATCAATGGAAAAACGAGTTCGCACGATTCAGCGAACGCGAGTCCCAGGTCATCAACGGCCTGCGCGCGCAGCGGCAAATACAGTACCGCGACGACGCGTTCTGCAAGATCACGCACTACGAAACGCTGGCCCGCGACGCCGACCTGATCGCCGCTTGGGCGCCCGACCTCGTCATCGCCGACGAGGCGCAGCGGATCAAGAACTGGAACACCATCGCGGCGCGCGCGCTCAAGCGCATCACCAGCCCCTATGCGCTGGTGCTGACCGGCACGCCGCTGGAAAACCGGCTCGAGGAATTGATTTCGATCGTGCAGTTCGTCGACCAGCACCGGTTGGGGCCCACCTGGCGCCTGCTCGATGAACACCAGTTGCGCGACGACGCCGGCCGCGTCATCGGCTACCGTGCGCTCGACCGCATCGGCCAGACCCTGGCGCCGCTGATGCTGCGCCGGCGCAAGGCCGAGGTGCTGACGCAGTTGCCCGAGCGGGTGGACCAGCGCATCTTCGTGCCGCTGACACCGCAGCAGCGCCAGCACCACGACGAAAACGGCGACATCGTCGCGCGCATCGTCAAGCGCTGGCGCAAGACCGGCTATCTGTCGGACGTCGACCAGCGCCGCCTGACCTGCGCTTTGCAAAACATGCGCATGGCCTGCAACAGCACCTGGCTGCTCGACCACGAGACCGACCACGGCAACAAGGTCGATGAGCTGATGGTGGTGCTCGACGAACTGCTCGAAGACCCTGCCGCCAAGGCCGTGGTCTTCAGCCAGTGGCTGGGCACGCATGAGTTGATCCAGCGCCGCCTGGGCACCGGCGCGGGCCAGCGGGCCTGGGGCCATGTGCTGTTCAGCGGCAGCGTGCCGGGCGCCAAGCGCGGCGCCCTGGTGGCGCAATTCCACGACGATCCGGGCTGCCGCCTGTTCCTGTCCACGGACGCTGGCGGGGTCGGCCTGAACCTGCAACACGCGGCCGCGGTGGTCGTCAATATGGATATGCCGTGGAACCCGGCGGTGCTGGAGCAGCGCATCGGTCGCGTCCACCGCATGGGCCAGTCGCGCGGGGTGCAGGTGCTCAATTTCATTGGCCAAGGCAGCATCGAAGAAGGCATGCTGTCGCTGCTGGCGTTCAAGAAGTCGCTCTTTGCCGGTGTGCTCGACGGCGGCGAAGCCCAGGTCTTCATGCAAGGCACCAAGCTGACCAAGTTCATGGAAAGTGTCGAGCAGGTGGCCGGTGCGATGGGTCAGGCCGATGCGGACCCGATGGCGGAGCCGACGACGCACAGCGCCACCGCCACCGCCACCGCGAACGCTATCGACACCATCACCATCAACGGCATCGACATCGACACCTGCACCGACATCGACACCGGCACCGGCACCGACATCGATGTGGCGCCGTTCATCGCGGCGGGGCCGACACCAGCCGCAGTGCCGGCCAGCGACGACGATCAAGGCCGCGCGGTTGTGCCCGCCGACCCCTGGGCCGCCATCCTCGAAGCCGGTGCGGCGCTGTTGCAAGGCCTGGCCAGCGCGCGCATGGCCGGTGGCACGAATGGGGGCATGAATCCGGGTGCCGCGCCGATCAGGATCGAACACGACCCGGTGACTGGCCAGGCCAGCCTGCGCCTACCCCTGCCCGACCCCGCCGTGCTGCATCAACTGGCACGCGCCTTGGAGCCCTGGCTGCGGTCGCGGTAGTTGACGTGGTGGCCGCCGTGCAGCCGGCGTGGCCGCGATCGATGTGCCGGCCTTGGGCGCAGCAAACGCAGCGCCGCCCTCAGGCCTTCAAGCCGAGCGCATCCCAGAGGAACTGGTACGAAATCGTGCGCCGGCCTTGTTGCGCCGCCTGCTGCGCCTCGCCATCCTGATAGCTGCGCAGCAGGCCTTTGACACGTTCCAAGCCGGCGGCGCTGGTCATCGCGTCGCGCGGTGTCTGGTTCGCCAGCGCCGGAATCGGCTCGTCGGCCCAACGGGCGTAGCTGCGTTTGATCGCCGCTTCGATGACGTCGGCCAAAGTCTGCGCGTCGATGCCGGCTGGTAAGGGGCCGGCGGCGGCCGATGCAGGCGATGCGGCCGGCCCTGCCGCCGACGTCGACATCAAGCCCTTCGGGTCGGTGATGTCCTGGATCAGGAACTTCACCGTGTCGCCGGCCAACGGATCAAACCAGGCCCGCCCCCGCTCGGTCAGGCCGGCGGTCTGGTAGCGCAGCACCACGCGCTGCGCTGCGGGCTGCGGCTCGATGCTCACCAGCGGGCGGGTCTGGCCGTCGTCACAGAGCAGCGATCGGCTCCAGCCAGCGTTTTGGTCGCCGCTCACATCCGCCTGCGCGGCCAGCCTGCTGGTCAGCGCATCGAAGTCCTTGACCTCGTAGTGGTCGGCCACAAAAACCATCGGCTCGCCGGTGTGGCTGTGCATGATCTGCGGCAGCGGCGCGGGGTGCAGGTACTGCGCCAGCCAGGCGTCCATGATCTCCAGGCCAAAACCCAGCACCAGGTCATCGATGGCTTCGTCATCGTCGGCCGTTTCCAACGCCAGCAAGTGTTGCTGCAGCGCGCGGCCGGCCCAGGCAGCGAAGGGATACACCGCGCCCGACAGCTGGTGCCCGTCGGCCACCGCCATCAGGCGCGCGCCGATCTGCATGCCCACGCGCAGCGTGCGGCTGCCTTCGCGCTCGGCGACGGTGATCGGCGCCTGCGTGGTATAGACGGCATCGCACAGCGTCAGGCCCGTGCCGGGCACGACCTCGGTCACGTCGTACAGCCGCAGCGGCCGTTGCGCGAGTTGCGCCAGCCAGGCCCGCTGGCCGGTGCTGAGCAAGGGGCCACGCGGCCCGAGCAGCAACTCGGCGACACGGCACGGTTCGCCTTTGACGGTGATATCCCCTTCGGCGAGCATCCACTCGGAGAAGTTGATCTGCACCTGCTGCCACAACGCGTCGTCGGCAGCGGCCATCGCGTCACGCGCTTCTTCGTCATCGTCGAAGGATGCACAGATGGCGCTGTCGATCTCGGCCTCCAGCGCTGCCGCAAAGGCTTTGCGGTGGTGCTGCGCTAGCCAGGCCAGCGCACGCCCGACGGCACCATCGTTCGACTCGGCCGCCACTGGCGCCGGCGCCGGCGCAGCAACACCACCGCAGCAGTGTTTGTATTTTTTGCCGCTGCCGCAGGGGCAGGGGTCGTTGCGGCCGACTTTCACGTTCATCTCAAAACCCCTCCTCGACCAGCTCCGCCGCGCGGATCAGCGCCCTGGCCTTGTGCTCGGTCTCGCGCCATTCCATCTCGGGCACCGAGTCGGCGACGATGCCGGCGGCGGCCTGCACATACAGCGTGTTGTCCTTGACGATGCCGGTGCGGATCGCGATCGCGACGTCCATGTCGCCGGCAAAACTGAGGTAGCCGCAGGCGCCGCCGTAGATGCCACGTTTGACCGGCTCGAGCTCGTCGATGATCTGCATCGCGCGGATCTTCGGCGCGCCCGTCAGCGTGCCGGCGGGGAAGGTCGCGCGCAGCACGTCGAGGCTGCTCATGCCCGGTTTGAGCAGGCCTTCGACATTGCTCACCAGATGCATCACATGCGAGTAACGCTCGACGACAAAAGCGTCGGTGACCTTGACGCTGCCGGTCTGCGCGATGCGGCCGATATCGTTGCGCGCCAGGTCGATCAGCATCAGGTGCTCGGCACGCTCCTTGGGGTCGCTGGACAGCTCGGCTTCGAGCGCCTGGTCAGCGGCCGGCGTCCCGCCGCGCGGGCGGGTGCCGGCGAGCGGGCGGATCGTGACCTTGCCCCCTTCTGGCGTGTGCTCCTGGCGGACCAGGATTTCTGGCGACGCGCCGACGATCTGAAAGTCACCCATATCGTAGAAATACATGTACGGGCTCGGATTCAGCGAGCGCAGCGCGCGGTACAGGCTGAGCGGGCTTTCGGTATAGCGCTTTTTCAAGCGCTGGCCGATCTGCACCTGCATCATGTCGCCGGCCGCGATGTAGTCCTTGGCCTTTGTCACCGCAGCCAGGTAGTCGGCCTGGCTGAATTCACGTTCGACGGCATAACTCGGGCCGCGTTTGACCGGCGGCGCAGTGACGCTGAAACGCAGCCGGTCGCCGAGTTCGGCCAACCGGCGCTTGGCTTTGAAATACGCCTCGGGCGCTGCCGGGTCGGCGTAGACGATCAGGTACAGGCGCCCCGACAAGTTGTCGATAACCGCCAACTCTTCGGTTTGCAGCAGCAGGATGTCGGGCGTGTCGATGCCGCCGGGCTTCCAGGTCTGCGCCAGTTTGGGCTCGATATAGCGCACCGCGTCGTAGCCAAAGTACCCGGCCAGCCCGCCGCAAAAACGCGGCAGCCCGGGCCGCAGCGCCACCTTGAAACGCGCCTGGTATGCCGCGATGAAATCCAGCGGATTGCCGTCATGTGTCTCGACGACCCGGCCTTCGGTGACGACTTCGGTGCGCCAGCCGCCGGCCCGCAGCAGCGTCTTGGCCGGCAGGCCGATGAAGGAATAACGACCGAAGCGTTCGCCGCCGACAACCGATTCGAGCAAGAAGCTGTGCTTCGCGCCGCCCGCCAGTTTGAGGTACAGCGAGAGCGGCGTTTCGAGGTCGGCAAAGGCCTCGGCAATGAGCGGGATGCGGTTGTGGCCTTGGCCGGCCAGGCTGGCAAATTCAAGTTCGGTGATCATGTCCTGAGCCCTGAGGCGTGGTGCCACGTGGGCACCGGGTCTTCAACGTCCTGAAGGCCGTGGTCGGTGAACCACGAGCGCAGTTGCAGGGGCCGAGTCAGCGGGTCGACAAAGGGCGACGCCAGGGCCAGGCTCCCTGGTCGGCAAAACGACCTGGTGCGGCGGGCTGGGGCTTGCGGGCCGGGAACATCCGGGGCAGTCTAGCAGGCAGTCCGCGGCAGACTTGGGGCCCTGGCCGGCTGGCCGACAAGGAACCCACAAGGAACACGCACCATGCAACGCCGCACCTACTGCATTGCCGCGCTTGGCGCAATGAGCACGATCGGCCCACGTGCCCAAGCCCAAGCCCAAGCCCAGGCCCAGGGCGTCGAACTTTCCGGCGTGCGTTATGCGCCGACGGTGCCCGTCGGTGGCAGCACGCTGGTGCTCAACGGCGCCGGCGTGCGTTACCGCTTTGTGGTCAAGGTCTACACCGCCGGCCTGTACCTCGCGGCCAAGGCCACGACCCCCGACGCGGTGCTCGCCGCACCCGGCCCAAAACGCATGCATGTGGTGATGCTGCGCGATATCGACGCCAACGATCTCGGCCGGCTCTTCACCCGCGGCATGCAGGACAACTCAGCCCGCGATGATTTCAGCAAGTCGATCCCCGGCACGCTGCGCATGGCCGATATCTTCTCGGCCAAAAAGCGCCTCGCCGCAGGTGAGAGCTTTTCGGTCGACTGGGTGCCGGGCACCGGCACCACGGTGCTCGTCAACGGCAAGCCGCAAGGCGAGCCGATCCGCGAGCCGGAGTTTTTCAACGCGCTGATGCGGATCTGGCTCGGCCCCGCGCCGGCCGATTCGGCGTTGAAGGATCTGTTGCTCGGGCAGACGCCACAAAGGCCGGGTCAGTAGGCCGGGTCAACTCGCCCGCTCTACAGCGGCCGCTCGCTCGGCCGCGCGAGATAAAACCACTCGTGCCCCGGCGCCGCGCCGGGGTCGGGGAAGACGATGTAGCCGGCCCAGGGTGCGGGCACCGGCGTGCCGTCGGCGCGCTGGGCGATGGGCTGGCCTGCTTCGACGGCGTCGAAGCTCGTCCAGGCACGCACAAAGTGGTCGCCTTGGGCGTCGCGGTCGACAACTTCGACCAGCGTCAAGCATTCGAACGGCCGGGTTGGCGGATCAGGCTCGGCATCCACGAGCTTGAGCAAAGCCAGCACCTGGCGGATGGCGCGATAGGCCACTTCGGGTGCCGCTGCATCGTCGTGCTGGCCACATTCAAGCGTGATGCCCCAGCCGCCTTGCGAGCGCATGTATTCGGTCGTGCCGATGCCATAACTCGGGTCTTCGATCGCCGCGGCGGCTGCGGTGTCGCCGGCTGCGGCGCGGGCACAACGGCGTTCGATGCCACCAGCGTAAGCACGCATCCAGCCTTCGACGATGCGACTCGGCCCGACGTGCGCGGCGAGTTCCGCCTCGGCGGCGTCGTGCAAAAACGGCTCCAGCGTGCCGGTGTTGTTGGCCGGCCCGCGCAACACAAATGGCCGGCCGGGGCTGCGAAAGGAATGCAGGTCGAGCAGCACATCGTGCGCGGCGAGCAAGGGGCACAGCACATTCGCGATGTGGTCTTCGTACTGCGTCGGCGCCGGTGTTGGTTGCAGACGCCGGTTCAGGTTGCGCTCGCCGCTGCGCTGGCCCTTGGCATAGGCCAGCGGGTTGCACACCGGCACAAAAGTCGCCGCGCCGCGAACGATCTCGATCTCACCGCGCTCAAGTTCGCCGAGCACGCGCTGAATGCCCTGCGTGCCGCAGGTTTCGTTGCCGTGCACCGCGCCGGTGACGATCAGCCGCGGGCCGGCGTCGATGCCGTCAAAACGGTGCGATTGCAGATGCCGCGTGGCCTGTCGGGAGAGATGGGTCGCTGGCATGCCGGCAGTCTACGCAAGCAGCAGGTCTTGCAGCAGCATCAGCGAGCCCTGGCCGGCGTCGATGCGTACCTTTGCGCCGATCGGCAGCGCGAGGTTCGGCGTGCAATGCCCCGCCGGCCAGCCACCGAGAATCGGCTTGCCCAGCGGCAGCAGATATTCGTCGAGCACTCCACGCGGCGATGCTTCTTCCGAAAACGACCCGATCAAGAAGCCATTCGCTGCATCGAGCACGCCGGCCAGCCGCAACTGCGCGAGCAGGCGGTCGACGCGGTAAGGCTCTTCGTTGACATCTTCGAGAAACAGAATCGAGTCGGTGATCGGAAACGCAAACGGCGTGCCGAGCAGCGACGCCACCAGGCTCAGGTTGCCGCCGATCAGGCGCCCTTCGGCAACACCCGGCAGCGTGATCGCATCAGTGGCCAGCGCGGGGGCCTGCGTCGCACCGGCACGCCAGCCGCCAAGCAGCAGATCGAACAGCGCTTGGGCATCGGCTTCATGGCCCGGCAGCACGAGGTCTGACGCCGGCATCGGCGCATGCAACCCGGCCATGCCGGCGCGGCAGCGCAAGGCATGCAGCGCGGTGATGTCGCTGTAGCCGATGAAGGGTTTGTCATGCGCGCGCAGCAGGTTGATATCGATGCGGTCGAGCAGGCGCAGGCTGCCGTAACCACCACGCAGGCAAAACACGGCGTCGATTTGCGGGTCGGCAAATGTCGCGTGCAGGTCGGCCAGCCGGCGGTCGTCTGGGCCGGCAAGATAGGCCGCTCGCTCGAAGCAGCCCGGGTACAGGCGCGCTTGCAGCCCGAAGCGCGTGAACAGCGGCTCGACGAGCGCCAGGCGTTGTGCATCCACTGGGCCGGCCGGCGCAATGACGCCCACCAGCGCACCCTCGCGCAATACGCGCCACGGCCGCAGCGGCGGGCTCGCAGACGGCGCCGCAGGCCCGGCCCTCACGGCGCCGGCTCCAGCCAGCGCGCCATCAAGCGGTCGATCGCCGCGCCCAACGCCGGCATGCGCCAGGTGGTGGCGCAATGCGGGTTGGGTGCGTAGCGGCTGCCCAGGCTGCTGAGCAGCGCCACGATGTAGTGGCGCCGGTGCGGCGCGATACCGCGCACGATGCCGGCGTCGGAAGCGTAGTTTTCGGTGGTGCCGGTCTTGTGCCAGAACTGCACGTGCGCCCGGGCGTTGGCTGGTCGCACGTCGGGCGGGAAGAGATGGTCGCCGACCGGCGCGGCACCGCTCGCATCGATCCAGCGCGCGGGCAGTTGCGCCGGCATGCCGGCGACCCAACCCGGCACGCCGGCGAGCACCGTCGACGACAGGATTTCGTGCAGCGCCTGGTCGCGCAGCCAGCCGAGCACCGGGCCGCCTGCGGCGGGGCTCAAGATCGGTTGCGCGCCGCGCCAGGG
>JANPDN010000228.1:0-18481 GCA_031431555.1 Rubrivivax sp.
TTCTGCTTCCTGCTCAACGCTTTTGATATCGAGCCCGGTAGCGCGACGCCGAAGATCATGACCATGCTCGACTTCAATATCTGGGGCTGGAACAGCCGCGTCTTCCCGGGCATCGACGCGCTCGTCGTCAAGCATATGGACCGGGTGCGCATCCGGATCGGCAACCTGACGATGACGAATCACCCGATCCACCTGCATGGGCATGAATTCCTGATCACCGGCGCCGACGGCGGGCCGACGCCGAAGAGCGCGCGCCAGCCAGAGATCACCGCCGATATCGCTGTCGGCCAGATGCGCCAGATCGACTTTGTCGCCGACGAAGAAGGCGACTGGGCTTTTCACTGCCACAAGAGCCACCACACCATGAATGCGATGGGGCACAACGTGCCGACCATGATCGGCGTCGACCACCGCGGCGTGGCGCGCCAGATCACCAACCTGATCCCCGACTACATGGTGATGGGCGAGCGCGGCATGAAGGACATGACCGAGATGGAAATGGCGCTGCCCGACAACACCGCCGCAATGATGACCGGCAACGGGCCTTTCGGCGCTGTCGGCATGGGAGGCATGTTCAGCGTTATCAAGGTGCGCAAGGAACAAAAGGCCGGCGACTACAGCGACCCGGGCTGGTTCAGACACCCGCCGGGCAGCGTCGCCTACGAATGGACCGGTGCGCTCGCAGCGCCGGCGCGCGAGTTTTCGCAAGGTGGCGTATCGATGGCGCCGAAGGCCCAACCGGCAACGCCGATTGAAGTGCGTGCGCGCAAGCCCAGCGGTCACTCCGGGCATTGAATTTTCGAGTTTGCCCCCAACTGCAAGGAGCAGCGTGAACCACAAACCCTCCACCGCCGCGCTCAGCGCCATCACCTCGGCCGCGTTGCTCGCCTTGTGCCTGCACACCGGCGCGGCGCGGGCGCATACCGAGCAGAACCACAAGCCGGCAGCGACGGTGACGAAGGAACAAAAACCCTGGGGCATCGCCGGCGACACCAAGTCCGTGCGCCGCACGATCGAAGTGCGCATGCTCGATACGATGCGCTTCGTGCCCGACCACATCGATGTGAAGCTCGGCGAGACGGTGCGCTTCACGATGCGCAATACCGGCAAGGTGCTGCACGAGTTTGTCATCGGCACCCAAGCCGAACTGCAAGCGCACGCCGCGTTGATGCTCAAATTTCCGAATATGGAACATGACGAACCGTACATGGCCCACGTCGCGCCGGGTAAACGCGGCGAAATCGTCTGGACCTTCAACCGCGCCGGCGACTTTGATTTCGCCTGCCTTATCGCCGGCCACTACCAAGCCGGCATGACCGGCACGATCCGCGTGTCCGCGCCTTGATCCCAACACCTCACGACTGGAGTTTGACCATGATTCACCGCCAACTCACGATACTGACGTTGCTGCTTGCCGGCAGTGCCGCCGCATTCGCCCAGGCCGCGGCGATGACCGACGCCGAAGTGCGCAAGATCGACAAGGCGCAGGCCAAGATCACACTCAAGCATGCCGAGATTCAGAACCTGGACATGCCGCCGATGACGATGGTCTTTCGCGTCAAGGACAGCAAGGTGCTCGACACCTTGAACCCCGGTGACAAGGTGCGTTTTGTCGCCGAGAAGATCGATGGCCAGTATGTCGTGACCAAGCTCGAAGCCGCGAAATGACTGCTCGCTGCCGCGCGCTGACGGCGGCCGCCGCGCTCGCAGCGGTGGGGGCGGCCTGCGCCGGCCCGATGGGCTTCAAAGACAGCCAGATGGCGATGGGCGACTTCGGCCCCAACTGGCGCGAAGCCTGGGTCAACCACGCCTTCAGCGCACGCGACGCGGTCGGCGCAGGGGCCGTCTGGATGCGCGCCGACGACCGCGGCCAAACAAACCGCAGCACACGCGAGTTCACCGAAGTCACCTACACCCGTCTCGTCGCACGCTGGAACGCCGAACATTCGCAGGCCAACATCTGGCTTGTCGGCGGGCTGGGCTCGGTGCGTGGCAATGACTTCAGCGGCAGCCGCACGATGGTCGCGCCCGGCGTGCAGGTCGACTACGGAACCACCCGCGTCTATCTCGCTGCTTTCGGGCGCCTGTACCACGCCAAAGACCTGAACCACGACTACGCTGCGGTGCGCGCGGGCTTCAGCTTCTACGAGGCCGAATACGATGAAATCCAGCCCTGGTTGATCGTCGAAGCGCGGCGCATGCGCGGGCTGTCTTCGCAGACCGAAATCACGCCAATGCTGCGCCTGATTCACAAACGCTTTTTTGTCGAAGCCGGGGTCAATCAAGACCGCCAGGGTCGCTTCAATTTCATGTATATCTTCTGACCGCAAAGGACATCACCATGCACCGCATCCTCGTCACCGTTTTGGCCTTCGGCGCCATCGCCGCTGCCCAGGCCGCCCCCACCGGACCCGCCACCACGACCAAGCTCACCGTCAACGGCATGGTCTGCGCGTTCTGTGCCCAAGGCATCGAAAAGCGCCTGACCGCGTTGCCGCAGACGCAGGCGGTCTACGTCAACCTCGGCAAAAAGATCGTCGCCGTGCAGGCCAAAGATGGCCAGACCCTGGACACCGCCAAGCTGCGCGCAGAAATCACCGAAGCCGGGTTCGATGTGACCAAGGTCGAGACCAGCGATGAATCGGTCGCGACCATCCGCGCCGCGATGAAGACGCGCAAATGAACCTGGGCAGGTTCGCCGAGCGCGGGCCTGGCGCCAGCGCCTGGCTGTCGCTGCTCACCAGCAGCGGCACGCTGGTCTGCTGCGCGCTGCCGGCGCTGCTGGTCGCAATCGGTGCCGGTGCGGCGCTGTCGTCTTTGGTCAGCGCGGTGCCGCAACTCGTCTGGCTGTCAGAGCACAAGGCGCTGGTCTTCGGCGCGGCCGCCGTGATGCTCGCTGCGGCCGGTGCGCTGCAATGGCAGAACCGCTTCGCGCCCTGCCCGCTCGACCCGGCGTTGCGTGACGCCTGCCTTCGCACGCGGCGGTGGTCGCTGCGCGTCTATCTCGGCTCGTTGCTGCTGTTTGTGCTTGGCGGCTGGTTTGCTTTTGTGCAGCCCTGGTTGATGGGCGTGGACTGACGCTGGCGCGGCGCCGTGCCCGGACGCGGCGAAAAACGTCGCGGCGGTGACGCACGCCGCGCTGGCCAAGCGCCTACCATCGCGCCCTGGCTCCACCACCCGAGACCCGCACCATGACCACCACCCTCGCCACCCTCGTCAACCACCAGGTGCGCCTGGCCGCGCGCCCGGTCGGCAACGTCAAAAGCAGCGACTGGCAGTTCACCGAAGAGCCGGTCGGCGAGCCGGCCGAAGGCGGCGTGCTGGTCAAGACCTTGGCGCTGTCGCTCGACCCCGCGATGCGCGGCTGGATGAACGAAGGCAAGAGCTACATCCCGCCAGTGGCGATCGGCGAGGTCATGCGCGCCGGCGGCATCGGTGTTGTCATCGCATCCAAGAACGCCGCCTTCAAGGTCGGTGACCATGTCACTGGCGGCCCGGGCGTGCAGGAATATTTCCTCGTGCCGGGCGACCAGATCAAACGCTCTGGCCTGGCCAGGATCGACCTCCGCGTCGGCAACCTCACGCAGTGGCTCAACGTGCTCGGCATGCCCGGCATGACGGGTTACTTCGGCCTGCTCGATGTCGGTAGCCCCAAAGCCGGCGAGACGGTGGTCGTCTCGGGCGCGGCAGGCGCCGTTGGCCAGACCGTCGGCCAGATCGCCAAGATCAAGGGCTGCCGTGTCGTCGGCATCGCCGGCGGGCCGGAAAAGTGTGAGTGGGTGGTCAAGGAACTCGGCTTCGATGCCTGCATCGACTACAAGAGCGGTTCGGTGAAGGACGGCTTGAAACAGCATTGCCCGGGCGGCGTCGACATCTATTTCGACAATGTCGGCGGCGAGATCCTCGACACCGTGCTGACGCGCATCAACCGCAAGGCGCGCATCGTCATCTGCGGCGCGATCAGCCAGTACAACAACACGACAGCGGTCAACGGGCCGAAGAACTACCTCTCGCTGCTCGTCAACCGCGCGCGCATGGAAGGCATCGTCGTCTTCGACAACGTCGATCGTTTCCCGCAGGCGATCGCCGAGATGGCGGGCTACTTGAAAGACGGCCGCATGAAGAGCAAAGAGGATGTCGTCGAAGGTGGCGTCGCGGCTTTCCCCAACACGCTGGGCAAGCTTTTCAGCGGCGCCAACTTTGGCAAGCTGGTGTTGAAGATCGCCGACGCTTGAGGCTGCCGCGCTGCAGCGCCGTTGCGTGCAGCCTCAAACGACCAGCAGCGCCCGAACGTCGTTGACGTTGGGAAAGTCGGCCCCGGCACGACGAGGTCGCCAACGGCGCTGGGCTAATGCGGCAGTTCGGCGCTGATCGCGCCACCGGCGCCGAGAACCCCAAAATTGCCAGGGAAATTTCCCTGCTGCGAGCGCCCGCCCGGGATGCCGCCAGAGCCGCCGAGTGCGTTGTTCTGGTCATCGAGCCGAAGGCGGTATAAGGGCCGGCCGTTGGCATCGCTGACCAATTTGGTGACACCGATGGAGAACCGCGTGGTGTCGAGCGGGTTGTCGATTGCTCTGGGTGAAATTAGGCCGAGCACCGGCGAGGTGTAGCCGATGATGCGCGGCAGCAGGGTAAAAAAACTGGCAGCCGGCGCCAGCGTGGCGTTGAAAGTGATGCTCCCGGCAGCACCACCGGCGCCGCCGTCGCCACCGCGATTGGCGATGCCCGACACGGCCGGCGCCTTGCCGCCCAGCGAGCCCGTTGGTGCGCGGTAGTTGATCTCCAGCCCGGTGGCCGGATCGACAAAAATCGACGACACGGTGGTGTGCGCGTCGCCGCCGGTGATCAGGTCGACGTCCCTGAACGTCACGCCCAACGCGGCGGGCAGATTGATCGTGATCGCGCCGCCGGCCCCGCCGGTGCCGCCGCTGCCCCGCTGAAAACCGTTGACGCCGGCTCCGCCCATGCCACCTGAGGTCAAGATGCCGCCCGAGAAGCCCGATTGCGCGCTGGACTTCAATAGCGGCGTGCGCTGGTTCGCTATCGGGCGGCTGTAGCCGATCGTGCCCAGGTTGAATGGCGGCGGCGGCGGCAGTTTGTCGCCCGAATAGCGCGGGAACACACTGTCAGCGGCTGTGAAGGTGGCCGTGAAATCGGCGTCATTGATCGCGAAGTCAGACCGGCTGGCGGGGTTGGGCGTTGCGCCCAGATTGGCCCGGACGCCGGTGCCTCCGCCGACGAAGAGATTGCCGCTGAACAGGCTCACCGACACCGCGCCGCCATTGCCGCCCACAAGCGCCACGTCGGTATCGCCGCCACGGGTGATGATGGCCGGCAAGAGGAAGTTGTGATCGCGGTTGATGCTGACGGTGACATTGCCGCCATTGCCACCCGCCTGCGTGGCAACGGTCGATGGCGCGTCTTCGCCACGCGTATCGACGAGCCCTTGCAGGATCGCCGGCCCCCGCGCCGACAGGCTCAGGGGCCCGCCATTGGCGCCGTCGCGCACCACGATGCTGCCCGATGGTGCCAGGTAGAACGACCCCGACACGTTGATGAACTGCAACTGGCTGACCACCAGTCTGCCGGCAATCATCACGTCGGAAAAACTGGCGCTGGCGGGCTGCGGCAGCGGCAGGGTAACGGTCGTGTTGGGCGCGACCACCAGTTGCCGGTGATTGGCACGCAGAGGTCCAGGATAAACGGGCACCAGGGCCACGGCTTCCTGCACCGTGACCGCCCCGCCCACGCCGCCCACCGCCTGACCGATGGAGTCGCCGCCCGCCGCGTTGA
This sequence comes from Rubrivivax sp., assembly GCA_031431555.1. GTDB lineage: Bacteria > Pseudomonadota > Gammaproteobacteria > Burkholderiales > Burkholderiaceae_C > Rubrivivax. The sequence continues at coordinate 5,794 of JANPDN010000228.1, forward strand.
TGACGCCAGTGTGCTTGCGCGCGCGGTCCAGAACCGACAGCGCATCGACCACCATGTCCAGCAGGCTGGGGGCGGCGGCGTTGCCATCGGGAATGGCCTCTTCGGCCAGGTTGCCGGCGGCGTCGATGAAGGTGCGTGTGCCCGAACTCTGGAAGTTGCCGATCGGGTCGCATTTGCGCGCCACCGCCGGGCACTTGGGCAGGAGGTTTTCGCTGTGCGTGATGACGCGGTCCAGCGCGGCGTTGCGGGTCAGCAGCCCGGTGCTCGCATCGCGCTGCGGCCGCGGCAGGTTGTAGCGAAGGGTCAGGTAGTCGAGCAGGCGGATCAGGGCGTTGACCTGCATGCCGTCATACGGCTCGCCGATGTTGTTGAAGAGTTCGATGCCGATGGCATTGCTGTTGGTGTAGATGCCATTGGCCGTATGGTTGACCACCGACTGGTCGGCGGCCACCTGGAAGATGTCGCCGCCGCGGTCGATGTAGTAATGGGCGAAGGACTGGTTGCAGTCGTCGGCACCCCATCCGAGTTCACCACTGAAGGTGTGGTCCGGGCCACCGTTGGTGCTGTGCACCAGAACGCCCAAGATGTCGGCGTCGGCCCGGGTCGGCAACGGAACCTGCGCCGTGCCCGCCGCGCAGTTGTGCGATACCGGCTTGGTCTGACGAAATCCGGGCGCTGGCCCCAGCGGGCGGCGGATGCTCAGGGTGGTCCCGGCCACGGTGGGTACCGTCACCACTTCGGCCACAAAAGCGCCCACGCTGTGCGCGAAGATGGCGCCGTACAACGAGAAATGGCGCAACCGGGCCGTCACGGTGCCGCCCGCGGCGTCGATCTGCTGCATGTGGCTCTCGGCGTCGGCGTCGCCATTGCCGACGATCGAAAAACGCCCGTTGGGCAGGCGGGTCATGACCAGCGCGTCGGCACGTTCGAAGCTCGGCGGCAGTAGCTCGACGTTGGTGGGCAGCGTCAGTGTGACCGGCAGGTTGAACTGCAGGCCATCCGGCTCCAGCGACAGCATCTTGCCGGCCAGCGAGGCCGATGGCGGCAGCGTCGACCCCACCGGCAGCGGGATTTCGCGCACCGTGATCGTGACCGGCGCGGCCAAAGCACCGGGCGGAATCCGCAGCGACGTACCGTCGCTCAACTGCACGCTGCCGCCGCCCGCGCCGACGGTGGCCGCCGCCACCTCGTACGGCAGCGCGGGCGCGCAGCGCGCGGTGGTGCAGCGCAGGACGCACTGGCGCACGTCGAGAGCGTTGATACGGCCATCGGCGTTGACATCGCGCCGGTCGCCAGGCGCGCTGGCGGGCGAATTGAGGGCGGCGGTGAGCACGTCCAGATCGCGTCGGTCTACCGCCCCGTCGCCGTTGAGATCACAGGTCGCGGACGCCGCCGTCGCCACCTGCGCCGGCACGCCCAGGCAGCCCAGGCAGCCCAAGGTCAGCGCCGACCGGGAAAGGACGCGCAGGATTGCAATCCCAAGCATGGCATTCCTCCAGTTTGTCGGCCGGCGGGTAGGCAGTTGAAAGGCCGCCGCCAGCGTGTCGATTCGTGGCTTTGAGTTCGCGTGCTACTACCGAGCTACTGCAGTCGCATTCGCCGTGATCGCATCACGCCAAACGCGAAGCAGCAGCCCACAAGGGCCAGTGAAAAGGTCCCGTTCTCCGGCACCGCGGTGATCGTCATCACCGCGCCGTGCAGGGCGGCCACCAATGACGCCCCGTCGGCGTCGCCGAACGCATTCATCGACAGCACCAGCGGGCTGTCGCTGGCCAAGCCGACGCCGTTGAAGGTGATGCTGCCAAGGCGGAAATTTGCGGCCTGCAAGGTAAGCAGATCGCTGCTTGACTCAAGCGACACCTCGAATAGTTCGACACGTCCGGGGGTAACGGTCACCGCTTGCAGATCGCCCAGGCCGAAGAGGTCGAGCTGATCGCCAAACGTCGCGCTGGCGAAGGACATCCTGACGGCATCGAAATCAATACCCAAGTCGAAGGCGCTCAGTGCGACCCCATTGCCAAGGCCGGAAACGACCAGATCGACAGTGAACTGCGAACCCAGCACAACGGTCTGCGAACCCGGCGTCAGGGCCACCTCCGGCGCGGCGAGGCAGGAACCAAGCGGCATCAACAGCATCAGCAAGCGCGCAGAGAGCCGACGGAATGGCAGCGTATTCATCGGGTCCCCCAATGCTTGATCGCAGGAACGTAGCCGGCGCAATGCTCAAGCGCAACCCCTAACAACTTCGCATCGTATTGCGGCACAGGGCAGATTCCGCATGCACGGCTTGCGCGGCAGTGGTCGCACTTCAGATTCGACGGCGCCATTCATGTCGTCACCCCGGCCGGCATCGGTACCGGCGGCGCGCTGCGCCGAATCAGACGATCAGCAGCGCCCGAAAATCGTTGACGTTGGTGAAGGTCGGCCCGGGCACGACGAGGTCGCCCAGCGCGCTGAAAAAGCTGTAGGCATCGTTGTGGTCGAGGTGCTCGCTGGCCTTGAGCCCGAGCGCCGCGGCGCGTGCCAGCGTATCGGGCGTGAGCACCGCACCGGCGTTGTCTTCGATGCCGTCGATGCCGTCGGTATCGGCGGCCAGCACAAACACCCCGGGCTGCCCCTGCAAGGCGATGGCGCAGCCGAGCAAAAACTCCGACGCGCGCCCGCCGCGGCCGCCTTTGGCCTTGACCGTGACCGTCGTCTCGCCGCCCGACAAGATCACGCAGGGTGGCTTGAACGGCTGGCCGTGGCGCGCAACGGCACGTGCGAGCGCGGCATGCACCTTGCCCACTTCGCGGCTCTCGCCTTCGATCTCGTCGGACAGGATATGGGCTTCGATACCCGCCGCACGGGCGACCGCGGCTGCCGCTTCCAGGCTCTGCTGTGGCGTCGCGATCATGTGCACTTCATGGCCGGCGAAGATCGGGTCGCCGGGTTTTGGCGTTTCAAAAGCGCCGCTCTCAAGCCCGGCCAGCGCGGCCGCAGGCAGCTCGATGGAATACCGGCGCAGGATGGCCAGCGCATCGGCGCAGGTGCTCGCGTCGGCGACGGTCGGGCCGCTGGCGATGACTTCCGGCGCATCACCCGGCACGTCGGAAATCAGCAACGTCACAACCCGCGCCGGCGCACACATCGCGGCCAGCCGGCCGCCCGTGATCGCCGACAGATGTTTGCGCACGCAGTTCATCTCGTCGATCGCCGCGCCGCTTTTCAAAAGCGCCTTGTTGATGGCCTGTTTTTCTTCGAACGTGATGCCCGCCGCCGGCATCGCCAACAGCGCCGAGCCGCCGCCGGAGATCAGGCACAGCACCAGGTCGTCGGCAGTCAAACCACGCGCCATTTCGGCACTGCGCTGCGCCGAGCGCCAGCCGGCGTCGTCGGGCACCGGGTGCGCGGCTTCGACGACTTCGATGCGGCCGGGGCGGGTGCGCTGGGCCATGCGGTACGCCGGCGGCACATGGTCGTAGCGCGTCACGACGAGGCCGCTGACGGGAGAGTCGGCGGGCCACACCGCATCCACCGCCGCGGCCATCGCACCACCGGCCTTGCCGGCGCCGAGCACGATCGTGCGGCCCTTCTTTGGCGGTGCGGGCAGCCAGGCCGCGATGTTGTGCGCCGGCAGGGCGCGCTGCACAGCGGCGTCGTAGAGGCTGCGCAAGAAGGCGCGGGGGTTGGAGATCGGTGGCGTCGTTGCGGCAGTCATGGCGTGATTTTGACCGCGTTGGTGATGACCAAATGTCGGGCATGCAAGATGTCGTGGTGCCCAACAAAAAACCCCGCCGAAGCGGGGTTTCATTTGGCGGACTGGCGCGGTACTGGCGCTGTACTGGCAAGACACCAGCGCGCGCCGGTCGTCAGCCGCGTTGCATCAACTGCGCCGGCGCAAACGCCAGCCCAGACCCACCAGGCCCAGCGCGGCCAGCGCCCAAGTACCCGGCTCGGGAATCGGCGGCTTGACCACGGCGTAGTCGTACGACACCGCGGCTGTCATGCTCGCCGACGTGGCAATAGAACCACCGGCAAAACCACCGCCACCGCTGATGCCAAAACCACTGAGCGTGGAGCGGCTCACCCCGAACAGGCCACCACCGGCCGTCTGGTAGGGCGCGAGGTTCGAATTGTTCAGCATGACCCCGGTGGTGCCCGACGCATTCAGGGGCCCAAAGACAAGGGTGGCGCCGGCAGGGACGCTCTGCACCCCCGTGCCGTAGCTCGCCGTGAACAGTGGGCTGGCCAGACTGAACCCGGCCAACGCACCGGCAAAGAAGGAAACTTGTGTCGTGCCCGACATGTTTTGCGGACTGGCACTGTTATTTTGGAGCGTGATGCTCCCGGTGATCGAGCCTTGGATTTCCAGGCTCATCGAGTTCAACGTGCCCAGGGCCGAATCGAACTGCGTGCAGGAAAATGCGCCGTCCAGCTCGGTTGGCCCGCTGACCGACCCGCAGCTGCCGGTGATGCTGAGCGCGCTCGCTGGCGCGGCAACACCGGCCAGCAACGCGGCTGCGGCAAGAAGACGAAGTGGGGTCATGGGTACTCCTCGGTGGTGTTGATCGGCTGCGCCGAACAGGCTGCCCGGCATCGCGGCTAACTTACGCCGACCGCTGCGCCTGTCCAGCGAGGTTCTACCAGCGCGCCCCCTGAACCAGGGGCGATCAAACCTGCATGGCGATGAGAAAGTCCTGCGAACCCGCCGCGAGCAAACGTGCGTCCGACCCCAACGTGACAAAGCGAAAACCCAGGTCGATGCGCGCCTTGGCCACATCGGCGCGGCCGTTGTGGATGCCGGCAACAACACCATGCGCGCGCGCCCGATCAACGATATGTTCGATCGCCTGCTTCGCCTTCGGCTCGACATCGTCGAACACCGGCTTGCAGCCCAGCGACAGCGACAGGTCCGACGGCCCGATGTAGATCGCATCCAGCCCTTCGACCGAGAGGATCGCGTCCAGGTTGTCCAGCGCCTGCGCGGTTTCGATCATCGCGAAGGTGACGATGGTTTTGTTGGCATGCTGTGGGTAATCAGCGCCGCCATAGATCGACGCCCTGATCGGCCCGAAGCTGCGTGTGCCTTGCGGTGCGTAGTGGGTCCAAGCGACGAGCTTTTGGGCGTCTTCTCGGGTATTGATCATCGGGCAGATGACGCCGTAGGCACCGGCGTCGAGCACCTTCATCAGGATGCCGGGTTCGAGCCAGGGCACCCGCACCACCGGCACCGTGTTGGTGGTCGAAATCGCTTGCAACATCGGCAGCATTTGCGCGTAGTCGATGACACCATGCTGCAGGTCGATGGTCAGGCTGTCCCAGCCCTGGTGGGCCATGACTTCTGCGCTGAAGCTGCTCGGAATCGCGAGCCAGCCATTGACCACGGCTTGGTCGTTTTGCCACATCGTGCGCAGGCGGTTTTCTCTCATCGCGGTTGGCTCCTCGGGGTGCTTGGTTTTGTGGTGGATCTTGGGTTCGATCGTGGGCTTGATCGCGGGTTAGATCGCGGGGTCGATCGTGGGCTTGATCCGGTCGCCGATTTCTTCACCGCAGCAGCCCGCCGCGGCCCCGCAGCCGCGCGGCGCCGGCGCTCGCGGCTGTTGGCCAGATGGGTGCGCATCGCCGCGCGCGCCGCGTCGGCGTCCTGCGCGTTGATCGCGTCGAAGATGCTTTCGTGTTCGACGTTGACCCGTCGCAGATAGGCCCGACGCTCATCGTCGAGGGCTGCGCTTTCGCTCAGCCGCGCGCGCGGAATGATTTTTGTCCCCAGGCTGGCGAGCAGGCTGGCGAAGTGGCTGTTCTGGGTCGCCCTGGCGATCTCGCCGTGAAACTGAAAATCGGCCTCGACGGCGTCGCGCCCCTCGTCGACCGCGCGGCCGAAATCGTCAAGCGCGGCGCGCATCAGCTTCAGGTTGGCAGCGCTGCGCCGCTGCGCGGCCAGGCCGGCGGCTTCACATTCAACGCCGATACGCAACTCGAGCATCGCGATCACATCGTGCAGGGTTTCAAGTTCATGCTGCCCGATGCGAAAAGCCGCGCCTTCATCCGGCCCGACGACAAAGGTGCCCACCCCATGCCGCGTCTGCACCAGCCCGGCGGCCTGCAAACGCGACAGCGCTTCGCGCACCACCGTGCGGCTGACGCCAAAGTCGCCCATCACCTGGCCCTCGGTGGGCAACTGCACGCCGGGGGCCAACTGGCCGCCGCGGATGCGCGCGCCCAGCGCATCGACCAAGTCAAACGCCAGCGACCGCGGGCGGCGCCGGGCCGGCGCCTCGATGGTCTTCATCCCTCAACTCTCCGTGCAAACCCCGGGTCGGCTGCGGGTCGTTTGCGATTGACAGCGGCGCCAAGGTCTATGAACATGGGCTCTGTTGTACGACAACTGACAACTTGACGCAATGCCAATTTCCTCGGGCTCCGGTTTGACTTCGATCCGCTTCGGCCGCCTGCTGCTCACCGGTGCTGCCGGCGGGCTGGGCCGGGTGCTGCGGCCGCGGCTCAAGGGCGTCTGCGGCACGCTGCGTGTGAGCGACATCAACGACCTTGGCGCTACCGCACCGGGCGAAGAGTTGCAGATCGTGGCGCTGCAAGACAAGGCCGCGACCATCGCCCTGCTTGAAGGTGTCGACGCCGTCGTGCACCTGGGCGGCGTCTCCACCGAACATGCTTTCGAGACCGTGCTGCCGGCCAACATCGTCGGCACCTTCAACCTCTACGAAGGTGCCCGCATCCACGGCAGCAAGCGGGTTGTTTTTGCCAGTTCCAACCATGTCACCGGTTTCTACAAACAAGGCGAAACCATCAACCCCCAGATGCCGATGCGGCCCGATGGTTATTACGGACTGAGCAAAGCTTTCGGTGAAAACCTGGCGCAGTTCTATTTCGACCGCCATGGCATCGAAACCGTGAGCCTGCGCATCGGTTCGTCGTTCGCAGAGCCGGCCGACCGGCGCATGCTCGCCAGTTGGCTGAGTTATGACGACCTCGAGCGCCTGGTCATCGCCGCGCTCACCGCGCCTGTGGTTGGCCATACAGTCATCTATGGGATGTCTGACAACCCGTTGACCTGGTGGGACAACACTTCAGCGCGCCATATCGGCTACCGGCCGCTCGACTCTTCGGCGCCGTTTCGCGCCGCCGTCGAAGCACGCCAACCGCACATCGACCCGACCGACCCCGTCGCGCTTTTTCAAGGCGGCGGTTTTGTGGCCAAAGGCCCGTTTTGACCCGCGGCCGTTTTCAGGAGACCTTCAAATGACTCTCAAACCCATGCGTCTTGTTGCCCTCGTTGCGGCCGCAATAGGCGTCACCTTCAGCGTCGCATTCAGCGCCCAGGCCGCCGAATTCCGCTCTGCCGATACCCACAACGCCGACGACTACCCCACCGTCGCGGCGGTCAAGTTCATGAGCGAGCAGCTCGACAAAAAAAGCGGCGGCAAACACAAGATCAAGGTCTTCAACAAGCAGGCGCTGGGCAGCGAAAAAGAAACCATCGACCAGGTCAAGATCGGCGCGCTCGATTTCACCCGTGTCAACGTCGGCCCGATGAACGGCATCTGCCCGCTGACCCAGGTGCCGACGATGCCGTTTTTGTTCAACTCGATTGCGCATATGCGCAAGGTGCTCGACGGCCCGGTGGGCGAAGAGATCCTCAAAAGCTGCGAGGCGGTCGGTTTTGTCGGGCTGGCGTTTTACGACAGCGGCGCGCGCTCGATCTACGCCAAGAAGCCGATCAAGACCGTGGCCGACGCCAAGGGCCTGAAGATCCGCGTCCAGCAAAGCGATCTCTGGGTCTCGCTGATCGGCGCAATGGGCGCCAACGCGACGCCGATGCCTTACGGCGAAGTGCTGATGGGCCTGAAGACCGGGCTCATCGACGCCGCCGAAAACAACATCCCGTCGTTCGACACCGCCAAGCACCACGAGTCGGTGAAGTTCTATTCCAAGACCGAACATTCGATGGCGCCGGAGATCCTGGTGATGTCCAAGATCATCTGGGACAAGCTGCCCAAGGCCGAGCAGGACATGATCCGCGCGGCAGCCAAGGAGTCGGTGCCCTTCCAGCGCCAGAAGTGGGACGAACAAGAAGCCAAGTCGCTGGCTGTGGTGAAGGCCGCTGGTGCCGAGATCGTCGAGGTCGACAAGAAGTCGTTCCAGGCCGTGATGGGCCCGGTGTACGACAAGTTCATGGTCACGCCTGAGATGAAGCGGCTCGTCAAGGCGGTACAGGACACGAATTAAGCCCACCCCCGTAGCGCCTGCGGCGCCCCCCCTCAAAGGGGCACCGCTGGCCGACCGGCGAAGCCGGTTCGGCGGCGGTCACTTGGAAATGCTGGCACCACCCCATGTTCACCCGCATCTGCGCTGCTTTGGCCAAGCTCTGTCTGGTGCTCGCCGTGATCGGGCTCATCGGCGTCGTGCTGTGTGTGCAGTGGCAGGTCATCGGCCGCTACGTCTTCAATGACACACCGACCTGGGCCGAAGCGCTGGCGATGGTGCTGGTGCTTTTTGTCACCGCCTTCGGCGTTGCGGTCGGCGTGCGCGACGCCGGCCATATCGGCCTGGAATCGATGGTCTCGCTGCTGCCAGCCAAGTGGCAGCACCGCGTCGAAATCCTGATCCATTTGCTCGTCGGCAGCTTCGGTGTCTTGATGGTCTACGGCGGCTGGATCTGGATGGTCGCCAAGTGGAACGAGAAAAAACCGATGTTGCCCATCACCGACGGCATCGACTACCTGCCGGTGGTCATTGCCGGTGCGCTGATCGTGCTCTTTTCAGTCGAACACATCGTCGCGCTGGTGCGCGGCCAGGTCGTTGAGCCAGCATGGAATTAACCGTCCTTGCGGTCACTTTCACGCTGCTGCTGCTGATCGGCGTGCCGGTCGCGTTTGCGATCGGCCTGTCATCGGTGCTGACGATCGTCGTCGCTGGCTTGCCGATTGCGGTGGTGTTTCAAAAGATGGTCGGCGGGATGCAGGTGTTTTCATTCCTGGCGATCCCGTTTTTTGTCTTCGCCGGCGAGTTGATGCTCTACGGCGGCATCGCCGAGCGCATCGTGCGTTTTGCGAACAGCCTCGTCGGCCATGTGCGTGGTGGCCTGGGCATGAGCAATGTGCTTGGCTGCACGATCTTTGGCGGCATCGCGGGCTCGCCGCTGGCCGATGTCTCGGCGATCGGCTCGGTGATGATCCCGCTGATGAAGAAGGACGGCTACGACGCCGACTACGCGGTCAACGTCACGACCCACGCCGCGCTCGTCGGCGCGATCATGCCGACATCGCACAACCTGATCATCTACACGCTGGCCACCGCCGGCATCGCGTCGGTGAGTGCCTTGAGCCTGATGCTCGCGGGCATCGTGCCGGCGCTGATCCTGACCCTGTGCAACCTCGGCGCAGCGTACTGGGTGGCAGTCAAGCGCGGCTATCCGGTGCGCCCGGGGGGCTTTGCCGGCTGGCGGGCGGTATTCAGCGCCTTCATGGCATCGGTGCCCGGCCTGCTGGTGGTCGTGATCATTCTCGGCGGCATTTTGTCGGGGGCTTTTACGGCCACCGAATCGGCGTCGATCGCGGTCGCGTGGGCGCTGCTGGTCACGGTCTTTGTCTATCGCTCGATGAGCTGGCACAACTTCCTGAAAGCCTGCGCCAAAGCCTGCAAGACCACCGGCGTCGTGCTGCTGCTGATCGGCATCTCGGCGGCCTTCGGCTACTTCATGGCGCTCTATGAAGTGCCGCAAAAAACCGGCGAGTTGATGAAGGCGGTGAGCAACGAACCCTGGGTCATCTTCTTGATGATCAATGTGCTGCTCTTTGTGCTCGGCACTTTCCTCGACATGGCCGCGACGATCCTGATCTGCACGCCGATCTTCTTGCCGATCGCGATGTCGTTTGGCATGGACCCGGTGCAGTTTGGCATCATCATGCTCATCAACTGCGCGCTCGGGCTGAATACGCCGCCGGTCGGCACGGTGCAGTTTGTCGGCTGCGCTATCGGCGGCATCACGGTGGGTCAGGTGATGCGTTCGATCCTGCCTTTTTACAGCGCGCTTATCGCAGCGCTGATGCTCGTCACCTACGTGCCGGCGTTTTCGCTTTGGTTGCCAGGGCTCTTCAAATGACCGTTGCCTTCACGCCAAATCCACGCTATCCCGACCCTTCGGTCGAGGTGCTCAACGACACCTTTCTCGATCTGCGCCTCTACAGCGCCAGCGTCGAGCAGCTGGCGACGGGCTATCGCTGGGCCGAAGGGCCGGTGTGGTTTGGCGATGGCCGCTATCTCTTGTTCAGCGACATCCCGAACAACCGCATCCTGCGCTGGGACGATTGCTCGAGCACCATCAGCGTATTCCGCGCGCCGGCCGACAACGCCAACGGCCACACCCGCGACCCTGCTGGCCGGCTGCTGTCCTGCGAGCACCTGACGCGGCGCATCACCCGCACCGAGTACGACGGCCGCATCACGGTGCTGGCCGACCGCTTCGACGGCAAACGTCTGAATTCACCCAACGACATCGTCTGCGCCAAGGACGGTGCGGTCTGGTTCACCGACCCGAGCTTCGGCATCAACGGCCACTGGGAAGGCGAGCCCGCGGCGCAGGAATTGCCCCATGCGGTGTACCGGCTGCCGCCCGAGGGCGGCGCGCTGCAACGCGTGATCGACGATTTGAAAGGCCCCAACGGCCTGGCCTTCTCGCCCGACGAATCGGAGCTGTATGTCGTCGAAAGCCGCGCCGAGCCGCACCGGCGGCTGTGGGCCTGGCGCGTCGGCGCCGGCGGCGCGTTGACGAACAAGCGCCTGGTCTATGAAGCCGCGGATGGTGGTGCGCTCGACGGCATCGCCGTCGATGCGCAAGGCCATGTCTGGTGCGGTTACGGCAGCACCGGCCGCGCGCCATCGGCGGGCCTGGACGGCGTGCGCGTCATCGAAGCCAGCGGCCAGGCCATCGGCCACATCCACCTGCCCGAGCGCTGCGCCAATCTCTGTTTCGGCGGCGCGAAGATGAACCGCCTGTTCATGGCCAGCAGCCATTCTTTGTACGCGCTGTACGTCAATACCCGCGGCGCGGTTTGATAGTCTTGCCGGACTTCAACGCGGTGGAGGTCTGGTGATGGGCTGGTTCTCGAAAAAAGACGACGGCTTCTTTCTGTCGACGGTCGTGCCCAACGGTGAAGGCGCGCGGGTGGGCAGCTACCTCGGCATCGTCAATGGCGAAGCGATCATCGGCGCGAATATCTTCCGCGACCTGTTTTCGTCGGTGCGCGATGTTGTCGGCGGCCGCGCCGGCGGTTACGAACGTGCGCTATCCGGCGCGCGTGACGCCGCGCTCGACGACATGATGGCCGCGGCCCGCGAACTCGGCGCCGACGGCATCGTCGGCATCGACTTCGACTACGAAGTCCTCGGCGAAGCCAACGGCATGATGATGGTCGCGGTCAGCGGGACGGCGGTGAAGATGGGGTGAGCGCGCACAGGCTCCCCCGCCTTGAGCTGCGCGTCACCAGCGCGATCCTGGTCGAACCCAGCTGAGGTGTCGACCAGCATCAAACCGGGCCGCCTCGGCGCCGGCGCCAGGCCAGCCACTGCACGAGTGCCAGACCGCCAGCCATCAGGCCCCAGGTCGCCGGCTCGGGCACCGGCGTCGGGGTCAATTGCAGATCGATGTGGCCGGTCTGCCAGGCAAACGTCCAACTGCCGCCCTGCCAATGCACATCGCCGGCGGCGGTGCGTTGCCAGACCTCGGCGGTGTTGAGCAGTTCGCCCAGTTCCTCGTACCCGGTGCGCTCGGGATTGAAGCGGAACATCGGCAGCAACAGGTCGTGCTGCGGCACGAAGCCGTCGATCAACACCAGCTGCAGCCGAGTGCCGGGCTCCACCGTCAGCGTGTCCAGAAAGTTGAGCTGACCGTAGGCCTCGGCCGACGCGATGTCGAGCTCGACGGTCACACCCTGGAAGACCGTGGCCAGATGCACCGGGCCTTCAAAGCGCAGTGCGCCCGTGCCATCCGGTGCGCCCAGGCCCGGCCGCAGCAGCGTGCCGATGCGCAGACCGAAGTTGTCCGTGGCCGCATCGTCGATGCGCACCGCGCCGCGCAGCACGCCGCTGCCCGCCAGCACCCCGCCGTGCAGCGCGGTCAGGTCGGCGATCAGTTCGCCATCCACCTGCAGCTCACCGGCGTCTTGCCGCAGCGTGCTGGCCAGCAGCACACCGCCGCGCTCGACAATCACCCGGCCCCGGTTGGCCAGCGCCATCCGGCCCACCTGGCCGCCGGCCAGGCGCAACTCGGCGCCCGCCGCGTTGTCGACCGCCAGCGGGGCATCGTCGGGTGCACTCACGCGCAGCGTGCCGGCGAGGTGCAAAAAGTTGCCTCGGTTGAGCAGGCTGCCGCCGCCGAAGTCGGCATCGCCGATGGTGAGATCCCCCCGGTTGACGAACTGGCCGTGGTTGTCCAGCGCGTAGATCCGCATGCGTGAGCGGTTGATGGTCTCGCCGTGGTTCATCAGGCCGCTCAAGACCGTCAATTCGCCACTGTTGAGCAAACGCCCGCCAGGCGCGACCTCGGCCTGGGCCAGGGTCAGCGCCGCGCTGGCGCGCAAGCCCAGCGTGCCGCCGACCCAGATCGCCGGGTGGGTGCCCAGGAAGGTGTCGGCATAGTGGATTTCGCCGGCATCGAAGTTGACGATGACCCAGTCGTCGCTGCGGTCAA
>JANPDN010000229.1:0-1576 GCA_031431555.1 Rubrivivax sp.
GGTACGGCACCGTGCCGGCACGCGGCTCGGCAGGCGGCAGGCCCTGCTCGCGCTCGCCTTCGACGCGGTTGAAGCTGTACACCGCCAGCCCCAGGCGCCACTGTGCTTTTGCGCCCCACGCACCCTCGGCGCCGAGCTGCATCGCGTAGAGCCATTTGTCGCGTTTGCTGACGCTGAATTCTTCGAGCGGAAACGCGCCGAGCGTCGCGAAGGCATTCACACCCGGAATGATGTTGCGCTCGGCTTGCAGTGCCAGGCCGTCGAAGGACAGATCGTCGGGCCAGGTCAGCTCACTGCCAAAAAACGGGTTCGCCATGCGGCCGGCGATCAGACGCATGTCGGCAAGCGGCTGCCAGCGCACGAAGGCGCGGTCGAGCACCACGCTGGCCTTGTTGAGCTGCGTACCCAGGGTTTGTGAAGACGATGTCGGCCCGCTCGTCGAGCCGGTGCTCAAGCGCAGCCCGAGGCTGGTTTCGTCGGACACCTTGGCGTTGACGCCAAAGCGCGCGCGCAGCGTCAGCCGGCTGCGGTCGGTGCCGGTGTTGGTCAGGTCGGGCGCCCAGGCCGGGCTCGTGCCGGCGACGGTCTGCGCGCGAAAACATTGCGCCGGCAGGTTGCCGCCGACGATGTCGCAGACCCCGCCGACGACATTGCCGCCGGGTCCGAGCAGATACACCGGCGCATCAAAGCGCTCGGCCTGCCAGCGCACCCGGGCGTCGCCCTCGATCGTGACCCCACGCAGCCACTCGGGCACGGCACGCGGGTCGGCCCAGCGCTCTGCGCGCGCCTGCGTCAGCACGTCGTTTTTGATCTCTTCGCGGATCTGCGCGCGCAGCGTTTCGCTGACGTAGGGCACGCGGACGACGCTGCGCGGTGCGCCAGCGCCCGCCGCGGCGCCGGCCGGCGGGTTGCCCCATTCGGGCGCTTTGGGCGCATCGGGGTTGGTCGCTGCGCTGGCCGTCGAACCCGCCGCTGCGCCCGCAACCGCCGCCGCCCGATCGGCCTGGCGCAGCAAGGTGTCAGCGCGTTCGCGTGTCAGCAGACCCTGGCTGACCAGCGCCTCGATCAAGGCCAGCGTCGTGGCGCGCAGTTGTTCGAGCGTGGCGCGGTCGTCTGCCAGCGCGGGTGTCCACGCCAGGCAACCGGCGATGGCCAGCGCAGCCAGTCGAGAACCTACGCGCTGCGCGCTGCGGTGTTCAACTTTCGGGCGTCCAGGCAGGCGCGTACCGGCCGCTACAAATCGATAGTTCATCGGTCGTCCGTGAAGGGAGTCGCTCAGCCTTGCGGGCGCAAGGTGAGCCGGAATTTCATCGGCTGCAGCGCCGTCGGTGGCGCTGGCAGGCGCAGCGTGCGGCGGGTCTCGTCCAGCGCCGCCTGCAGCTCGCCGTCCAGCCGGCTATTGCCGGTGGGCTGGAGCACAAAGCGCTGGATCGCGCCGTCACGCTCGATCCAGAGCGTGAATTCGGCCGTTGCCTGGTTGCTGTCGCCCCGCAGATGGCGCTCGATTTCGTCGCGCAGCAACTGGCGCGCGGAGTTGGCAAAAAAACGCTCGCGGGCGCGGTCGCTGCCGGTGCCG
>JANPDN010000230.1:0-3590 GCA_031431555.1 Rubrivivax sp.
GGTGTTGTCGCCCGGGCTCGAAGATGCAGCCGTTCTCGACCGGCTGTGCACCCACTTTGTCCTCACGCTGACGCTGACCCAGGGCGGGCGCTTCAATCTGCGGCGCGACTGGAACGGGCTCATCGCGCTCACCGGCCGGCATCTGGTGTGGCCGAGCGAGGTGCTGGCCCGCGTGCGCTCATTTCTGAATCTGCGTTGCAAAGGCAACGAACATTGGCGCGGCCACGAGGCGCTGGCCGACGAGGCCTTTGTTGCGCGCCACGGCGGCTGGCGCGGGCCCTACGAAGAGGGCACGCTGTTTTTTTATCTCGACGAGTACATCAAGGACAAACCCAAGGACCTGCTGGCGGTTTTGGCCGCCACCCGCGACTGGCTCCAGCGGCGCTTGAAAAAAGAGCACACGCTGGTCGAGAAAAATATCGACGCGCTCGCCGGCCTGTTGCAACTGAACCCCGCCGAACGGGCGCTGCTGCTTTATGGCACGCTGGCGCGATACCAGCGCGACCTGCGCGGGCTGCTGGTGGAGTTCAAGGTCTCGAGCGCGCAGGAAGCCTATGCCGCGATCGCCGCGGTGGCCGGTGTCGACCCGGCGCAGGTCGCCGAAGCGCTGCGTGCCGGCTCGCGGCTCGAGCGCATCGGCATGATCGAAAACCTGATCTCCGAACACAACATCACCGACCTGGCCGACTTGATGAAGGTCAGCGAACAGTTGCCGCCGGTGTTGATGCGCGAGTACCGCGGGCCCAACGATTTGATGGCGGTCTTCACCCGGCCGGCGACAAAAAGCGAGTTGACCGCGGCTGACTTTCATTTCGTCAGCGAAGACGTGCAGGTGCTCACCGCCTTGCTGAAGAATGCCGTCGCGCGGCAGGAGCTGGGCGTCAACGTCTTGCTCTACGGCCCGCCCGGAACAGGCAAGACCGAGCTCGCCAAGGTCTGCGCGCAGGCCGCGGGCCTGGGGCTGTATGAAGTTGAATATGCCGACCGCGATGGTAATTCGTTGTCAGGCCGCGACCGTTATCGCAGCTTGCAAATCAGCCAAGTGTTCCTCAAGGGCAGCCACGATGTCGCGCTGCTCTTTGACGAGGTCGAAGATGTGTTCCCGCCGATCAGCGGCGACGCCGCGCAGATCATCGCTCGGCTGGACAGCAGCGATGCGACGCCGGGGGGCATGAACAGCAGCGTCAGCGGCAAGGCCTGGGTCAACCAGATTCTCGAAACCAACCCGGTGCCGGTGATCTGGGTCACCAACCGGGTCGAGCAGATCGACCCGGCTTTCCGCCGCCGCTTCCAGTACCACCTGCAACTGAAATCACCGCCGCCCGGCGCGCGTGAAGGTTTGGTCACGCGGGCGCTGGCCGGCGTGCCGGTGAGCGACGGCTTTGCGGCGCGGCTGGCCGAGCGGCGCGGGCTGACGCCGGCGCAGATCCGCACCGCGGTGCGCTTTGCGAGGCTGGCCTCGCCGGCCAGTGAGGTGGGCAGCGAGGCGACCGATGCAGCGCGCGGCGATGCCCGCCCACACACGAGCAGTGCAACCAGCGCCGATGCGAGCACCGTCGAAGCGCTGATCGAGCGCCAGCTCGGCAATGCCGATCGCGCGCTCGGTGGTGCCAGCGCCGGGCGCGAGCGTGGCGCGCGCCTGGTGGTCACCGACTACGACCTCGGCTTGCTGAATGTCGAGTGCCGCTTCGAGGTGCCGCGCATCGTCGAGGCGCTCAAGCGCCGCGGCCACGGCACGCTGTGTTTCCACGGCGTGCCGGGCACGGGCAAGACTGCGCTGGCCGAGCACATTGCCAAGGCGCTTGCGCGGCCGCTGATGGTGCGCCAGGCGAGTGACCTGGCGAGCAAATATGTCGGCGAGACCGAACAGAATATGCATCGCATGTTCGAAGAAGCGCAGGCCGAATCGGCGGTGCTGCTGCTCGACGAAGCCGACAGTTTTTTGCGCAGCCGGCGTCTGGCCGAACGCCACTACGAAGTCACTGAAGTCAACGAGATGCTGCAAGGCATGGAGCGGTTTGCCGGCATCTTCATCTGCACCACGAATCTCTTTGACGATATCGACGAAGCGGCGCTGCGCCGCTTTACTTTCAAGATCCGCTTCAAGGTGCTCGAGCCGGCGCAGCGCGAACGCATGTTTGTCGCCGAAGCGCTGGCCGGTGATGCGGCCGCGCTGAACGCTGAACACCGGCAGCGGCTGGCGGCGCTGGACCAGCTCGTGCCCGGCGACTTTGCGGCGGTGAAGCGGCAGGTCGAAATCCTCGACCTGCCTTTTGAGCCGGATGAGTTTTTGGCCCAGCTGGAAAGTGAACACCGCGTCAAGCCCGAGGTGCGGCAGCGGCGCGGGATTGGTTTCGTCGGCTGACTCAAGGCCGGCCGTGTGCCAGCCGATAAGCCGGGATGGTCATTGACAGTGCATCGGGGTGGGCATGGCTGGTCGCAGCGGCGTTGGCTTGTGCCCTGGGTGCCGGGCTGCTGGCCTGGCGCCATCGTCGGCTTAGCAACGCCCTGCGCACGTCGTGGCAGGCCGCGACCACAAGGCTGGACGAGATGGCGCAGCAGGATGTGGTCACCGGCTTGCCGAATCGGCCCGAACTTGAGTTGAGTCTTGACGCGGCTGTCGCCCGGGCCGATCGTGATGGCCAACCGCTTTGCATTCTCTATCTCGGGTTGGACAATTTTGGGCCGATCAACGACAGCTTTGGGCACGCCCGGGGCGACCAGGTGCTGGCCGAACTGGGCCGACGACTGACCTCCGTGGTCGAGAGTCGCGGCGCGGTGGCGCGCATCGGCGGCGCTGAATTTGTGATCCTGATGCACGGCCCGCTGGCCGATGGCGGCCGACTGGCAATGAGACTGCTGGCCGAGACCGCCGTGCCGTTCAACGCGGACGGGCATGAGGCGCGCGTGAGTGCGTCGATCGGCATTGCGGTCTATCCCGAGCAAGGGCCGCGGTCGCGTGTGATCGGCAACGCGGCCGTTGCAATGCGCAGTGTCAAGCTGGCCGGGGGCGCGGGGCACGCCGAATTCGAGCCACGCATGGCGATCGATCAGCGGGACCAGGCCGAGCTCGCACGCGACCTGCGGTTGGCGGTGGAGCGCAAGCAGCTGGTGCTCTTTTACCAGCCCAAGGTGGATGCCGGCAGCCTGCAGATCACCGCGGCAGAGGCGCTGGTGCGCTGGCACCACCCGAGCCGCGGCATCATCAGCCCGGCGCTGTTTATCCCGATCGCCGAGCGCCACGGCCTGATCGGGATCATCGGCAACTGGGTGCTCGATGACGCCCTGCGTCAGGCGGCGGTCTGGCGCCGCAACGGCCTGCGCATGCGGGTGGCGATCAATGTCTCGGGCCACCAAATGCGGCAGGACGATTTTGTCGAGCGGCTTGAAGCGGGTTTGCGCGCGCATCAATTGCCGCCCGGGCGCTTCACCTGCGAAATCACCGAAACCGTGGCGATGGAAAATACGGCCGTGACGCTGCGCGCTTTCGAGCGGCTGGCCAAGCTGGGTGTGCATGTGTCGATCGACGACTTCGGCACGGGTTATTCGAGCCTGGCGTCGCTGCGCCGCCTGCCGGTGGCGGAACTCAA
>JANPDN010000231.1:0-32044 GCA_031431555.1 Rubrivivax sp.
GGCCGACTTCGACGGCCTCATCGCGCGCATCAAGGTGCGCAAGGAAGAAGCCAAGGACGCACGCGAAGACGGCGATGTCGAAGCCGCGATCACGGCGCTTGCCGACGCCGTGGCGGCGGTCGAGGCATCACCCTTGCAGGCCACGCTGCTCGCCGGCACCGGCCGCGCCAGCAGCAGCGAACGCCTGCTCGCCGGCGAACTTGCCGACCTGCTCGGCATGCTCGGTGGCAACCAACGCCGCGCCGGCCAAGGCGATGCAGCACAGGCCAGCTTCGAGCGTGGGCGCGAGCTCGAGGAGTCCGACCGCCTCGACCTGAACAGCAGCTACAGCCTGGTCAACGCGATCACGCTGCCGCTGCTGCAAGGCCAGCGCAGCGTGGCCGACCAGGCCGCGGCACTGCAGCGCGCCATCGGTGCCATCCAGCGCCAGTTGCAGGGCGAGCGCCGCACCGACCGCTGGGCCTGGGCCGACCTGGCGTTGTGCCAATTGCTGCTTGGCGAGACAAGCGCCGCCGCACGCAGCCACCGCCGCGCCAGCGAACTCGGTGACGATGAAAGCACGCGGTCGATGGTCGCCGGGCTGGCTGCGATGCGTGGGGCGCTGGCCGGCCGCGAGCCCGCGGTGGCCGAGCAGATAGGGCAGGCCATCGGCGACGGCGGCCGGCTGGGCTGAGCGTGCTGGCGCTGCTGCAATCGCCGCCGGCGCGGCCCGGTGGCGTCGACTTCGCACTGAGCAGGATGGACCGGCGACAGCGCCGGAGTGCGCGCCTTATCATGCCGCGATGACGGCCCTGCTGGTGTCCCCGCTAGATGCGCCGATGCTGGCGATCACGCCCCTGCGCAGGCGCGACCAAGCCGTCGGGGAGTGACGGTTTGCGACTGGTCGTGATCGTCTCGTCGGACTATGGCGAGCTCGGCGCGGCGATGAGTTTTCTGCAGGGGCTGCAGACGCTGGGCAGCGGCGACCGGGTCAGCGTGTTGCTCCCCCAGGCACTGTTGCCGGCACTGGCCGACCGGCCGCGGTGGGACCTGCGCCCGTATGCGTCGATGCGTGAGCTGCGTGTGGCCATCGGCGAACTCGCGCCCGATACGGTGGCGCTCTTTTCGGCCTATCTGCTGCTGTTCACCGGGCGCGATTTCGGGGTGCGCAGCCTGCGCGCGCTGCTGCGTGATCTGCGCCGCCGATCGGTGCGCATTTTTACGAGCGACCCCTTTATCGGGCTGTTGCGACGGCCCTGGTCGATCAGGATGTTCGATTTTTTTCGCGACCAGCTGCCGCGGCGATCACCGGCCGTGGTGGCTGCCATCGCCGCGTTGGCATGCTGTCGTCTCTTTTTCGTGCGCCAGGTCTTGCGCGGTGTCGTGCATCTGTATCCGGCGTCGATCGAAGGCGCGCGGCCGGTACCGGGCCTGCGCTGGGTTCACTACCGCAGCGTGCCGGCTGCGCAGCCGGCAGTGCAGTCGACCGCGGCGGGGCGCCGTTGCTGGATGTTTGTCCTCTCGCGGGTCGACCTCGATCTGCAGCAGCGCCTGCATGGGCCGGGCTTTGCCGACCTGGTCGAGCGCCGGCTGCGGCAAACGCTGCAGGCCGGCCGGCAAGCGCTGCTGGTGGCGCCGGCGTCGCTCGTCGCCGAGCTGCAAGGCCGCTTCGCCGGCGTCGTGGGCGTCGAACTTCGAGCGGCGCCGACCTACGCCGACTATGTCGAACAGCTCGTCAGTGCCGAGTACGCCTTCTTCTGGAATCTCTATTCGTATTCGATCCTTCAGCGGGCAGCGACCGGCAGCCCGGTCTTTTTTTTCCACGCCGGGCATATGGAGCATGTCCTGCCGGCGCTAAAAAACGCCGGCGTGGCCTGTTTTTACGGGGGCTGGCGCCCGCCGCTGCTGGCCGACGACGATGCTCTCGACGCCCCCACGCTGGACGGCGTGGCCGCCCGGGCGCGGCCGCAGATGCTGCAGATCGCGCAGGCCCTGCGCCAGGGGCGCCCGGCGGCCGACATTCTCGGCCAGCGGGCCGCGGTCAACGGATGATTTCGATGTTGCGCAGGCGCAGGCTGGAGACTGCTGAGGCAGTGCTCTTGACGCCGCGGAAGACCTGATGGTCGAGGCTGTCTTTGGTGATCAAGGCCGCGGCGCCGATCAGGTTGTGGCTGCCGACTTTGACAAACGGCGCGATCGTGGCGTTGAGGCCGACGAAGGTGAAGTCCCCGATCTGGCTTGAGTCGCCGATCACCGCCGAAGTGATCCAGACATGGTCGCCGATACGCGCCTTCAGCGCGATGCGCGAGTTGCTCCAGATCACCGTATTGCGGCCGATCACGACCTGCGGGTGGATGTTGACCTGGTCCATGATCATCGTATTCGGGCCGATCGCCAGCCCCGGTGGAACCCGTGCCGACGGGCTGACGAAGGACGCCAGCCGATAGCCGGCGGCCGCGACCTCATCGACCTTCTGCGCCCGCAGGGTATTGATCTTGCCGACCCCGATGGCCACAAAAACGTCGGCGTCTTCGGGCGCCACCTGTTCCTTGAAACGCTCGTAGGCGATCGCCGGCAGGCCGAGAAAACTGCTGCGGTCGAGATAACGTTCGTCGACCAGGAAGCCGGCGACTTCGTAGTCGCTCTCCTGGGTGAACAGGTAGTGCGCCATTTCGGCGAAATTCTGCATGCCAAAGATGTAGAGGGGGCGCTTCATGGCAGGCCGGTGGCGTATTCGGGTGCCGCATGGGCCGGCGCGCAGGCCGCAGCGATCAAGACGCAGGCGCGGTCAAGTTCTGCCAGCTCGATCATCGCGCCGGGCAACAGCCGCATCGAACCCGCTGCGCCGCCGATCAACACACCGGCGCCAAGAAGCCCACGCGCCAGCGCAGCGAGGTCGAACGATGGCGCGAGTTCAAGCAGCCAAAGCGCGCCGCGGCCACGCAGCGTGACGCCGCTGGCACCAAGGCCGGCGAATCGATGGCGCACGACGGCTTCGATCGCACGAACCCGCGACGGCAGGTCGGCGGTGTGCATCAGACCTAGGGTCGCCAGCACCGCCGCGCAGGCCAGCGGATTGGCGGCAAAGGTGCTGCCGGGCAGGCAGTCGGCAGTCACGACGATGTTCGGCTGCAACGCCACCGCCGACACCGGGAAACCATTGCCCATCGATTTGCCGAACAGGATGATGTCGGGCAGCACCGGCAATTCAGCGGCGACAAAAACCGGGCCGGTGCGGTACAGGCCGGTGAGGATCTCATCGAAGATGCACAGGGCGCCATGGCGGCGACACAGCGTCAGCAGCTCGGCGTGGAAGCGCGCGCTGCCCGCATGGCCGCTGTTCGAGCCCTGAATCGGCTCGACAAAAACGGCTGCCACCGAATGTGCCTGCAGGTGCCGCGACAGCCCGGCGAGAACCTCGGCTTCGCTGTTGACATCGACATAGGGCAGCGCCTGGATGCCATCGACGCCGACCGCGGCGTTCGGCCAGCTCAGCGCCGCGGTGGCGATCGATTTGCCATGCATGCTGCGACCGAAGGCGACAAAATTGCGCCGCCCGGTGTGCCGCGCCGCGACCCGCATCGCAAACTCAGCGGCCTCCATCCCCGTCGAGTAGAAGCCGCCAAATTGCAGGTCGCCTGGAAGCAAGGCCTGAACCGCCGCCGAGGCGGCGCCGAAGATCTCGGTCGGGCAACGGCCACAGGTCCACAAACGGTCGGCCTGCGCCTTGAGTGCGGCCACGATCGTGTCTTCGCCATGGCCCATGAAGACAGCGCCGTAGCCGTTCAGCAGGTCGGTCAGGCGGGCGCCCTCGGCTGTAAAGACCGCGCTGCCTTTGCCATGCGCAAGCGCCGGCAGCCCGATCGCGCCGGGCATCACCGGGCGATGCCTCGGCGCGCGGCAAGGACGCAGCAAGTGCTGATCAAGGGCGGGCCTGCTCAAAGCTCAAAACCGAGACGCTGAGCGGGCGCAGGCGGTAACTGAGCACGGTGCCACCCGTTGGCGCGCGGGCGGCTGGCGCGGCGGCTTCGTTGACGAGCTTGATTTCCGACGGCGCGCCGCGGCCGAAGCGGCCGAGGTCGACTTGTTTGGCCCATTGGAGCCCGGGAATCTTCGGCAACTCGGACCCGGCATGCGAATCAAAACTCTCGGCGTGCAGGACCGTGGCCTTGGCGGCGCCATAAGTCGAAATGCCCTTCAGCGTCAGGCGGCCATCAAACGATTCGGTTTCGCTGTTGTTGACGACGATGACGACCAGCCGGCCGTTGTCGTACGACGCCACGGCGTCAACATGCGGCGCGCGCTCGACGGCGGCCACCACACCCAAGCCCGGGGCCGCATAGGTTGGGCCGCTGACGCTGGCCTGGACCAGGTTGCGCCCGAGATTCTTTCGGTAAAGCTGGAAGACTTGCGACGGCGCCGTGTGCAGCCATTGCTCGCCCTTGCGCCCGAGCCAGCCGAGAAAGGTGGTGTCGGAGAGCTTGAAGAAGTTGGCGATCTCGACCCGCGGGTTGCGCAGAAATACGTTCAACGTGCCGGCGACAAACAGGCCCGAGCCCATCGTTTTTGGATGGTCGACCCAGGAGCTGTCGGGCAGGGCGTGGAACATCGGGCCCCATTCGGTGACCGCGATCGCGATCGGCCGCGCCGGCGTTTCGTATTTGGCAATCAGGCGCGACAAATCACGCAGATTGGCCTCGATGTTGACGGGCGCGGCGAGCATCGCCGCGTAGACCGAACGGGGGTCGACACCTTTGCCAACCCCGATCACCACCGGCGCGTACGCGTTGTGGACTGCGAAGAAGTCCATCTGCGCGCCGGCACCGCGCAACACCGTCTCGCTCCAGCGATCATCGGCGATGAAGCGATAGGGGCCGTAGTTCAAGCCCCCGATGCCACCGAGCCGGATCTCGGGATCGACGGCGCGCATCGCTGTAGCGAAGGACAAAAACTCGCGGGCGTATTTGTCGGCGTTCATATGGCCGCCGGAGAAGTCGTCCTTCATGTAGAGCTCGTTGCCGATCTCCCAGAGCCTCACGCGCGGGCCGACGGCCTTGTTCATGTAGCGCACCCAGTCGGCCGCCTGCGCAGCGGTTCCGGAGCCGACGTTGACGGTGAGCAGCAATTCAGCGCCGACGGCCTTGGCATATTCGGAGACCTCGGGGGTGCCGAAGTCATGTTTGGACGAAGGGCCTTTGGGGTAGTGCGGCGTGGTTGGGCGTTTGTCGCGCGGCCCGATGCCGTCGCGCCATTGGTAGGCGTCGGAGAAGCCGCCGCCCGGCCAGCGGATCAAGGTCGGGCCGAGCTCGCGACCCAGGCGCACCCCCTCCGGGTCCAGGCTGCCGCTGCGCGCCGACCACAAGCCCTGGCCACCGACGATCCACTCGATATTGGTGCCGAAGATCGTTGCCGGCACCTGCCGCAGCACCTTCTGCACATCGACCACGATCTCCGCGGCACGATCCGCACCCGGCGTCGCTGTGGCCACCGATGGGGCCGACGGACGGTTCGCGTCGGCGCTGGCGACGTTGATCTTGAGCGAATCAAAAATCGCCCGCCCGCTGGTCCCCGAGACGATGACATAGACGATGAGGTTGTCGGCGCCGGCCGGCACCATCAGGATCTGGCGCTGTGCCGTCAACGCGCCACCGCTGTCGCCTTGCTGCAGCAGCACCTTGCCGAGTTCACCGCCCTTGCCGACCGCGTGCACGCCGAAGATGGCGGTTGCGCCGCCTTCGGCGGCGAGCTGCGCCTCGATCGACAGGCCCTTGCCGCGGTAGCTCGATGCCGCCAGGATCTGGCCCAGGCCCAGCGGCCGATCACCACCATTTTTGGCGTTCGGACGCAGCTCGAGCACGCTGCCGGGCGAAGACGGGTAGCGGCTGAGGACCTGCGCCTGCCCTTTGGCCTTCACCGCGGCATCGAAGAACCAGCCCTCGGGCAGGCCGTCGCGGACCTGGTCGAATCCCGGGTTCTTGAGCTCGCTGGGCTGGGCCGCGCTGAGGTTCGAGAAAGCCAGCAAACCCATCACGACGAACGCCGCGACGGGCCAGCGCCGCGCCGCCGCGGCCGCCAGCGCAAGGGCTGGCCGGACTTGCCGCAGGCGCTGCAAGAAAGTTGCCACGGTGATCTCCTCAGGTCGTGCGCGGGGCCGCCCAATGGGCGCGATACCAGTCGATCGTTTCGGCCAACGCCTGCTCGATCGAGACGCGGGGCGACCAAGCCAGCATCGCACGCGCCTTGGCGGCGCTGAGGTACTGGTGCGCAATCTCGCCCCGGGTCTCGTTGAGCACCACCGGCACGAGATCTTCGCGGCCGGCCAGGCGCAGGATCATGCGCGTGATCTCGAGCACGCTCAACTGGCTCTCGGTGCTGTAGTTGAAGGCGTGGCCGTGCAGGGCGCGGTCGTCCATCGCCTGCGCGAGATGAAGATAAAACGAAGCCACGTCGCGCACGTACACGTAGTCGCGAATCATCTTGCCGTCGCTGCGGATGATCGGCGCCTCGCCGGCCAGGACCGAGCGGATCGTGCCGGGGACGATGCGGCTGAAGTTGAGATCACCGCCGCCGAAAAAATTGCCACAACGGGTGATGCACACCGGGGTCTGGTAGGTGTGGTGGTAGGTCTGCGCGATGAGGTCGGTGCAGCTCTTCGAGACATCGTAAGGATGCATCCCTTGCAGCGGCATCGACTCGTCGTAGGGCAGGACCGGCTGGGCACCGTAGGCCTTGTCGCTCGACGCGACGACGATCCTGCGCACCGTGGCCACCAGGCGGCAGGCCTCGAGCAGGTTCCACGAACCACGGATATTGGCCTCGAAGGTTGATGTCGGGTTGCGGTTGGCGACGCCGACGATCGGCTGCGCGCCGAGGTGGAAGACGGTGTCGATCTCGTATTCGTTGATGGCGCGCAGCAGCAGGGCCTGGTCCTCCAGGCAGCCGTAAACGATATTCGAGCATGCCGATCCGGCGATGCCCGAATCGCTTTCGGCACGCGAGCCATCGCGCACCAAGCCGACGACGTTGGCGCCGCCGCGGTTCAACTCGGCCACCACCCAGCGGCCGAGGAAGCCCGTCGCACCGGTGACGAATACGTTTCGGTGGCCCCAGAAATTCGGCTGGCCCATGCACGCGACTCCTGTGTTCTTGTCTTCTATTCGCCAGCGACGGCTTTGTCAGCAGCCTCCAGCTCCAGGTGCGCAAAGTATCTGAAGTTTCGGCTCGTTTGTGGTTGCGCGCCCAAGCCCGGGACGAGCTGGCTGTTGCTGAGCATTTCTTCAAGCTCCTGCTGGTCCTTGTAAGTGTCCATCGACTTGAAAAAACCATCGTGACGATAGGTGTACAGCATGCCATCGGCCACCAGCCTTGGGAACACCTCGCGCTCCAGATTGTTGCCGTCCCAGCAGTCAAACACGGCCTTGTTCATGACAAAGAAGCCGGCATTGATCCAGTGCTGGCGCAGTTTGGGCTTCTCGCGGAACCCGGTGACACGTTGGGTGTCGTCGAAGTCGACGGTGCCGTATTGCGACACCAGCGGTACGCTGGTCAGGGTCACAAGGCCACCGTGGCCGTTGTGAAAGTCGATCAAGCGGTTGATCGGCACATCGCTCAGGCCATCACCGTAGGTGGCCATGAACTGGTCACGCAGCAGATGACGGCAATGCCGGATGCGCCCGGCGGTATCGGTGTCCTCGCCGGTGTCGACGATGGTGATATCGAGGTCGGAGCTGCGGCCCGCGAAGTAGTCGAGGATGACCTCCTTGCGGTGTCCGATCGACAGGATGAACTCGTTGTGGCCCTGGGCCGCAAACAGATTCATGATCTGCAACAGGATCGGTTTGCCGCCCACCGGCATCATCGGTTTGGGGAGGTATTCGGTGAACGGGTAGGCGCGGGTTCCGCGTCCACCAGCCAAGATCACAACCTGCATATCGGGTCTCCTCGGGTGTTGGATGCCGGGCGGCGAATACCCGAGCGAGTTTCATGCCCAGGGCACTATGCGTGGCTTTGCGCTGTCTGACCATCCCGCAGCCAGGGCGTAGGGCGCCTGGATGCTGGCAAGCAGACTACTGCCTGTCCGACGCCACGCCGCGCCAGCAGCGCACCAGCGCCGCTGCCGCGCACACCGCGAATGGGTGGTTCGCGGCGCGCCGCGGGCCGCTGGTGCGTCCCTACAATGCAGCGATGCCCGTGCGCCCGTCGGACCTGAAGTACCGTCAAGGCGCGAGCCGCGGCTGGGTCCAGACCCATGGCGCGGCGCTTGTCGAGTCGATGCGTATCGTCGACGCGCTGCTCATCTTCGGCGGCCTGCGGCTGGCGGCCCACACCACCGGCGCGACCTGGCACGATGGCATGCTGTTGGTGGCGTTGTGCGCGCTGGGTGCGTTCACCATCGCCGCCAGCCAGCGGCCGCTCTACAAGTCGTGGCGCATGGTGGGGCTGGTTCATGAGATCCGGCTCATCGCCGTGAGTTGGCTCGTTGCCATGCTCACCGTGTTTGCTTTCGGCTATCTCTTTGACACTTGGCGGCCTCTTTCGCGCGCGATGTTTGCAGTCTGGGCAGTGATCTCGCTGGCCGCGATGGTCGGGCTGCGCGTCGCGACGCGCCTGGCCCTGCGGGCGCTGCGCAGGCGTGGCCGCAACTTCCGCGCGGCGGCGATCATCGGGGCCACCGATGCCGGCCGCGGCATCGCCGCGCTGGTCCGTCGCAATGCCTGGATGGGCGTGGTGCTCGTCGGTTGTTTCGACGACCGGATGCCGGCGGCTGAACGCACCGATGCCACGCTCGGCATCGATGGCAGCATCGCCGAGTTGGTCCAGCGGGTGCGATCCGGCGAGATCGACATTGTCTACATCGCGCTGCCGTTGCGCGCCGAGATGCGCATCCAGGCCTTGATCGACGAACTCAGGGACTCCACCGTCACGGTCTACTACGTGCCCGACTTCTCTGCGTTTGGGCTGCTGCGCGCGCAATGGGACGTCGTTGGTGGGATGCCCGTGCTCAGCTTGATCGACAGCCCGCATCACGGCATCGATGCGATGCAAAAACGGGGCCTGGACATCCTGGCGGCGACGGTGGCGCTGGCGCTGGCAGGGCTGCCGATGCTGGTGATTGCGCTCGCCATCCGGCGCGACTCGCCGGGCCCGGCAATTTTCCGCCAGCCGCGTTACGGTCTGGATGGGCGCGAGTTCATGATGTGGAAGTTCCGCTCGATGACCGTGATCGAGGACGGGCGCCATAGCTTGCAGCAAGCGCAGAGAGCCGACGCGCGTGTCACCCCGCTCGGCGCATGGCTGCGTCGAACTTCGCTGGACGAGTTGCCGCAGCTCTTCAATGTCCTGCAGGGCAGCATGTCTATGGTGGGGCCGCGGCCCCATCCGGTGGCCTTGAACGAAACGCAGCGGCGCGTGATTCCCGGCTACATGCTGCGACACAAGGTCAGGCCCGGTATCACCGGGTGGGCCCAGGTCAACGGACTGCGGGGCGAAACCGAGACGCCAGACAAGATGCGCAGCCGGATCCGCTACGACCTGGAATATATCGACGCCTGGTCGATCTGGCTGGACCTGCGAATCCTGTGGATGACGGCCTTCAGCGTCGTCGGCGATAGCAACGCGTACTGAGCGCAGCAGGGCCGGCTGGCGGGGCCGGCACTGCTCAGGCGGTGGCGTCCGCGGGCTCGGCGAGCCGCGCGCAGCTGCGCACCTGCCAGTCCACATTGATGCGCGTGACCATCTTGGTCAGGCCCTTGATGTGCAGCGTCCACACATTGAGCGCGGCATCCAGCTCGCGTCGGCCTTCGTCCGACAGCTCGAAGCGGAAGGCTTCGGGCTGGGCTAGACGCCAGTCGGCGATGTCGCCGAGTTCGGCTTCGGCCAGCCATCCAGCGATGTCGTAGTGCAGGGTCGCGTCGACGCCGGCCAGCAAGGCCGAACGCTCGCTCCCGCTGGCGTGTTTGTGGCGGACAAACGCGGTGAAGTCGCGCCAGAACAGGTCGAAGTCGGGTGTCGCTGCGGCCACGCCCTTGCTTTCCAGCAGCTCGCGCGTCGCTGCCATGGCGCAGCTGCAGATTTCGTCCCAGAGAAAAAACGATGCGATCGCGCGGTAGCGGTACATCAGGTTGTCGCCGATCTCGCCGCGATGCAGTTTTTCGAAGTTTTCGTCGCGTGAATAAAACTCGACGCAGGCTTCTCGCGTCGGGAAGAGCTCGCCCTTCGTTTCAGCGACAAACTCCGCCAGGAATTCGCGCACCGCGGGTGAGCCATTTTCAATCGCCGGCAGCATCCGCGACCACCAGTCGGAGTTGGCGATACCGCAGCCTCTGGTGTAGCGCACCACATCCTCGAACCAGCCATCGTTCCAGAATACGCTGCTGACAAGATGCCATTTGCGGCACAGGATGTAGTCGTCGAAGGGCAGGGTGTCGGTGGCGACGATGATCTCTTCGACGTCAAAAACCTTCTCGTCGCCATAGACGCCGTAGTTCTTGGGCAGGACACGAAAACGCGTGTCGAACTTGAACATCTCGCGCGACTCCAGCGATTCCATCTCGGCGCCCTTGAGCATCATCGCCTGGAAGTTGTGCATCTGATGGATGTTGCTGTCCAGCAGCGTGTGCAGGCCCTTCAGGTGGCTCTTCAGCGATTCGCCGGGCAGGCCCAGGATCAGATCCGAGGTCGAACGCAGGCCGCGCCCGCGCATATGCACTTCTAGCGTCTTGTAGGCGTCGAGCTTGATCGAGGAGCGCTTGACCTTGCGTAGCACGTCCTCGTCAAGCGACTGCACGGCCTGGTACAGGACCAGCGCGCCACCGACCTTTTCGACACTCTTGATGATGCGGTCGGCCTTGTTCTTGCCGGTGGTCGCGTCGATGAAAGTCGGCCAGCGGTACTGCTTTTGCATCTCGCCGATGCATTCGCTGATTTCGATGTCACGTTCATACATGCCGTAGTTGGAGTCGGCGATGCGCAGCGTGCCCATATTCGGCGAGAACTGCTTGATACGCTTGGCGATGTAGCGGATTTCGTCCTTGATGCGCTCGACCGGAAAGTTGTGCACCTTCGAGTAGTAGCGCGTGCCCTGCACGCAGAAGGTGCAGGTGAAAGGGCAGCCCCGATTGGTCTCGATCATGGGCGCGAGCTTGCCGTCGAAGAATTCGTCCTGGGTGCCGCTCAGGAACGGGCTCGGGATCTCCGTGACCACGTAGTGCCGCGGCCGCACGTCGTCGATCGCGGTGCTGCCGTCGGAGCGGCGCACCACACAGGAGGGCAGCCCGCCATCACCCAGCTTGGCGGCGGACAGGCCCACGTCGCCATAGGTCATGACGATTTCGTTGGCCAGGAAATCGCCCTCGCCAAGCACGTAGATGTCGAGTTCAGGATGGCGCTCGACATAGCTGCACTGGCGTTCAGATTCGAGCGAAATGTTCGGCCCGCCCATCACGGTCAGGACCTTCGGATTGACCTGCTTGGCGAGGCGAAAAAAGTAGTGACTGAGCGCTTCGTTCCAGACGTAGTTGGACAGCATCAAGACGTCTGGCGGCTCGCGGCGGATGGCGTCGGCGAGTTTTTCGGGGTAGACAAAAAGGCGGCTGTCGATGCTGCCGCCCGGGTTCTCGCGGTCCATCACCGCCTTCATATAGGCCACGCCCAGGGGCATGCAGTCGTTGGCCAGCACCCCCGAGTAGTTGTAGCGCAGATCGCCGAGGTAGACCTTCATATTCCTATTCCCTCGAGAGTTTGGTTGTCAACCGCCGCTGAGCGCGCTGCCCAGCAGCGCAGTATCGGGGCGGCAATGCGGCGCCGCAACACCACATCCACAAAAACCCCTCGATCCAGGGGCTTGCCGAAGTCGCCCATCGTTGCCCGAGCGCGCCTCAGCGGGCACGCGCCGCCGCGCTGCAGTCGATCCCCGTGACCTTGCGTGTCCAGGCCCACGCCAGCGCCGCTGCGAAGACGTAGGACGCGGCGGTGGCCAGCGCCGCCCCGACCGCACCGAACCTGGGCACCAGCACCAGACTCAGCCCCAGGTTGACCAGACTCGACAGCAGCAAGCTGGTCACGCCGATGCGGGCCTGCCCGAGCAAGGTGGCCACGAATACCGAAGGGCCGAACAACGACGCCAGCGCCAGCCCGGCGACGGCGATGAGCATCGGCCAGCGCGCCGGTTGATAGTCTGCCCCGAAAGGTGCCAGCAACCAGGGCCCGGCGGCCGCGAAGATGATCAAAGCCCCGACGGCAACGAGCACCATGTTGCGCGCCGCCTGGCGCACCAGCGCCTGGGCCTGCGCCGGTCGCCCGGCCTGGATGTCGGCCATGCGGGCCGAAAACTGCGGTGCCAGGGTGGCGGCCACGGCCTGCGCCGCGAGCAGCACGGTCTGCGTGAAGCGCGACGCGACCGCGTAGACAGCGATATCGCTGGCGGCGCCGAACCAGCCTATGGCCATCAGGTCGATGCGCTCCTGGAGTGCTGCCGCCAGCATGACCAGCAGGAACCCGCCCGCGGCGCGGCGCCAGACCGGCAATTCGTACACCGCCGCAGCACGGGCCCACCCCGGCGGCCGATGGCGGCGGGCCCAGAGCACACAGGCCAGCACCGACAGCGTCGCCGCGCCAGATTGCAGTGCCAGCACGACGATCGCTGGCAACGCCTCGTCGCGACTCCAGTCGAAGATCAGCAGGCCTGCGAGCACCAACAGCAGGCGTCCGGTATTGGCCAGCAGTTCGGCGCTCAACACTTGCTTCAGGCCCTGCAGCCAGCCGGCCGCGAGCGCCGAGGCGGCCATCGGCAGCAGCAGCAAAGCGCCGGCGGCCAAGGTGTAGCGGTCGGCGCGGCTCGGCGCCACCCAGCCCGCCGCGATGCCGGCCAGGCCCAGCGCGGCCAGCAGCAAGGCCGCTGTCAGGGTGCTCCAGAGGGCAAAGCGCAGGACGCCGCGGGCCTGCCCCAGGCGGCCGAGCTCAAGGTACTCGGCGGTGTAGCGCACGACCACCAGCGGCATGCTCAGCGTGCTCAATGCGGTGGCCATCCCGACCCAGGCCAGAATCACCGCGACCTCGGCGAAGCCCGACTGCGTCATGGTTCTTGCGAGCGCGATCTGCAGCACAAACGCCAAACCGGCGCCCGACAATCGGCCGGCGACATTGGCCCAGGGGCCGGGCTGCGGCAGGCGCGGGGCTTTGAAATTCACGTCGGCGCGGCAGCCTGGTTGTGCCCAGAAGCGCGCAAGCCGGCGTTGGCCCGGTTCCAGTAGGCGGCGGCAACGATCAGGCCGGCGATGACCCAGAAGATTCGCGACGGCGCGGGCACCTTCAGATAAAAGCTGCCGAAGCCGTCGACGATCATCGCCACCAGCGCGCACAGCGCCCCGACGCTGACCATAAAGATGCGTTGATTGACGCGGTACATCAGGTTTTTCGCCGCCAGCCACAGCAGATGGAGCTTGAACGCTACCAGCGCAAGAAGCCCGAGCGTGCCCTGCTCGGCCCAGACCAGCAGATAGACGTTGTGGACCACTGGCCAGATCGGGCCGAAGATCTCGGTCAGGCGTGCGGTGCTGTAGGGCGTGTAGCCGACGATGTGGAAAGAAAATCCATTCAGACCGAAGCCGAAGACCGGCTTGGCCTGCACCATGCTCAACGCGACGTCGACCCACTGGCGGCGGAAGTCCAGAGCGCCGGGGTCGCTGCCGCTCAAGCGCAGGATGACCAGGGGTGCAGCGATCACCGCGCCGACGGCAAGCACGGCCAGCATCGTGACCTTCAGCCGCGGGTAGCGACCACGCAGCGCCGGATGCACGAGCAAGGCCGCCGAGAGCACCGCCATCGCCGCCGCAAACGCGGCCCAGGCGGTGCGCGACAGGGTCAACAGCAGGACACCGGTGGCGACCACCGACAGGATCGCGAAGCTGGCTCTGAGGCGGCGCCGATGGTCGGTGAACAGCGAGGCCAGCATCAGCGGGATGAGCATCGCCAGGTAGGCGCCGAACAGGTTTGGGTGGCCGACCAGCCCGGACACGCGGTAGACCCCCGACGTGCTCAGGTACACGCCATGGTTGGCACCGGTCACGGTATCGTTGGCCGGCTCGCCCAAGGCCTCCAGCCCGAGGCCGCGTTTGAGCATGTACTGCAGCAGAGCGATGGCGATATTCATGGCCAGGCCGGCGCCAAGCGCGGCCAGCACGTACTGAAAATGACGCTCGCGCACACACTCGTTGACGATGACCACAAAGAGCAGCCAGCACTTGAGCATGCGCACCATCTCGAACAGCGGCAGCATGCGAAACGGCCCGCTCAGCATCGAAACAAGACCGAGCGCCGCCAGCGCCAGCCACCACATCGATACCGCCGGCAGGCGCACGCCGCGCCGGTAGCCAAAGAGCAGGTCGCGGGCCAGAAAGACGAGCAGCGGGACGATGAAGAAGTCCACTGCATCGATGCTGAAAGACGGCGCACCACCCACATGCACGCGGCGGTCGAAATTGATCGACAGGCCCAGGATCGCCGTGAACACCATGCCCACGAGCAGGAACAGGCGCGTGTTTCGCACCGCCGACAGCGCCACTGGGAGCAGCGTGGCCGCGATCAGGGCCAGCGCGTAGAGCCGGTCGGCGCTGAAGGCCACGATCACCAGCAGCGCGCCCCACAGGCCCATGGCCGTGATCACCAAGCCAGGCATCAGCGCCGACATTGGTGCGGCCGCAGGGCGCCGGTCGGCGTTGGGCATCTGCGGTCTAGCCGGTTTCTCCTGCCAGGATGACGCGGACATCGGCAATGCCGTTGTTGTGCATCAGCGCCTGGCAGTCGCTGACCGAGCGCATCAGGGTCTGGTGCTCCTGCGCGACCATGAAGACAGCGTCGGCCTGCGTCGCGGCGCCGAGATTGCGGGTGTCGGCGGCGACCGACCCGGTCTGCATCAGGACATGCTGGTAGTCGGACTTCAGGCCCTTCAGCAGCGTTTGCAGGCGATCCCGATCGACCACCGCGCCGCCACCGCCGGCGGGCATCACGTCGACGCCTTCCTGTGCGGTGCGCTGGATGAATTCGCGACCGTCGCCTGCGTTGTTGCGCAGGGCGTCGCGGTAGCCCGGCGCCGAGGCCAGCCGCAGGCGCCCGCTGAGGCCGAGCTCGATGTCACGCACCCGCGCATCAAGCAGCAGCACACGGCTGTCGAGTTCGCTGCGCAGGCAATAACCGAGGAGCAGGATGGTGTCGGCAGCGATACGGTCGTCATCGAGCGAAAAGAAGGCCAGACAGGTGCCGCCGGCGCTGGTATCAAAATCGCGTTCGAGCAGCCGCGCCAGGTAGCGGTAGGTGCGCGAAGCCGGTTCGCGCCCCTTCAGCACGGCGTCGCGCAGCCCGTCGTACCAGCTGCGCAGGCCGTCGAAATCACGTCTCACGCGAGGGCCCCGAATACAAACGGGCGACAAAACGATCGTCGCGGTCGACGATGGCAAAAAGCCGGTGCGGCGACTCGGTGCGGCCGAGCCGCCAACGGTTGGCGCGCAGGAAAACAAGGTCCAGCAGCAAGGCCCCGAACAAGCCCAGCACCAACCCGCCGGCGGCCGCCGAGGCGATGAGCAGCTTGGTATTCGGCCAGATCGGCTTTTCCGGCACGGATGCACCCTCGACGACGCGCATCGCAGGTGGTGCAGAACGCGCCGTGGCCATCGAAACAGAGGCCAAGGTCAGCTTGTCGCCCAGCACGGCCGCCTTGGTCTCCAAGGTGCGCTGGCGGCGCTCGAACTCCTGATTCAGCTGCATCTTCGCAGGGATCCGGTCGAGGATCGCGCGTACCCGCTCGAGTTCGTCCTGCTTGACCTTCAGCGCCGCGCGCGTACCGGCGAGCAAGGACTCAGTGGCCAGGCGTTTGTTGCGCAGGATCTCGTAGGCATCACCCGCCCGCTGCGAGTTGCGCACGACCACCGGCTGCCGGTTGTCGGCCAGGTCGGCCATCGCCGCACTGATCTGCTGCTCGAGGTCACGGACCTCGGGCGCATCGGGCTGAAACTGCTGGCGCAGCGCGGCCAGGCCGAGCTCGAGTTTGACCAGTCGCTCCTTGGTGGCGTCGTCCTTGAAAACGCGGTCGCTGAGCAAGCGCGGCGCTTCGCCGCGCAGCTGGGTGTCGAGCACCGCCAGCGTCGACTCCTGGTCTGCGATCTGCGACTGCAGCTCGGTGACGGCACTGCGCAGCGTCAGCCATTGGCCGATCTGGACGCGGTCCTTTTCGAACAGGAAAACGGTATCGGTGTCGGTACGAAAGGCCTTGATCTCGCGGTCGAGCTGGGCCAGTTCGGCCTGGGTCTTGTCGGCCTCGGTCAGCAGGCTCGTGTAGGACTGCTCGGCTTCCTTGACGTAGCGCTCGCGGCGCTGCTCGAAGTAGACCTTGACGATCTCGTTGGCGATTTCGGCGCAGCGCTCGTTGGAGGCCTTGACGATGAGCAGGCCGATATTGGCCTCGCCGACCTGGCGCACCGCAACACCGGCGCTGAAGTCGCTCATCACCTTGTAGCGTTCCAGCTCCTCTGGCGAAAGATCGTACTTTTTCGGTGGCGTGCCCAGGATCCAGGCCTTGACGCTGCGGTAGTTTTGGCCGACCCAGGACTGTCCCCACAGATGCGTGACATAGCTGGAGAACGGGTGGTACATGTCTTCGTAGCGCAGGTTCAGCCGTTCGACCACCACCTTGAGCACCGGCGGGCTGATCATCAAGGTGCCCTCGTCGGTCAGCGCTTCGCGGCGAAAGATATTCCAGCCCTGGTAGAACGAAGTGCGCGAGACGTCCTTGTCGGAGTCGGCGGCGATCATGACTTCGGCCTGGAAGGTCGGCGGCCAGATCCAGATATAGACCGCCACCAGGCTGACCGTGAGCAGCATGGTCAGCAGGATCACCCAGCGGTGCCCGACCGCCGCGCGGCGGATCGCCTGGTAGGCGCCGCGCCACTCGAAAGTGTCGGCCTGGGGCAGATGGGCGATCGCCTCCGGCGTCGGGCTCGTCGACATCAGCGGGTCAGGTCGCGCAGGACGATCACGTTGAACAGCGGCGCCATCAAGGTATTCAGGTCGGTCAGCGCACGCACGATCTGGCTGCGATAGCTTTCAGGCACGACGATGACGTCGTTCGCCTTCAGCGCCACCGCGCTCAGGGCCAGGTAGACCTCGGCCTGCGTCGGCCGCTCGCCGCTGACCTGGACCTTCAGGGCTTCGAGAAAACCGTCATCGTTGAGCCGGATCACCGACACCGAGGACGCGGCCGCAGACCGCGTCGCGTCGCCCGACTGCGCCAGGGCCTGCGCCACCGTCTTGGCCAGCCGCAATGGCATCGCCCGCGGCGCGCCGAGCTGGCCGACCAGATAGACCGTCGGCTCGGGCGGGTTCTCCACGATGATCGAGACGTCGACGTTTTTCAGCCGCGCCGAGAAGAGTTCGTTCAGGCGTGCGGCGAGTTCGCGCGGTGTCTGACCCGCGGCCTTGACCTCGTTGAGCAGCGGCAGCGAAATCATGCCGTCGGCACGCACCACCGACTTGCGTGAGAACTCCGGGTGCCGGTAGACATGGACCTCCAACTGGTCACCTGGCTGCAACAGGTAGGCGTGCTCGTAGCGTTTGAGCGCGTTGAGCACCTCGGTCGTCACTTCGAGGCGGGCGCCGCCCTCGGGGCTCGACAGCGTGCCGCAGGCGACACACAGAAACGCCAGCGCGGCGATCATGAGTCGGCGGGATGCGGTTCGGTGGCGGCCTTGTGGTCCTGGTCTCGCGATGCGCATGGGGCCATGACAGACGGGTTGGCAGCGCACAGTCTAGCGGCAAGCGACCTGCGGCTAGACTCTGTCGCGGTAACTTCGCACCGAAGCGACGGCCTTATGCCGACGGCTGCTCGCGCCCCTTCCCGCACCCATGCCCCCTGATCGCGTTGACCTCGATTCGCCTGCGCCCGCCAGCGTGCTGGTCGCGGTTGTCATCCCGGTATTCAACCGTTCAATCGAGCTTGCCGATTGCCTGCGCGGCCTGGGCGAGCAGTCGCTTGACCGCGAGCTGTTCGAGGTGGTCGTGGTCGACAACTGCTCGACCGAGGACCTCGCTCCCGTGGCCGACGCGGCGAGAGTGCGCTTCGGCCTGAATCTGCGACTGGCGCGCACGCCCAACAACAAGGGCCCGGCGCCGGCCCGCAACCTGGGCGTCTCGCTGGCCAGCGCGCCGCTGATCGCGTTCACCGACAGCGACTGCCGACCCCACCCGCAGTGGCTGCAAGCAGGGCTGCAATTGATGCAGGACGCAGCGGTCGATTTTTCTACCGGCCCGGTGCGCGCCAAACCCGAACAGACCGCCACGTTCACCTCGCGCACCACTTTCGAGAATCTCCAGGAGCACCCCAGCTACCCGACCGCCAACCTCTTTGTGCGCCGCGCGCTGTTCCTGCAGCACGGCGGTTTCGACGCCAGCCTGAGCTTTCGCGACCCGCTGGACCGAACCGTCGAGTGCGCCGATACCGACTTTGCCTGGCGCGTGCTCGAAGCCGGCGGCCTGCACCGCTTCGCTGCCGAAGCCTCGGTCTACCACGAGATCGAACACCAGGACCTGCTGCGCTGGATGCTCGACCCGACGCGGGTATTCCTGCTGCCCGAGCTGGTGCGCCGCCATCCCGGCCTGCGCCAGCGCCTGCTCGGTGCCGGCCTGTTTTTCTATCCGCGCGCCTGGCTCGTGCCCGCCGGGCTGATGTTGCTGCTGCTGCTGGCGCTGCAGGCGCCGGGCTGGTTGATCGCCGCGCCGCTGCTGTTGCTGGCGCGCGCCGCGCAGCGACTGCGCACGCTGAACCCGGTCGCCTTGATGTCGTTCTGTGCGCGCGCATGCTTGAACGCGTTGCGCCTGTGCCTGATGCTCGTCGCGCTGCTTTACGGCAGCCTGCGCTTTCGCAGCCTGGTGCTGTGACGGCCGGCGGCGAGCAGCGTTGAATTTTTCGCCCACCGCTGAAAGCCCAAGCCATGGCATCCAAACAACTGCGCCTCCTCGGACTCCACGCGACCGTCTTCGCCAACCGCAGCCGCGCCGGGGTTGAGTTCTCGGTGCCGGTGGGTGCGATGCGGCGCGCCAGCCACGACCATGGCCAGCTCCTGCCGACCTTGCCCCTGCCGGCGATCGCCGACCCGCGGCTGGACGAAGCCGGCCAGGCCTTGGCGCGCCGGGTCGGTGAATTGAGCTGGTACCACACCATCGACCTCGGTCACGGTGTGGCCACGCCGGGTTTTTACGACCACCGCCCGATCCTGGATCACTACCGGCTGCCGGCCCGGCTCGATGGCCTGCGGGTGCTTGACGTGGCCTGCTTCGATGGCTTTTGGTCGTTCGAATTCGAGCGTCGTGGCGCGGCCGAGGTGGTGGCGCTGGACATCGCGACGGCGCGCGAGCTCGACCTGCCGTACCGTCAGCGCGAGCAGATGAGCCAGGCCGATCTCGACCGCCGTTTTGGCGCCGGTTTTGCGGTCGCGCACGAGGTGCTCGGCTCGCGGGTGAAACATGTGCATTGCAATATCTACGATCTCACGCCCGAGCTGCTGGGCCAGTTCGACCTGGTGCATCTGGGCGATGTCCTGCTCCACCTTCGTGACCCCGCCCGGGCGCTGCGCAATCTGCGCCAGGTGACGCGCGGCCGGGCCCTGATCTCCGACTGCATCTATCCTGACCTCGATCGCCATGGCGACCTGCCGCTGATGCAGTACGACGGCGGCCGCGGCGACAACATCTGGTGGCGTTTCGGTGCGCAGGCCATGACGCGGATGATCGGCGACGCCGGCTTTGACCAGGTCAGCGAAGCGGCGCGCTTCCGCTACGGCCCGCGCGGGCAGCCGCCTTCGATGTGGCACGCCGTCTTCGACGCCCGGCCCTGACCGGCAATCAGCCGCCCCACCAGCGCGCCACCGCCGCCTCGCCGTCGCGCGCGGCGAGGCCGTCGTCGAGCCGGCGCAGCAACTGCGGATGCTCACCGGCGAGCATCGCCACGCGCTGCCGCAGGAACAGCCGGCGCACCTGCGAGTGACAAAAGCCGGCGCTGAGGACTTCGATCTCAAGTGCCGACAGATCGGGGTGCCAGAGATCGACGATCAGGATCGCGCGCCGCTCGGCGCCGCGGTTCCAGACCTCATGCTCGAAAGAATCCTCGAAGGCCAGCACCCGCCCGGGCTGCCACTGCCGGGTCTGGGTGCCGACGCGGATCGCGCAACCCTCGGGCACCTGCAGTGCCAGGTGCAGGCGCAGGCGCAGGTTGTCGAAGCTGCAATGCGCGCGCAAGTGCGAGTCGGCGGCATGCACCGAGAACAAGGCGTCGCCCCAGGGATAGTCCAGGCAGACCCGCGGCAGCGCGCGCAGCAGCGCGCAGGTGCGTGGGCACCGCGCCGGCGCGGTGTCCAACTCCACGCCCATGTGCCACAACATGTACACCGCCCAGAGGCGGTCCATCGCGGGCGGTTCGTAGTGAACCAGGTCGGCGTCAGCGAGCGCTGCGTATTCGTCGTGGATGAGCGCGCTGGCGGCCTCGAGCTGGGCCGCGGCAGCAACTGCCGAGGTGTCGTGCCAGGGCTGGTGCCGCAGCCCCGGAAACAGCGGCATCGCCGGGTACTGCAGCGGGTCGGCGCGGGTTGCCGGCAAGGGCAAAGCAAAGCTGCGCAGGTAGGTCTTGACCCGGTCCAAGGCAGCGCCAGCGGCCATCACTTCGTCGAAAAAACCGCCACGCTGCATCGCGGCCAGGATCTCCATCGACATCACCGTGCCTGTTGCCACGTCTGGCCCTCCCACGTCACGCTGAAGCGCGGCGCAGTTTAACCAGCGCGTGCAGGGCCTGTGGCAACATCGCTTCCCGATGAGTGCAGTCAATCCAGTCCTCCGGAGATGAACGCGCTGGCGGCGGCGCCCGATGGCTCGTTGGTCACCGTCGTGATCCCGACCTTCAATCGGGCGCCTGAGCTGATCCGTGCGCTGGACGCCCTGCAGGCGCAGACCGCGCCGGCCCTGCACGTGGTGATCGTTGACAACAGTTCGGCCGACGACACCGAGGCCCGCGTGCGCGAGCGCATGTCGCAGTGGCAGGGGCGCCTGCGGTATCTGCGCAAGGAGCCGCAGGGCCCGGCGAGTGCCCGCAACCTCGGCCTGGCCGCGGCCACGACGCCCTTCGTGTTGTTCCAGGACAGTGACGTCGAACTCGAGCCGCAATGGGTCGACCGCGCGCTGGGCCACTTTCAGAGTGACCCGCAGCTGGCCGCCGCGGGTGGGTTGATGATCTACGCCTTCGACCGCAGCCGGGTCAATGCCTACGGCGGCGATCTCGGCCGCATGGGCCTGGCTTGGGATATCGACGAAGGCGGGCTGCGTGCGGCCGAGCGAAGAGCCGCCGCGCGCATCTGGATCAACTGCTCGGCGATGCTCGTGCGGGTGCCGGCGGTGCGCGCCGTCGGTGGTTTTGACGAGACTTTTTTTTACGGCTATGAAGACTCCGACCTCGGCTGGCGGCTGAACCTGGCCGGACACCGGGTCGCAGTATTCCCCGATCTCGCCGCGCTGCATCACGTCGACGCCGATACCGGTGTCGCCCATCCGACGATCGTCTTCCACTACTGCAAGAACCGCTTGCGCTCGCTGCTGCGCAACGCCGCGCTGCCAAGCTTGATCGGCGCCCTCGGTGCCTACCTCGCTTACAGCGTCGTTGATCTGCTCTGGCGTGCGCCACGCTGGCCGAAACTCGCCGCGCTGGGCTGGAATCTGCGGCGTTGGCGCCAAACTCTGGCGCTGCGTCGCCAGACCCAGGCCCAGCGTGAGGTGCCTGACACGGCGGTCTTTGCCCTCGGCGCCGGACGCTGGTTGCCGCCGACAAGGCTCGGCAACCGGCGCCGCCGGCCGCTGCCCGGCGCGGCCACGGCGACGGTCGTGCCGCCGGACCGCCGCGACGATCGTGTCTGAGCCGAGCCTGCATCCGCGCGGCGCGGGCAGGCGACTGGTCGTGACCAACCCCTTTGTCTGGCCCTATGTGCGGCGCGGGTCGGAGCGCCTGGTCAACGACCTGAGCGCGTACCTTGCGCAGCGTGGCCACGAGGTCAGCGTGTTTGCGTCGGCACCGGACGCGATGGTCGAAAAACGCGGCGATGTGACCTACCACCTGCTGCGTGAGAGGCTCGGCCGCCGCCCGCGCCAGATCAACAGCCTGCACAGCTACGCCTGGCGGCTGCAGCGGCCGCTGGCCGAGGCCGGTGCCGATGCCGTGTTTTGCCTCAACTACTTCGACGCCTGGGCCGCGTTGCGCGCCCGCCAGCGCCTGGGCGCGCGCCACCGCGTCATCTTTCTGGTGGTGGGGCTGCCGTCGCGGCGCTACTTTCGTGCGGTGCCGCTGGATGCCTGGTTCATGCACACCGCGTTGCATGCCGCCGACCGCGTCGTCGCCGTCAGCCGCTTTGCCGCGGAGATGCTGGCCAGCGAGTTTGGCGTGCGTGCCGAAGTGCTGCCAGTGCCGGTGGTGATGGGCGAGTTCGAAGCCCCGGCGCTACGGCTCGGTGCCGCCGTCGATGCCGCTGCCGATGCCCCGGTCTTGCTCTTTGCCGGCGACGCTGATCAGCCGCGCAAAGGCGCTGCACTGCTGTGTCGCGCCTTTGTCCAGCTGCGCGCCCAGCTCTCCCGAGCGAGGCTGGTTTTTTCGGGGCAGGCCAGTGCGGACACGATGGCCAACCTGCTCGCGTTGCCCGGCGTGGCGGCGGTGCGCGAGGGCATCGAGTTCCGCGGCCTCGGCGCGCTCGGTGAGCTGCCGGGGCTGTACCGGTCGGCGTCGGTGACCGTGCTGCCGGCGGTATTTGAGGCCCTCGGCATGGCCCTCATCGAGTCGCTGGCCAGCGGCACCCCGGTGGTCGCGGCGCGCCACGGCGGCGCGCTGGACATCGTCGCCGGCCCGCTGGTCGGGCAGCTCTTCGACCCCGGGCCGCGTGTCGAGCAGAACGAAAACGAGGCCGGGCTCGTCGCGGCGCTCCTCGACGTCGTCGCGCGTGGCAAGACCGATGTGGTGCGCAGCGCCTGCGTCGACCAGGCGCGCCGGTTCAGTTGGGAAACACTGGGGCCGCGCTACGAGTCGTTGCTCGTCGGTGCACGATGATCATCGACGAGCCTGCCGACCAAGTTGGCGCGGCTGGCCTGCGGGTCAGCGTGGTCGTGCCCACGCATGCTCGCGCGGCGCTGGTGATGCGCCTGCTCGAATCGCTGGCCGGCCAGACCCTGGCGCCGGCCGCGTTCGAGGTCATCGTCGTCCACAATTTCACCGACGACGGTACCGAGGCGCAGGTGCGGGACTGGTGCGTGCGTCAGCCCTTTCGGGCGCGCTATTTCCGCAAGGACTACAAAGGCCCGGCACGCTCACGCGATTTCGGCGCCCGCGCCGCCGCCGCCGCGGTGGTGGCCTTCATCGATGACGACTGCGTTGCCAGCCCGCAGTGGCTGGCCCAAGGGCTGGCGGCCTTTGACGATGGTGGGCAGCCGCATGTCGCCAGCACCACGCCCGGACGGCCGGCGCTGGTGCAGGGCCGCACCCTGGCACTGACGCAGCGCCCGGCGAGGTTTCCGTACCGCACGATCCAGATCGAGCAGTCGAGCATCTTTTTCGAGACCTGCAACATCTTCTACGACCGCGCCGTTTTCCTGCACATCGGCGGCTTCTCGCCGGCGTTTTTGGATGCCTACTTCGGCGAGGACACCGACCTCGGCTGGAAGCTCGTGAGCGCCGGGCACGCGGCGGCCTTTGCCCCCGCC
The DNA here is from genome assembly GCA_031431555.1 of Rubrivivax sp. Lineage (GTDB taxonomy): Bacteria > Pseudomonadota > Gammaproteobacteria > Burkholderiales > Burkholderiaceae_C > Rubrivivax. Next base: position 23,749 of record JANPDN010000231.1, read on the forward strand.
GCGGTCGTCCAGCATCAGGTCTTCGAGGTCTCGCTGGCGCACTGGATGTTCGAGCCCGCGCGTTTTGGCCGCATGCCCGATCTCGTGCGCCGCTACCCGGGCCTGCGGCGGCACATGGTCTGGCACTACTTCTTCAGCCGCGAGACCCTGCTCTTCAACGGTTTTGTGATCGCGCTTCTGGTGTCGATGTGGAGCCCGCTGGTCGGCGGGCTGCTGCTGCTGGTGTACTTTGCCGCACGTTATCGTGGCGGCGCCCATGTCGGGCGGCCGGCGCTGCGGATCGTCCGCGTCGTGATGGGTGTGCCGCGCGGCGCGGTGGCTTGGTGGGCCCTGCTGCGCGGGTCGCTGCGCACAAGAACCCTGCTGCTCTGACGAAGGGTGACCATGCGCCGCCTCAAGATCTTGATCGTGCACGAGCGATTTCCGCCCGACTTCGGCGGCGGCGGTGAATACATCGTGCTGCAGACCGCGCGGCAACTGCTCGCCAACGGCCACGACGTGCGTGTGCTTGTCGCCGGCGACCCGGCGCTGACCGAGTTTGAGGGCGTGCCGACGCAGCGCCTTCCGGTATCGCGGCAGCGCATGCTGTTCGCGACCCGGGCGGTGCTCGAAGCCGCCGCCGATGTCGACCTCATTTACGCCTTCACCAACTACGCGGTCTGGCCGGCCTGGAGCGCGGCGCGCCAACTTGGCAAGCCGCTGGTGATCGGTGTGCTGGCGCTTTTTGACCGCGCCTGGCTCGACATGCGCGGGCCTTGGGTGGGGCGCCTGTTCCGCTTCGCCGAACGCCGCATGCTGAGTCTGCCGGCGCAGTCGCGCATCTTCCTCAGCCAGGGCTCGCTGGAGCTGGCCGCCCAGCTCGGCCTGGGCAGCACCGTCGATGCCGTGGCCGAGCCTGGTGTCGATCTGCACCTGTACCAACCCGGCGCCGACAAGGACTGTGTTTTGTTCTCCGGCAAGCTCGATGTGCGCAAAGGCATCGGCACCCTGCTGCAGGTGGCGCGGTTGATGCCAGGGATACCGTTTCGTGTCGTCGGCTGGGGCCCGCAATTTGACCGACTGCGCCAGCAGGCGCCGGCCAATGTCGAGTTCGTGCTGTACCGCGACAACCCGCAGCTGGCGCAGGAGATGGCGCGTGCGCGGGTGTTTCTGTTCCCGACCAAGATCGAGACCTTCGGCCTTGTCGTGGTCGAAGCGATGGCGGCGGGCTGCGCCGTGATCTCGACCGCGCCGGTGCCCTTCGAAGGCATTCGCCTGCCGGGTGACGACCTCGATGCCGCCTGCCGCGCCTTGAGCGAACTCTGGGCCGACCCGCAGCGCTGCGCGGCGATCGGGCGCGCCAACCACCAGATTGCCCAACAGTTCAACTGGCCGGCATGCGCGGCCAAGCTGGAGCGCACTTTTGAGCCTCTGGTGGCTACCGGCGCCGCGGTGCACAAGCCATGAGAGTCGCGCTCTACCACCCCTGGATCTACCTCAAGAGCGGCCTCGAGCGCACGATCCTGGAGCTCGCTCGACGCAGCCGTCACGAGTGGATTCTCTATTCAAGCCATTACGACGCCGACGGCAGCTACCCGGAGTTGCGATCGATGGGCGTGCGCCAGCTCGACGCCGTGTCGGTGCAGCGAAACTACGGCGCCGTTGTCACTGCCGCCCGCCGCATCGCCGGCACGCGCCTGCCCGACGACGGTGCGCAGTTGCTGGTGCTGTGCTGCGATGGCGTCGGCAGCTTCATCACGCTGCGCAACCGCAGCCGCCCGATCCTGAATCTGTGCTTCACGCCCTTGCGCGCGGTCTACGATGCAGAGTACCGGCGGCGCCACCTCGAGCGCCAGGGCCGGCGCCGCTGGCTCGCGCTGGTCATCGAAGCCGTCTATCGGCCGCTGGACCGCTGGCTCTGGCGGCGCTTCGCCGCGGTGGTCTGCATCAGCGAGACGGTGCGCGATCGGGTGCGCAGCGGCGGCCTGTGGCCGGGCGAGCGGGCGCTGCCGGTGTACTACCCGGGCATCGACGGCGACATGGTGCAAGCCAGCACCGTCTTCGAGGACTTTTTCTTTTTGCCCGGCCGTGTCATGTGGACCAAGAATATCGAGCTCGGCATCGAGGCTTTCCTGGCCTTCCGCAAGGCCACGGGGCGCCCATTTCGGCTGCTCGTCGCGGGCATGGTCGACCCCAAGTCCGGGCCCTACTTCGAGCATCTCAAGCGGCTTGCCGCCACCGACAGCGCGATCGAGTTCCAGGTCGGCCCCAGCGACGCCCAGATGCGCGAAAACTACGACCGCTGCACGGCGGTGCTTTTTACCGCGTTCAACGAAGACCTCGGTCTGACGCCGATGGAGGCGATGGCTCGCGGCAAGCCGGTGATTGCGGTGGACCGTGGCGGGCCGCGCGAGGTCGTCCGGCATGGAGTCACCGGCTACCGCGTGGCCGCCGAACCCGCCGCCTTTGCCGCGGCGATGGCCGAACTGACTGCCGACCCCGGGCGCTGCCGCGAGATGGGCGCAGCCGGCGTCGACCATGTGCGGCGCTTCACCTGGCAGCGTTTTGTCGCCGAGATGGACGACTTGATCGATACGCTGGTGCCGGCACCGGGCGCGTGAGGCCGGGCGCCAGCGGCCGCTGGCCTGGGCTAGGCCGCGCGCGTGATGATCGGCGTGAAATACGCGATCGTGCGCGCCAGGCCGGTGTCCAGGTCGACCGACGGGGTCCAGCCGAGTTGGCTCTGCGCTCGCGTGATATCGGGGCGGCGCTGACGCGGGTCGTCGGTCGGCAGCGGCAGGCAGACCAGGGTCGATCTGGATCCGGTCAAGGCGATCACACGTTGCGCCAGTTCGCGCACCGGAATCTCGGTCGGGTTGCCCAAGTTGATCGGGCCGGTGATCTCGTCGGCTGAATTCATCAGGCGCAGCAGGCCGTCGACCAGGTCGGACACGAAGCAAAACGAACGCGTCTGCGAGCCGTTGCCGTAGATCGTGATCGGCTCGTTGCGCAGCGCCTGCACGATGAAGTTGGAGACGACGCGGCCGTCGTTCGGGTGCATGCGCGGGCCGTAGGTGTTGAAGATGCGCGCGACCTTGATGCGCAGCCGATGCTGGCGCCAGTAGTCGAAGAACAGCGTCTCGGCGCAACGCTTGCCTTCGTCGTAACAGGAGCGCGGGCCGATCGGGTTGACATTGCCCCAGTACGTCTCGGTCTGCGGATGTTCCGCGGGGTCGCCGTAGACCTCGCTCGTCGAGGCCTGCAGGATCTTGGCCTTCATGCGTTTGGCCAGCCCGAGCAGGTTGATCGCACCGTGCACGCTGACCTTGGTGGTCTGCACCGGGTCGGATTGATAGTGCACCGGTGACGCCGGGCACGCAAGATTGAAGATCTCGTCGACCTCGACGTAGAGCGGGAATGTCACGTCGTGGCGCATCAGCTCGAAGCGCGGGCTGGCGCGCAGCGCCTCGATGTTGTCGCTGGTGCCGGTATAAAAATTGTCGACACACAGCACATCGTGGCCGAGCCCGATCAGCGCCTCGCAGAGGTGCGAGCCGAGGAACCCCGCGCCGCCCGTCACGAGCACCCGTTTGCGCGCACTGTAGCCATTCATGCTCGACCCTCGGCATCACCAAGACACGCTTGATCCTACCTGCTGCGCCGGGCCAGCATGGCTGCATCGGCCCCCTCGAACGGAGGGCCGGATCAGCGCCCCAAGGTGCGCGAATCGATCCACACGGCGCGCCCGCTGCGGCGCTGCGCTTCTTCGTAGCTGTGCCGCGTGCCACCCGGGCCGTCGCTGCCGGCGCCGTCCCAGAGGCACAAAAAACGCAACTTCTCGGGGCCGAAAGACAGCGCGGTGTGCAGCAGCCAAAGATTGCAGCGCTCGAAAGGGCTGGTCTGGCCGCGTGGCAGCGGGCCGAGTTCGACCGGCATCACCAGCGGCTTGGTTGCCAGCGTACCCAGCAGCTTGTAAAAACGGTCGCGCCACATCGCGCTGTCGGCCGACCGCAGGATCGAGCGCACGACGAACTCGGGCTCGCGCAGCGGCAACATCAGTTGCACCTCGATGCCGCGGCGTGCGCAGGCTTCGGCAAATAGCAGGTCGGCGCCGGCAGCACCCTGGGTAATCGCCAGATCACCCGGCGCAGCGCCGAAGCCGTCGAGCGCGGCGTCGATCTGCGCCGCCGCGGCTGCCACCATCGACGGCGGAAAACGCGGCGTCGGGCGATCCGGCGCATCGACCATATGCCCAGCGAAGACCAACACTTGGCGCGGCTGGCGCGGCGGCGCACTGCGCTCGATTTCGGCTGCGATGACGGCGGCAACGGCAGCGGTATCGGCCGGCCGGAACTGCAGGTCACGCAGCAATTGCAGCCCCTGCAAGGTGGAGTCCAGCGCAAACCAGTCGCGGTCGGCCAGCGCGGCAGCGGCGCGCGTTGCGCTCACCGCTTCTTCGCCGCCACGCAGCAGCAGGCAGGCCTCGGCCCAACTGGCGTGGGCCCAATAGTCACGCGGGTCGCGCTGCTGCGCCGCAAGTGCCGCCCACTGCACGCCGCCGGCCAGGCGTTGCAGGTCGTCGGCGTCGACGTGGCCGCCCAGATGCTGCTTGAGCATCGTCAGCGTCAGTGCGTTGATACCCGGATGGTGGTTCGAAGGGTCGGCGATGAAGGCCTGCCGATAGGGCAACAGCGCATTGCCCAGCGCGGCGAGTTCGAGTTTCGCGGCGGCGAACATGGCGGCTGCATCGTGCCCCGCGGCCTGATCGCTCGCCTGACCGGTGCCGCGCCAGCGGCTGATCCAGCGGTCTTTTTCGACCCGCCCGCTGAGCGCCCAGACCGCCGCGTCGCTGGGGTGGTCCAGCACCAGCTGGCGCGCGGCCTCGGCGGCCTCTTCGGGCTGTCCGCTGCGGCCGAGGCAGACCACGCGCCGCTGCAGCGCGTCGCGATGCGCGGGCTCGACAGCCAGCGCGGCGTCGAACTGCTCGAGCGCAAATCGGTATTGCTTCAAGCTTTGCAGCGCGCGCCCGGCCTCGCACTTGGCTTCAAGCCAGAGCGCGCGGGTCGGGGTTTCGTCGGCGAGCACCAGGATGTCGCCGGCGCGGCATTTGCGCACCGCCACTTCGAGCCGGCTGCGCCAGCGTTCGTAGGCGTCGCCAAACTCGTTGTCGTCCTTGATCAGCAGGCTGCGCCACTCGGGCTCTTTCAAATGGGGCAGCAGGGTGTAGACCGGGCTCAGCTTGCGTTTGGTCGAAGCGTCGAGTGTCGTGCGTGCCATCGCCGTCAGCGCCGCGCGGTCTTCGGCGAGTGTTGCCGGGTCCGGCGCGCCGTCCTTCAGCCGGTATCTGAATTTGCGGTCGGAGCCGACATCGAAGACCTTGCTGCTGCGCGGGCCCATCGCCAGCACCACACCCCGCGAACGCAGCGCGTGGCGCACGCCGAGTTCGTACCAGACGTTCGGGTTGTCCACCGTCAGGTCGGCGAGCACCAGGTCGGCGACGAGCAGTTCCTGGAACATGTCGGCGCGGATGTCACCGGCACGCTGTTCGTCGTCGGCACGAAAGACCTCGCAGCCGGCGTCTTCGAGCGCTGGTTTGAGCAACTCGTCGCAGACGCGGTTGAAGTCGACGGGGTGACCGTCGGCATCGTTCTTGATGCCAAACGGCATCGCGATGAAGGCATGCGGTTTCATCGCGGCGGATTCTGAACCTGCACGCGTGCCAAGGTGGCGGGCTGTTCGGCCTGGGCGCCGTTTTTCCAGATCTTGCCGCTCAAGCGCAGGCCGTCGGCCGACAGCGTCGCGCTGAGGTTGCCGCCGTCGATCGGCTCGGCGCCACCGGGGCTGGGCAGGACTTGCAGCGCGACGTCGATGCTGCGCGCGGTGCCGGGGTCGGCGACGATCAGGCCCTGGCCGCGGTACATCACGGCGTTCAAGTCGGTGCCAAACCGTTCGCGCCAGAACTGGCGGTATTCGGCCCAGTCGGCGCGCTCGCTGATCGGCACCGGTTCGCTGGCGAGGATGATCTTGTCGCCAGTTTGTTTGATGACCACGGCGACACGCTCGCCCTGCCACAGCCGCGCCGACCAGCGGCCGCTGAGGTCAGACGTTAGCTGGGCGGCGGTGGGTTTTGCCGTGGTGACTGCGGTGGCGGCGGGAGCGCTGTTTGCAACGCTTGCGCTGCTGCTGGCTGGTGCGCTTGGTACCGCCGTCGTGGCCAAGGGTGGTGCGGCAGTGGCTGCCGGCAGCGGGCTCGAAGCCGCGGTTTGCTGCGTTGGCGTGGCCAGCACCGGCACCACTGGGGGCGCGGCGGGGCGCAGGACCCACCAGCCGACGAGCGCCGCGGCGCCGAGCAACAACGCGCCGCCGATGCGCAGCGCGCCCCGGCGCGTCGTGACTGGCGCGGAGTCGCCCTGCGCGGCGGGCACCGCGACGGCGGCCGGCAATACCAGCGTCGGCACGCCCTGTGCGACGAGGTCGGCGACCAGCCGCTGCACGTCATGCGCCCAGTCGTAGGCGCGCAGCTTGCGCCAGGTGAGTTCGCCGATCTGGTTGAACGGCGCGGGCAGCGATTCTGGCGCCGCGCTCATGCCGTCACAAAGCACCGGGATGACCTGCGCGCCGGCTTCGAGCGCGGCTTCGAACTCGCGCCGCACCGGGTCGGCCGGGTCGTCGATGCGGCGTCGGCCGTCGGCACCGACAGCGCCCAGAAGCTGTGGTGTCATCAACAGCAGCAGCACCGGCCGCTGCTGCAGCGTGTGGCCGATCTCGGCGCGCCAGGCCGAGCCGCCGGCAAGATCTTCCTTGTCGAGAAAGACCGCCTCATGGCCGAAGACCTGACCCAGATCGCGTGCCAGCGCGGTCGCCTTGTCGGCGCCGTCGGCGCTGCGGTAGCTGATGAAGATGCGTGCCGCCATCACGCTATCTTCGCAGGGCTCGAGGGTTGCCGACAGCGACCACGACAGCGACCGCGCAAACCGTCAGGGCAGCAGCTGGCGTGCCCGGATCTCGGCGTGGGTGATGCGCTGCACCTCGACCAGCGATACGCCGCCGAGGACACCGAGCTTGAGCGCGGCGGCATACGACAGGTCGATCACGCGGCCGTCGACAAAAGGCCCGCGGTCATTGATGCGGACGACGATCTCGCGCCCGTTGGCCGGGTTGCGCACACGCGCAAAACTCGGGATCGGCATCGTGCGGTGCGCCGCGGTCATCGCGAACATGTCGTAGACCTCGCCGCTGGACGTCGCGCGGCCATGGTATTTGCGGCCGTACCAAGAGGCGCCCCCACGTTCGGCCAGCGCGTTGTCGGTGGTCATCGGCACGATCGATTGCCCGAACGCCGCGTACGGCTTGTTCGGCCCGCCGACACGGATCGGCTCGACGCGGGGCAGGGCGTCCGGGGTGCGCTCGAGGTCGGCGGGGATCATCGCCGGCGGACCGTCACGCTCGGCCGCGGCGGCGCTCGTTTCGATACCTGAGGACCGCGGCGCTGACGTGCAAGCCGCAAGCGTCGCCACCACGGTCACCAAGAGGGCCGCATCCCGGCCGCGCACCAACGCGACAGGCCGGCGCGGTGACCATCTCAAGGCTTGGCCTTCTGCGCATGCACCAGCTCGATCCTCTCGCGGCGGTCGAGCTTGCCGGCCCAGTTGGTGGTCTCGATATCGATGGCCACCGGGTGGCCGAGCTTGGGTGAATACCAGACCGTGCGGTTCCAGCGCCCGCTGCCTTTGCCGGCGCTGCTGACTTCGTGGTACCAGCCGTCGCCGTGGATCGGCACGACATCGAACTTGCCCGCCGGCAGCTCGATCGATCGCGGGCGGCCGACACTCATGTCGCCCTTCCACTCGATCTCGCCTTTGCGGTCGGGGCGGTTGTAGAACTCGCGGAAGCTGACGTCGCGGCTCTCGCCGCGTTTGGGGTTGTTCCACCAATGGTCTTCGAAGGGCTGGAACTCCTGGCGCCCGTTGGGCGTGGTGCGGCTCACCGTGCGGCCCTGCGGGTCGAGCTGCAACTGGTTGCCGTTGGCGTTGAGCATGCCGTCTTGCAACACCTCGTCGATGGCCTGCACAAAGGAACCCGCGACCTGACCCTTCCAGCCGTCGACGACGCGGTAGGTGAAGGTGTCACCCTGGGCATAACCAAACTCGTTGACCTTGGGTGTGAAGACGGGTCGCTCGCCCTGCGGCTGGCGTTGGCTGCGCGGGTCGGCGGGGATGTCGAACAGCGGCGCCGACGGGCGCTGTGCGGTGACTGGGTTGGCGCGTGCGACGACCGGTTCGGCCGGCAGCGGGGCCGGTGGCACCACCGCCGCCGG
>JANPDN010000232.1:0-22654 GCA_031431555.1 Rubrivivax sp.
CCTGGAACAGCCGGTCGTATTCGGCGTCCGGCACTTCTGGCGCATCGAGCACGTAGTAGCGGTGCGCATGGTGCTGGAGCAGCGCGCGCAGTTCGGCAGCGCGCGCTACGGTCTGCGCCTTGGCAAGCGCGTTGGCAGGCGCTTTTTCATTCTCCGGTTCGTTCATGGCGTAATCAGGGGCGGCTATTGACGACACAAGCCGCATTCTCCGGCACCCTTGAAGGACTCGTTTCATGACCTCTGACTTTGACCTCATCACCATCGGTGCCGGCTCCGGTGGTGTCGCCGCATCGCGCCGCGCCGCGGCGCTCGGCGCCAAGGTCGTGGTCATCGAGAGCAGCCGCGTCGGCGGCACTTGTGTCATCCGCGGCTGCGTGCCAAAAAAGCTGCTGATGTACGCGGCGCAGTTGGGCGACGGCCTGCGCGACGCCGCCGGCTATGGCTGGAATGTCGGCGCTGCGAATTTCGAGATGCCCCGCTGGGCGACGGCCAAGGCCGCCGAGACCGATCGCCTCGAAGGCATCTATCGCAAGCTGCTTGCCGGCTCGGGCGTCGAGTTGATCGAAGGCCAGGCGCGCATCGCGGGGCCGAATACAGTGCTCGTCGGCGAGCGCCGGCTGACGGCGAAGAACATCCTCATCGCCAGCGGCGGCTCGACCGTGCGCGACAGCATCCCGGGCATCGAAGCCTGCGCCGTGTCCGACGACCTGCTCGACCTGCAAACCCTGCCGCAAACTGCGGCGATGATCGGCGGCGGCTACGTCGCCGTGGAGTTCGCGAGCATGCTCGCGCGGCTGGGTGTGAAGGTCGAAGTCTTCTATCGCGACCGCCTGCCGCTGCGTGGTTTTGACGAAAGCCTGCGCAGCCACGCGGCGGCTGCTTTGCAGACCGCCGGCATCGTGCTGCACCCGAACAGCGCGCCGCAGCGTGTGCAACGGCTGGCGGATGGTCTGCACTTGCTCGTCCTCGGCGAAGACCGCATGCGCGAATTTCCCTGGGTGCTCAACGCCACCGGCCGGCGGCCGAATACCGCCGGCCTCGGGCTTGAGACGGTCGGCGTCCAAACCGGCCCGCGTGGTGCGGTGCCGGTCAACGACCAGATGCAAACCAGCGCGCCGGGTGTCTACGCGATCGGCGACGTCACCGACCGCCACAACCTGACGCCGGTGGCCATCGCCGAAGGGCGGGCGTTGGCGGATTCGCTGTTTGGCCCGGTGCCGCGTCGAGTTGATCTGTCGCGCGTGGCGAGCGCCGTCTTCACGCTGCCGCCGTTGGCGAGTGTCGGGCCGAGCGAGGCCGATGCTGTCACCGCGGGGCATCGGTTGAAGATCTTCGAAACCGAATTCCGGCCGATGAAGCAGGCCTTCATCGATGGCCAGGAGCGGACTTACATGAAGCTGCTCGTCGATGCCGATACCGACCGCGTCTTGGCAGTCCACATGCTCGGCGCCGATGCTCCAGAGATCGTGCAGAGCCTGGCCGTGGCGCTGACCGCTGGCGCGACCAAAGCCCATTTCGACCAGACGATCGCGGTGCACCCGACCGCAGCCGAAGAGTTTGTGCTGATGCGGGAGGTGTCGCGGGTGTTGCCGTTGACAGCGATCTGAGAAGAGCAACGCAGACGCGTCGCCGCCCGGTTCACGCGTTCGGGAGTCAGCGCGCGCAGAGCCGGCACGGCGGTGGCCCGGCTACGTTTGTGGAATTCTTACGCACTCCGCCGGGCCACCCCCGCGCCGACTCTGCGAGCATCATGGTTGGTGGTCCAAACGCGAAGCAGTTCGGCCCCATCGAAGGGACCTTTCGACGCCCCGGCCGCCACCGCCCCATTCGGGGTTGGGGTGTCCGGCGGGCGTAAGAATTCCACAACCGAAGCCGGCCACCCCAAGCCCGGCTGCGAGGACAACGTCAGATTGGAGTCGAAGCCTCAGCCGATCGTCATCAGGCTGGCGTTGCCTCCAGCGGCTGCGGTGTTGATGCTCAACGAGCGTTCGATGACCAGGCGCTCCAGCGGCACGCATTGCTCGCCAGGCGCCAGGCCGGTGAGCCCGACGATCGCGCCTGGGCGCGCTGCCAGGAACTGCGCGGTGCGCAGCCAGCTGGCCGGGCTGCCGTGGTGCAGGACGGCGTCGAACGACACTGCGCGCTGCGTCCAATCCTGGGCCAGGCTCACACGCCCACGCACGGCAGCGGGCAGTCTCTCAAACAGCGAGCGCGCTGTCGCCGGCCAGACGGCGTGGCTGCCGACGGCCAGCACCGATGCCAGCTGCACCAACCGGTCGGCGTCGCTGTGGGCGTGTTTGTCGGCACGTGCGTCGGCACCTGCGTCGACTTGTCCGTCGCCAACTTCGTCAACCAGGCACAGCACCGCTTCGCGCGGGTGCACCGCGTAGAGATTCGCCTCGCCGGTCGGGCCGGGCAAGCCGACCCACGGGCCGACCGGCGACTCCGCCGCGGCCTGGTCGCAGTGCGCTGCGAGCAAGCCCAGGCCCTTCGTCTGCGCCCAAGCGCGCAGCGCCACCAACGCCTCGCCTGCAGACCCGCCGTGCGCGTCAAGGCCAGTGCCCGCGGTCATGCCCGGGCGAAGGCCCAGGCCGCGCACCGGCACTGTCGCGGCAATGCCGTTGTGGGCCACTGCGTGGCGTGCCGCCTGCACCGGCCGGCTGCCAAGCAGGCGCAGCAGATACAGCGGACCGCCGGCCTTGGGGCCGGTGCCCGACAAACCTTCGCCGCCAAACGGTTGCACGCCAACCACGGCGCCGACGATATTGCGGTTGACGTAGAGATTGCCGGCGCGCGACGCGTTGACGACCTGGGCCACGGTTTCGTCGATGCGCGTGTGGACACCCTGGGTCAGGCCGTAGCCGGTGGCGTTGATCTGCTCCAGCAGCGAGGCGAACTGTTCGCGGCGGTAGCGCACGATATGCAGCACCGGGCCAAAAACCTCGCGCCCGAGTTCGGCGACGCTGCGCAGCTCGATCAATGTCGGCGCGACGAAGTGGCCACGCAGCGGGTCGTCACCGCGAAAATCGAGGCGCCACACCGGCCGCTGCTTGGCTTGCATCGCCTGCACATGGGCTTCGATCAGGCCACGCGCATCGGCGTCGATCACCGGCCCGAGATCGGTGGCCAGTGCCCGCGGGTCGCCGACACGCAGCTCGCTCACGGCGCCTTTGAGCATCTCGATCAAACGATCGGCGGCCTCGTCCTGCACACACAAGAGCCGCAACGCCGAGCAGCGCTGGCCGGCGCTGTCAAAGGCCGATGACACGATATCGGCCACCGCTTGTTCAATCAGCGCCGAAGAATCGACGACCAGCGCGTTCTGGCCACCGGTCTCGGCGATCAGCGGCACGAGTTGGCCTTGTGCGGTCAGGCGTTGGGCCAGCGTGCGCTGTAGCAGGCGTGCGACTTCGGTCGATCCGGTAAAGAGCACCGCGTTGACACGCGCATCGCCGACGAGTGCGGCACCCACCGTTTCGCCGCGTCCGGGCAGCAGTTGCAGCGCACCGGCCGGCACGCCGGCGGCGTGCAGCGCGCGCACGGCGGCGGCAGCGACCAGCGGCGTCTGCTCGGCCGGTTTGGCCAGCACGACGTTGCCGGCGGCCAGCGCTGCCGCGACCTGGCCGATGAAGATGGCGAGCGGAAAATTCCACGGGCTGATGCAGACCACCGGGCCGAGCGGCAGGTGTTGGCGGTTGTCAAAATCGCGCCGCACTTGCGCCGCGTAATAACGCAGAAAGTCGACTGCTTCGCGCACCTCGGCCACGGCGTTGGCCGCAGTCTTGCCGGCTTCGCGCACCAACAGCGGCAGCAGAGCCAGCGTGTCGGCCTCGATCTGGTCGGCAGCCGCTTCGAGCCTTGCGGCGCGTTCTGCCGGCGCCGTGGCGGCCCAGGCCGGTGCCGCCAGCGTGGCCGCGCTCAAGGCCGCCTGCACATCGGAGGCGGTGGCCTCCTGGACCTGGCCGACCACGTCGTCGGGACTGGCCGGGTTGCACACCGGCTGCCAGGGTCCTTGGGGCTGGCCTTGGTCCAGCAGCGGCTGCGCACGCCAGGCTGTCGATGCCGCATCGGCGAAGGCGCGGTCCAGCGCAGCCAGCGTGCGCTCATCGGCAAGGTCCAGCCCGCTTGCATTGCTGCGCGCCTTGCCCGGCGCGCCAAAAAGCTCGCGCGGCAAGACGATCGCCGGATGCGGCAGGCCGACTGCGCCTTCGCGCGCGCCGAGTGCTTCGACCGTTTGCACCGGGTCTTCGACAAGTTCTTCGAGAGGGATGTCCTCGTCAGCGATGCGGTTCACGAATGAAGAATTGGCGCCGTTCTCGAGCAGCCGGCGCACCAGGTAGGCGAGCAGCGTTTCATGCGTGCCGACCGGCGCGTAGATGCGGCATGGCCGGGCCTCGCCGGCAGCAGCACCGACCACCTGTTCGTACAGCGGCTCGCCCATTCCATGCAGGCACTGGAACTCGTACTGCCCGTTGTGCCAGCCGGCGCCGGCCAGCGTGTGGATGGCGGCCAGTGTCTGTGCGTTGTGGGTCGCAAATTGCGGGAACACCGCATCCGGCGCGGCGAGCAGCTTGCGCGCGCAGGCGATGTAGGCGACGTCGGTATAGGCCTTGCGGGTGTAGACCGGATAACCCTCTTGGCCGTCGAGTTGGGCGCGCTTGATTTCGCTGTCCCAGTAAGCGCCCTTGACCAGCCTGACCATGATGCGGTGGCCGCTGCGGCGACCCAGATCGACGATGAAATCGACCACCGCCGGGCAGCGTTTTTGATAGGCCTGGATGACAAAGCCGATGCCCTGCCAACCAGCAAGTCGCGGCTCGAAACACAGCTCTTCGAGCAGGTCCAGCGACAGCTCGAGCCGCTCTGACTCTTCGGCATCGATATTCAGGCCGATGTCGAACTGCCGCGCCAGCAGCGCCAGCCGGGTCAGGCGCGGCGCCAGTTCGGCCGTCACCCGCGCCGCCTGGGCGCGGGCATAACGCGGGTGCAGCGCAGACAGCTTGATCGAGATGCCCGGCCCGTCGACGATGCCACGGCCGGCCGACGCCTGGCCAATGGCTACGATGGCCTGCTCGTAGGCCAGCAGATAGCGGTCGGCATCGGCCGCGGTCAGCGCCGCTTCGCCAAGCATGTCGTAGGAATAGCGAAAGCCTTGCGCCTCGCGGGCACGCGCGTTTTCCAGCGCTTGGTTGATGGTTTCGCCGGTCACAAACTGCTCGCCCATCATGCGCATGGCCATGTCCACGCCCTTGCGGATCAGCGGCTCGCCACCACGCGCCAGCACGCGCCTGAGCGTGGCGCCGAGCCCGCTGTCGCTGTGCGTGGCAACCAGCGTGCCGGTGAGCAGCAGGCCCCAGGCCGCGGCGTTGACAAACAACGACGGGCTTTGCCCGAGGTGACGTTGCCAGTCGCCGTCGCCGATCTTGTCGCGGATCAGCGCGTCGCGCGTCGCCACATCGGGGATGCGCAGCAGCGCCTCGGCCAGGCACATCAGCGCCACGCCTTCTTGCGAGCTGAGCGCAAATTCCTGCAGCAGGCCCTGCACCAGCCCGGCGCGGCCGCCGCTGCGGCTTTTTTCGCGCACGCCGCGGGCGATGCGCAGTGCCAATGCTTGGCTCGCGTCGGCCTGTGCCGCTTGCAGCCGGGCCTGGTCGATCAAGCCGGGCAGCAGCGAAGGCTCGCTACGCCGGGCCAGCGCGCCGATGGCGTCACGCAGCGGCGAGCGGTTGAGCGCCGGCGTGAAAGCGCTGCGGGCGGGTGGGTGCGTGGGGGTGCCGGTGGGGGTGGTTGACGAGTCCATGGCCGATCACACCACAGCTGCCGGGTTGAACGCCAGCGCCAGCGCCGGCACCTATGCAGTGTGCGATCGGTAGAAGGCCGTGACGGCGGCGAGCAGCGCCTCCGGCTGGTCGCGCTGCGGTGAGTGGCCGCAGTCGGCGAGCTCGAGCAATTCGGTGTGCGGCACCTGGCGCCTGATGCCGCGGATCTGCTCGAGCGTGCCGTATTCGTCGGCGACGCCCTGCACCGCGAGCAAGGGGCAGGTGATCGCGGCGATCTCGTGCTCGATCGACCACTGCTCGAACGGCGGGTGCAGCCAGATCTGATTCCAACCCCAGAACACGGCGTCGGGGTCGTCGTGGTAACGCGCCAGGCGCTGGCGCAGATCGGTTTCGAGGTAAGCCTGGCGCGCCGCAGCGATGCCAGCCACCGACAGCGCCTCGACATGGATATGCGGCGCCATCACCACCGCGCCGGCGACATGCTGCGCAAAACGCGATGCATGCAGCAGCGCGATCGACCCACCGTCGCTGTGGCCGAAGAGCCAGGGCCGGTCTTGTGCGCTGTCGACAGCCAACGCTTGCAACAGCGCCGGCAACACCTCGTGCGCCTGTTGGTGCATGAAGTCCAGGCCCCAAGCCGCCCGCGGCTCGCTCGGCGTCGAACGGCCATAACCCGGGCGCGAGTAGACCAGCCCGCGGCAGGCCAGCGCCGCGCACAGCGCCTGCGGAAAATCCTTCCACATCGCCAGCGACCCCAGGCCTTCGTGCAAGAAGATCATCAGCGACGCATCACGCCGCTCGGGTGCGATCCATTCGTGCTCGATGCGCACCGCGCGGTCGCGCCAAACGATCTCGACAAATTCGACGGTCATGGGTCTGGCCTACTTCTGAAGCGTTAGCCTCGACCGGCTTGCAGCTCGCGCAATTTGAAGCGCTGGATCTTGCCGGTGGCGGTCTTGGGCAAGTCGGCGACAAACTCGATGTGACGCGGGTACTTGTACGGCGCCAGGCGGTCCTTGACAAAGTTTTTGAGTTCGGCCTCATCAGCGCCGGCGCCGGCTTTCAAGACGACAAAGGCCTTGCTCTTGGTCAGGCCGTCGGCGTCGGCAAAACCGATCACCGCGGCTTCGAGCACCGCCGGGTGTTGCACCAGCGTGGCCTCGACTTCGAAGGGGCTGACGTAGACGCCGCTGACCTTGAGCATGTCGTCGCTGCGGCCGCAGTAGGTGTAGCTGCCGTCGTCGTTGCGCAGGTACTTGTCGCCGCTTTTTGTCCAGCCGCCCTGGAAGGTGTCGCGTGTCTTGTCGCGGTTGCCCCAGTACATCATCGCAGCGCTCGGGCCGTGGATAAACAAGTCGCCGGCTTCGCCGTCGGGCACGGCACTACCGCCCTCGCCGCGCAGTTCAACTTCGTAGCCGGGAACCGGCCAGCCGGTACTGCCGTAACGCACACGCTCCGGCCGGTTCGACAAGAAGATGTGCAGCATCTCGGTCGAGCCGATGCCGTCAACGATATCGACGCCGAAGTGGCCCAGGAAGCGTTCGCCGAGGTCGGCCGGCAGGGCTTCGCCGGCCGAGGAAACGAGCCGCAGCGCGACCTCGTCGCGGCCGGGCAAAGCGGGGTCGGCGAGCATGCCGGCAAAGCCTGTCGGCGCGCCAAAAAAAGCCGTCGGCCGTAAACCCGCCTGGGGGGCTGTCTGCCCAAGCCAGCGTTTGAAAACAGCCTGCGGTGTCGGCCGCTCGGGCATCAGGATCGTGGTCGCCCCCACGCTCAGCGGGAAGCTCAGGGCGTTGCCCAGGCCGTAGGCAAAAAAGAGTTTGGCGGCTGAGAAGCAGACATCGGATTCGTGCAGCTGCAGCACCGCCTTGCCGTACAACTCGGCCGTCCAGTAGGCGTTGGCGTGGGAATGCACGGTCCCCTTGGGGCGGCCGGTCGAGCCCGACGAATAGAGCCAGAAACCGGGGTCGTCGGCGGCTGTTGCGGCTGCCTTGCCCGCCGATCCGTGGCTGCGCACAAAAGCCTCGAAGTCAAGCTCAGGCGAATGCAGGGGCGCGACCGGGCGCGATACGAATACACCCTGCACTTCATGGTCCGACTTGGTCATCGCCGCCGTCAACGCCGGCAATAGCGCGCCCGAAACGAGCACCGCCTGCGCACGCGAATGTTCAAGCATGTAGGCGTAGTCGTCTGCGGTGAGCAGCGTATTCACCGCCACTGGCACGACCCCGGCGTAGAGCGCGCCGAGAAAAGCCACCGGCCAGTGGTTGCAATCTTGCATCAGCAGCAGCACGCGCTCTTCGCGGCGCAGGCCGATCGCGCGCAGGCCAGCGGCAAGTTGCCGCACCTGGATTGCGAGTTCGCCGTAACTCAAGCTGCCAAGATCGTCGATGAAGGCCGCCTTGGCCGGCCGGCCGGCATTGCACTCGATCAGGTGCTGGGCAAAGTTGAATCGCGCCGGCGGCGCAGGGACCGTCGGGGTTGCGGCTTGGGGCATCGGCATCGCCTCGGGCTTGAGTTGACTTGCGATTTGGATCGGCCAGAACTTGGATCGTGGCGGCACTAGTCGGGGCACTTGTAGAAGCAGAAGCACTTGCCGAACCAAATCAGTTGCAGTATTGTGCTTCAATGAACTTTATGGGCACTGAACTGCCATGTCAAGCACTATAGTGCCGCTGCCGCGACAGGCCGTCGCGCCGGCCTCTTCAGACGAGCCCGCGGGTGACCCCAAACACCCGTTTCTGGTCGGATTGGGTGACCGCGTCAAGGCCTTGCGCGCGCGCCGCGGCATGACGCGCAAGGCACTCTCTGCCGCTGCGGATGTCTCCGAGCGTCACCTCGCGAATCTCGAATACGGCGTCGGCAATGCGTCGGTGTTGGTGCTGCTGCAAGTCGCGCAGGCGCTGAAATGTTCGCTGGCCGAATTGCTCGGCGACTCCACGACACGCTCGCCCGAGTGGCTGATGATCCGCGAGATGCTCGAGCACAGTGACGAAGCGACCTTGCGCCGCGTTCGCGAGTCGATCGGCGAGCTGCTCGGCACCGGTGGTGCGAATCGCCGCACCGACAGCCTGGGGCGGCCCCAGCGCAGCACCCGCGTCGCGCTCGTCGGCTTGCGCGGCGCCGGCAAATCGACCCTCGGGCGGATGCTCGCCGAAGACCTGGACTACCCTTTTGTCGAGCTCAGCCGCGAGATCGAAAAGTTCGCCGGCTGCTCGATCAACGAGATCCAGGCGCTGTATGGCCAGAACGCATACCGGCGCTACGAGCGCCGGGCCATCGAAGAGGCGATCCAGATCTACCCCGAAGCGGTCATCGCCACCCCCGGCGGGCTGGTTTCCGACCCCGCGAGCTTTCACTTGCTGCTCGCCCATTGCACCACCGTGTGGTTGCAGGCCGACCCCGAAGACCATATGCAGCGGGTCACCGCACAGGGCGACCTGCGCCCGATGGCCGGGCACCGCGAGGCGATGGACGACTTGAAGGGCATCCTGGCTGGCCGCGCTGCCTTTTATTCAAAGGCCGAGTTCCGCGTCGACACCAGCGCGGCGCCGCTGGACGCGACCTTTGCCGAGCTGCGCCGGACCGTCCGCGAGGCCTTGGGCGTCGTCGCCTGAAGCGCCTCGACCGACGGCACCGACGCAGTGCAAACGACGCTTGACCCGCTCGGTGACATGCATTAAAGTGCGTTCCATCACATCCAGCACACGAGCATTTTTATGCATGTCCCCGGAGACACCATGAGCCAGTCACCGCGTGTCGACTACCAGACCTCGCCCGCCCAATACCGCCACTGGAAGCTCAAATTCGAGGGCCCGGTGGCGACGTTGATCGCTGACTTCGACGAAAACGCGGGCTTGGCGCCGGGCTACAAACTCAAGCTCAACAGCTACGACCTCGGCGTCGATATCGAGCTCAACGACGCCATCAACCGCGTCCGCTTCGAGCACCCCGAAGTGCGCACCGTGGTCATCACCAGCGCGAAGGAAAAGGTCTTCTGCTCGGGCGCCAATATCTTCATGCTCGGTGTCAGCAGCCATGCCTGGAAAGTGAATTTTTGCAAGTTCACCAACGAGACGCGCAACGGCCTCGAAGACAGCAGCGCACACAGCGGCTTGAAGTTTCTCGCCGCGGTCAACGGCGCCTGCGCAGGCGGTGGTTATGAGCTCGCGCTGGCCTGCGACGAGATCATCCTCGTCGACGACCGCTCCAGCGCCGTCAGCCTGCCAGAAGTGCCGCTGCTCGGTGTGCTGCCGGGCACCGGCGGCCTGACCCGCGTCACCGACAAAAAACGCGTTCGCCACGACCTGGCCGACCTCTTCTGCACCAGTGCCGAAGGGGTGCGTGGCCAGAAGGCCAAGGACTGGCGTTTGGTTGACGACATCGCCAAGCCGGCGCAGTTTGCAGCGCGCGTGCAAGAGCGCGCCTTGCAACTCGCCGCCAGCAGTGATCGCCCGGCCGACGGCAGCGGTGTCGCACTGACCCCGCTGGCCGTGACCATCGAAGCGGATGCGCTGCGCTACGCGCATGTTGTCGTCGATATCGACCGCAGCAAGCGCACGGCGGTGTTCACCGTCAAAGCGCCAACCGGTGCGCAGCCGAGCGACATCGCCGGCATCGAAGCGGCAGGCAGCGACTGGTACCCGCTGCAACTGGCGCGCCAACTCGACGACGCCATCCTGCAGATGCGCACCAACGAGTTGGAGATCGGCACCTGGCTGATCAAGACCGAAGGCGACGCCGCGGCGGTGCTGGCCATGGACGCCGTCTTGGTCACACACCAGAAACACTGGTTGGTGCGCGAAACGACGGGCTTGCTGCGCCGCACCTTCAGCCGTCTGGACGTCTCTTCGCGCAGCCTGTTTGCATTGATCGAGACGGGTTCTTGTTTTGCCGGCAGCTTCTTCGAACTTGCGCTGGCCTGCGACCGCAGCTACATGCTGGCGCTGCCCGACAACAAAAACTCAGCGCCGAAGATCACCGTGTCTGAGGCCAACTTCGGCCTGTACCCGATGATCACCGGCCAGAGCCGTTTGCAGCGTCGCTTCTACGACGAAGCGCCAGCCATGGACGCCGTGCGCGCGGTGGCGGGCCAAGCGCTGGACGCCGACGCGGCCGTTGCGATTGGCCTGGTAACCAGCAACCCCGACGATATCGACTGGGCCGACGAAATCCGCATCGCGGTCGAAGAACGCGTTGCGATGAGCCCGGATGCACTCACCGGCTTGGAGGCCAACCTGCGATTCAACGGCCCGGAGAATATGTTCACCCGCGTCTTCGGCCGCTTGACCGCCTGGCAGAACTGGATCTTCCAGCGCCCCAACGCTGTCGGCGAAAAGGGCGCGCTCAAGGTCTACGGCAAAGGCGACAAGGCCGTCTTCGACTGGCACCGCGTCTGAGCACCCACGCGCCTGACGCCACGGCCTAAACAATCACCAGAGTACACACCATGTCCACCATCGACTACGCACAAAAGATCCCGAACAACGTCAACCTGAGTGACGACCGCGCGCTGCAGCGCGCGCTCGAACAATGGCAGCCGAGCTTCCTGAGCTGGTGGGACGACATGGGCCCCGACGGCAGCCAGAAGCACGATGTCTACCTGCGCACCGCGACCAGCGTCGACCCCGAAGGCTGGGCGCAGTTTGGCCATGTCAAGATGCCCGACTACCGCTGGGGCATCTTCCTCAACCCGGGCGAGAAGGATCGCAAGATCCACTTCGGCGACCACCTCGGCGAATCCGCCTGGAACGACGTGCCCGGCGAGTACCGCGCCAACCTGCGTCGCATCATCGTCACGCAAGGCGATACCGAGCCGGCGAGTGTCGAGCAGCAGCGCCACCTCGGCGCCACCGCGCCGAGCCAGTACGACCTGCGCAACCTGTTCCAGATCAATGTCGAAGAGGGCCGCCATCTGTGGGCGATGGTCTACCTGCTGCACAAACACTTTGGCCGCGACGGCCGCGAAGAAGGCGAAGCGCTGTTGCAACGCCGCAGCGGCCAAGTCGACAACCCACGCATCCTGCAGGCTTTCAACGAGCCGACGCCGGACTGGTTGAGCTTTTTCATGTTCACCTATTTCACCGACCGCGACGGCAAATTCCAGCTCTGCGCGCTGGCTGAGAGTGCCTTCGACCCGCTCGCGCGAACGACCAAGTTCATGCTGACCGAAGAAGCGCACCACATGTTTGTCGGCGAGGCCGGCATCAGCCGCGTCATCAACCGCACTTGCGCGGTGATGAACGAGCTCAAGACCGACGACCCCGGCCGGCTGCGCGCGGCCGGTGTGATCGACCTGCCCACGATCCAGCGCTATCTAAACTTCCACTTCAGCGTCACGATTGATCTCTTTGGTGCTGACGAGTCGAGCAATGCCGCGACCTTCTACAGCACCGGCCTCAAAGGCCGTTACGAAGAAAGCAAACGTGCCGACGACCACCAACTTCGCGGCCAGACTTATCGCGTACTGCATGTCGTCAACGGCCAGTTGGTCGAGAAGGAGGTGCCGATGCTCAATGCCCTGAACGAGGTGCTGCGCGACGACTTCATCAAGGACAGCATCTCCGGTGTCGGCCGCTGGAACAAGGTCATCGACAAGGCCGGCATTGCGTTCCGCCTGGTCACGCCACACAAGGCTTTCCATCGCAATATCGGCTCGCTGGCTGGCGTGCGGGTCGCGCCCGACGGCCGCGTCGTGAGCCAGGCCGAATGGGACGCCAGGCAAGACGAATGGCTGCCCAGCCGCAGCGACCGGGACTACGTCACCAGCCTGATGGGCCGCGTCGTCGAGCCGGGCCAGTTTGCCAACTGGATCGCGCCGCCGGTGATGGGCATCAACCGCCAGCCGGTCAATTTTGACTACGTGCGTTTTGCCTGAGGCCGAGATTCATTCGCCATGGAGCAAGCTCAGACCAAGGTCATCAAGCAGCACCTGATCGACCCCGAGATCTGCATCCGCTGCAATACCTGCGAGGCGATCTGCCCGGTCAAGGCGATCACGCATGACAGCAACAATTATGTCGTCGATGCCACTATCTGCAACCTGTGCATGGCCTGCATCGCGCCCTGCCCGACCGGCTCGATCGACAACTGGCGCGTGGTGCCCAAGCCTGCCGCCTACAGCATCGAGGCCCAGCTCGGTTGGGATGAACTGCCGGCCGAATTGAGCGCTGAAGCCCTTGCCGATGCCGGTGTGCTGCCCGATGCGCCGGACGATGCGGCGCCCGCTTCGGGCCGCGATGAAAGTGCGGCACCAACGGCGATCACCGACAGCGCCGGCATCACCACCGTGCCGCCGTTCAACAGCACGCTGGTCGGCGCGCAATTGCCACCCTGGTCGGCCGCGCACGCCTACACCAACCTCTACGGGCCGAACCCACGAAGCGCGGCCGCGAACCAGTCGATCACCGCCACCGTCACTGGAAATGTGCGCGTCACCGAAGTCGGCACCGAATACGACACGCATCACATCGTGCTCGACTTCGGATCGATTCCCTTCCCGGTGCTCGAAGGCCAGAGCATCGGCATCCTGCCACCCGGCCTGGATGGCAACGGCCGCGCCCACCACCCGCGCCAGTACTCGATCGCCAGCCCGCGCAACGGCGAACGCGCGGGTTACAACAACCTGTCGCTGACGATCAAACGTGTGCTCGAAGACCACCACGGCCAGCCGGTGCGTGGTGTCGCCAGCAACTACATGTGCGACTTGGCAGTCGGCGACAAGGTGCTTGTGATCGGCCCATTTGGCGCGAGCTTCCTAATGCCCAACCACCCGCGCAGCCACATCGTGATGATCTGTACCGGCACCGGCAGCGCGCCGATGCGGGCGATGACCGAGTGGCGACGCAGGCTGCGCAACAGCGGCAAGTTCGACGGTGGCAAGCTGCTGCTGTTTTTTGGCGCACGCAGCAAGGAAGAACTGCCCTACTTCGGCCCGCTGCAAAACCTGCCGAGAGATTTCATCGACATCCACTTCGCTTTCAGCCGCACGCCGGGCCAGCCAAAAACCTATGTCCAGGACAAGCTGCGCGAGCACGCCGCCGATGTCGCCAGCATGCTCACCGACCCGAACAGCTACTTCTACGTCTGCGGCTTGAAGAGCATGGAAGAAGGTGTCGTTTTTGCCCTGCGCGATATCGCCCAACAGGCTGGTCTGAACTGGGCACAGATCGGCGCGGCGCTCAAAACCGAAGGCCGGCTGCACCTGGAGACCTATTGAAATGACCGCTCTGCAAGTCGAACACCGCAGCAGCGGTGTGGCGCACATCACGATGTCGCGCCCAGAGGTCTTCAACGCTTTCGACGAAGCCATGATCGCCGAGCTCGACGCGGCTTTTGCGTCGCTGGCCGACGACGCCAGCGTGCGCGTGATCGTGCTCGCCGGCGCCGGCAAACACTTCTCGGCCGGTGCGGATTTGCAATGGATGCAACGCGCCAGTGCCGCGTCGCTTGAGTGGAATCTGCAAGACGCACGCCGCTTCGCGGCGATGCTGGCGCGCATCGAAACCTGCCCCAAACCAACGGTCGCGCGTGTGCAGGGCGCGGCACTCGGCGGGGGTGTCGGCCTGGCCTGCGCATGCGATATTGCACTCGCCGCCGACAACGCGAGCTTCTCGGTCAGCGAAGCCAGATTTGGCATCCTGCCCGCGGTGATCGGCCCGTATGTCACCAACGCGGTGGGCAAGCGGCAGGCGCGCCGGCTGGCATTGACGGCGACGCGTATCGGCGCCGCCGAAGCGCTGGCGATCGGCCTCGTGCAACAGGTTGTGCCGCTGGCTGAGCTCGATGCCGCGATCGACAAGGTCGCCACCGAACTTCTCGCCGGCGGGCCGAACGCGCAGCGCGAAATCAAACAATATTTTTCCCAACTGCATGTCGGCCCGATCACGCCCGAGGTGTGCGAACTCAGCGCGGCAACGATCGCGCGGGTGCGTGGCACGCCGCAAGCGCGTGAAGGTTTTGCCGCCTTCCTGGCCAAGCGGCCTGCCGACTGGAACGCTTCAAAATCATGATGCCGTCATTGCAACAAGCCCCGGTTCTCGTTGTTGGCGCCGGCATCATGGGGGCGGGTATTGCGCAGACCGCCGCGCAGGCCGGCCACACCGTCTTTCTCTTCGACGCGCGAGTCGGCGCGGCGGCCGAGGCCAAGGCCAGACTCGCCGCGACACTCGATGGCCTCGTCAAAAAAGGCCGCCTCGATGCCGACGCCGCACAGGCCGCGCTGGCCCGCATCGAGCCGGTGTTGTCGCTGGACGATGCGGTGGCGGCAAGGCTGGCGGTCGAAGCGATTATCGAAAGCCTCGACGCCAAACGCGGCTTGTTCCAGCAGCTCGAAGGCGTGCTCGGCAACGACGCCGTGCTGGCGACCAACACCTCGTCGATCAGCGTCACCGCAATAGCCAACGGCTTGTTGCATCCGGGCCGGCTGGTCGGCATGCACTTCTTCAACCCGGTGCCGCTGATGAAACTTGTCGAGGTGGTCAGCGGCTTGCACACGCAGCCCGATGTCGCAGCGGCGATCTTCGACTTGAGCAAAACCTGGGGCAAGGTGCCGGTACACGCCAAGAGCACGCCGGGTTTCATCGTCAACCGCATCGCGCGGCCGTATTACGCCGAGACGCTGGCGCTGCTGCTTGAGCAGGCCGCCACGCCGCAGGTGCTCGACGCCTGCCTGAAGGCGGCGGGATTTCGCATGGGCCCCTGCGAGTTGATGGACCTGATCGGCCACGACACCAACTTCGCGGTCACGAACTCGGTCTACGAAGCCAACTTCTTCGACAAACGGTATATGCCGTCGCTGGTGCAACGCGAGATGGTCGATGGCGGCCTGCTCGGCCGCAAAAGCGGCCGCGGTTTTTACGCCTACCCCGAAGCCATCGCGACGCTGCCTGTGCCGGTTTTCGACGCGCCGAATACCGCCGCCGAAATCACGGTCCATGGCAGCGGTGCGATCGCCGATGCGCTGTACCAGGCGACCACAAAAGCCCTGGCCGGTCAGGGCTGGGGGCCGGCAAGGGAATCGGCCAGCGGATCTGCCAGTGATTGGACGGGCTTGCAGATCGACGGCGCCCGCCTGGTGATGAGTGACGGCCGCAGCGCACAACAACTTGCCACCGCGATGGCGCGGGCCGATATCGCCGTCTTCGACCGTCCCGTGTTGTGGCCCGCACCCGGCCAGGCGTCGCGGGCCCAGGCACTCGCCTTCGCGCTGAACCCCGGTGCCAGCGCCGCCTGGCAATCACAAGCCGCAACCTGGCTGCACGCGCTGGGCTTCACGCCGCTGCCGCTGGCCGACACCCCCGGCCTGGTCGTCGCGCGCACGATCGCGATGCTCATCAACGAAGCCGCTGACGCGGTGCTGCAAGGGGTCTGCACGACCGCCGGCGCAGACGCCGCGATGAAGCTCGGCGTCAACTATCCACAAGGCCCCTTCGAGTGGCTCCAGAGCTGGGGCGCCGGCGGCGTCGTGAAGCTGCTCGACACACTCGACGCGCACTACCGCGGCGAACGCTACCGCGTCAGCCCGTGGCTGCGCCGGCAAGTGCCCGGCCTAGCTGGCTGACGGCGCGTTGCCCGGCGGGGCCGCGGCCTGGTCGAGTTGGGCACGGGTGGGCAGGCCGTCGCTGTCGCCGGGGAACTGGATGACCCGCGCACCGATCTGGTTGCCGCGTGCTGCGGCCTGCTTGAGGCCCAGGCCCTCGAGCAAGGCCGAGATCACGCCGACGGCGAAGCCGTCGCCGGCACCGACGGTGTCGACGACCTTCGCCACCGGCACGCCGGGCACGGTGCCGCGTTCGGCTGCCGTCGCGTAGTACGCACCTTCGGCCCCAAGCTTGACGAAGACGCCGCGGGCACCAAGCGCCAGGTAGTGGTCGGCGATCGCTTCGACGCTGTGATGTCCGGTGAGCTGACGCCCTTCTTCAAGACCGGGCAGCACCCAGTCGGCCAGCGCCGCCAGGCGCCCCAGGCAATCCACCATGTCGGCGCGCGAAGGCCACAGGCTGGGCCGCAGATTGGAGTCGAAAGAAATCGTCAGCCCCGCCTCGCGCGCAGCTGCGGCCAGCGCGAAGACAAACGCGCGTGTCGTCGGCGAGACGGCCACGAAGATGCCGGTCAGGTGCAGGTGCCGCGCTGCCGTCACCGCGTCACGGGGTACGTCGGCGGCGCCGATGCGGCTGGCTGCAGAGCCGCGCCGGTGGTACTCGATCTGCGGGTCGCTGCCGTCAACGCTGCGCGACTTGAGCATGAAGCCGGTGGGGTGCTGCGCGTCGACCGTCGCGTGGCGCGTGTTGATGCCTTCACGCGCCATCGCCGCGAGCAAGCTGCGACCGAAAGAGTCGTCGCCCAGCCGCGTGATGTAGGCCACCGCCAAGCCCAGCCGCGCCAGCCCGATCGCGACGTTGAGTTCGGCGCCGGCGGTCGTGCGCGTGAATGTGCTGACCTGCTCCAGCGGCCCCGGCTGCTGCGCGGCGAAGAGCACCATCGCCTCGCCAGCGGTGATCACGTCGAGCTTCATCGTGGCGTACTCAGTCAAAGCTCAGCAACACCTTCATCGACTGCGTGCGGTCGGCCGCCAGCGCGAAGGCGCGCCCGGCATCGCGGAACGGCAGCGTCGCCGAGACCAGCGGCTTCAGGTCGACCAGGCGCTTGTTGATCAGGCCGACGGCGACACCAAATTCCTCGTGAAAGCGGAAAGCGCCGCGCAGGTCGAACTCCTTGGCGACCACGGTGTTCAACGGCAGCGTGAGTTCGCTGCTCGACAGCCCCAATTGCACGATGACGCCGCGCGGCCGCACGACGTCAAACGCCGAGCGCAATGCGGCCGCGTTGCCGCTGCACTCGAAATGCACATCGAACTGCCCCTTCCCGCCGGCGTGGCGCGACAGCGCGGCGCTGTCTTCGGCGACGTTGATGGTCTCGTCGGCGCCGACCAGGGCCACCTTGCGCAGCGGATGCGCCACCACGTCGGTGGCCACGATGTGCGCCGCACCGGCACGCCTGGCGGCGATCACGACCATCGCGCCGATCGGCCCGCAGCCGGTGACCAGCACCTTGGCGCCGAGCAGAGGGCCGGCGCGGTTGACGGCGTGCAGCGCCACCGCCAGCGGCTCGGCCATCGCGCCCTCGGCATGGCTGATGCCATCGGCCAGCTTGTGGGCCTGCCCAAAGTCGATGACCATCTCCTGGCGGAATGCGCCTTGCACATGTGGCATGCGCATGGCGCTGCCGTAGTAGCGCATGTCCAGGCAGTGGTTCTGCAACCCGAGTTGGCAGAAGCGGCAGGCGCTGCAAGGCCGGCTCGGGCTCACCGCGACATGCTCGCCGACGCCCAGATCGGTGACACCGGCGCCGACCTCCGCGACGACGCCGGCGATCTCGTGGCCGAGCACCATCGGCTGCTGGATGCGGATGGTGCCGAAGCCACCATGCTGGTAGTAGTGCAGGTCCGAGCCGCAGATGCCGCCAGCGCGGACGCGGATGCGCGCCTGGCCGGCGCCGACGGGCGGGGTGTCGACGGCTTCGATGCGAAGGTCGCCGCTGGCGTGGATGACGAGTGCGTCCATGAAATCAGTCCCTGAATTGAGGATTGTCAGCCGAGCAGGATTTTCAGCGGCAACATGAAGAATGGCGCCGTGCCGATGGTGGCGCCGCCGAATTGTCTGCCTGCTGCTGGCACGCGCGGCCGGCGGCCCGCGCTGTCATTCCGGCAGCACGCCGATCGCCTTGACCGCGCCCTGCCAGCGTGCCGCCCCGCGGCGCAGGAAATCAGCCACCGCCTCGGCGTTCATGCTGGCGTCGACGATCGGGCCGATGAGACCGATGCGGTCGGCCACGTCCCGGTCGCGCAGCCTGCCCTGCCGGGCCAGCGCCGCGGTCGATGCGAGGTCGGCCGCCATCGCATCGACATGGCCGCCGATCAGATCTTGCGTGCCGACGCCGACGTTGGCATACGGCACCAGGTTGGCACCGGCCTGGCTGCGGGCGTTGAACAGGCGCGCGATCATGCCGCTGGAGGTGCGCGGGCCTTCGAGCAGGCCGACGTGATAGTCAGCATCGGCTACCGGTTTTCGTCGTGGCTCTGGGACGAACACGGCCCGCTGGCGCGCCGCCGCCACGCGCTCATCAATCTCAACATCGACGCGAGCGCTTTGGGCAGCCCGGCGCTGCACGCGGTGGCGATCCAGGCCGATGCCCGATTGGCGCTGGACGACCTGCTCGCGGCGTTGCCCGCTTCACTTTCCGCTTCACTGCCGGTGGTCAAACCCGGCTGGCTGCCGAGCCTGCGCGCGGTGCGGGCGAGCTACAACGATCGGCTCGCAGCAATGGCGCGCGAAACCTCGGCGACGATGCACCGGGCCGCGCTCGCACGGGCAATCGGGCAGGCGCTGCCGCCCGATGCGCTGGCGGTCTACGACGGCGGCGACACGAGCTTTTGGAGCAACGACCTGACGCCGGTGCACGGCGTGCACACACGCTTTCCTGACCCCGGCATGAGTCAGCTCGGTTTTGGCCTGCCGTATGCGCTGGCGCTGCAGTGGCCGCACCCCGCCCGCGTGATCGCCAACCTGACCGGGGACGGCGCTTTCGGCTTCACGATCCAGGAGCTCGATACCGCGCGGCGCCTGAAGCTGCCGGTCATCAACGTGATCCACAACAACGCCGCCTGGGGCGTGATCCGCATGGGCCAGCGCAAGGCGCTGGACTTCGAGCTCGGCACCTCGCTGGCCGACACCGACTACGCGGCGATCGCGCGCGGCTTCGGCTGCCATGGCGAGGTCGTCGAAGACGCACTCGAGAAACCTGCGGCGCTGGCGCTTGCACGTGCGTCGGGCCTGCCGGCGGTGCTCGACTGCCGCACCAAATCTCTGCCACATCCGGCCGCACCGGCTTTTGGCAGCATGAACCGCTACGGCTTTGATGCGCTCACGCGCGCCGCCGCTGACGAGGACGCGGCCGCAAACTGAACCCGCAGTTCTGAGCCACAGCCCCGGCGTTGCAGATATCGCAGGTAACCTCGGCCCTTCAACGCAGCTTGGAGTGCACCGCATGACCGACCCGACGGCCTACACCCCACCGAAGGTCTGGACCTGGAACCAGGCCAACGGCGGCCAATTTGCGAATATCAACCGGCCGACGGCGGGAGCGACAAAGGACCAGGCGCTGCCGGTCGGCCGCCACCCGATGCAGCTGTATTCGCTGGCCACGCCGAACGGCGTCAAGGTGACGGCGATGCTCGAAGAACTGCTCGCGCTCGGCCACCACGGCGCCGAGTACGACGCCTGGCTGGTGCGGATCAACGAAGGCATGCAGTTCGGCAGCGGCTTCGTGGCGGCGAACCCCAACTCCAAGATCCCGACGCTGGTCGATCACAGCGGCGCGCAGCCGGTGCGGGTATTCGAGTCGGGCGCGATCCTGCTGCACCTGGCCGAGAAGTTCGGCGCCTTTGTGCCGCCTGCCGGCGCGGCGCCTGCCGAATGCCTGTCGTGGCTGTTCTGGCAGATGGGCAGCGCGCCTTTTCTCGGCGGTGGCTTCGGCCACTTCTACGCTTACGCGCCGAGCAAGATCGAATACGCCATCGACCGCTACGCGATGGAGGTCAAGCGCCAGCTCGACGTGCTCGACCAGCATCTGGCCGACCACATGTACCTGGCCGGCGACGACTACACCATCGCCGACATGGCCGTCTGGCCCTGGTACGGCACGCTGGTCAAGGGCCAGCTCTACGGCGCCGGAGAGTTCTTGCAGGTGCACGAGTACACGCATGTGCTGCGCTGGACGGACCAGATCGCGCAGCGCCCTGCCGTCCAGCGGGGGCGCAAGGTCAATCGCACCTGGGGCGAGTTGTCGAGCCAGCTGCACGAGCGTCATGAGGCAGCCGACTTTGATACCCGGACCCAGGACAAGCTGGCACCGGCGGGTTGATGCCGCAGTCTTCAATCAGCCGCGCCTAACGGCTCCGACCATGATCACCTTGTACGACTGCGCCACCGCGCCGAGCCCGCGCCGCGCGCGGATCCTGCTGGCCGAAAAAGGCATCGCGCACGCGACGGTGCAGGTCGACCTGCGCACCGGCGAACAACTCAGCGCTGCCTTTCGCCTCGTCAACCCGCAGTGCACGGTGCCGGCGCTGCGCACCGATGAAGGCCTGGTGTTGACCGACAACGCCGCCATCGCGGCCTACATCGAAGCGCGTTATCCCGAGCCCGCGATGTTGGGCAACACAGCGCAAGAAAAGGCCGAGGTCGCAAGCTGGAACTGGCGCGTCGAGTTCGAGGGCCTGATGGCCATCGCCGAAGCCCTGCGCAACAGCGCACCCGCAATGGCCAACCGCGCGCTGCCCGGGCCGGTGGACTACCCGCAGATCCCCGAACTGGCGCAGCGTGGCCTTAGCCGCGTGCAGCAGTTTTTTGGCACGCTCAACACACGCTTGGCCGAGTGCGCGTTTGTCGCTGGCGACCGTTTCAGCATCGCCGATATCACTGCGGTGGTGGCGGTGGATTTTGCGCGCGTGGTGCGAGTCAAGCCCGGCGAGGCGCATCCACATCTGCTGCGCTGGCGCGCCGCGATGGGCTTGCGCGCATCGATGGCGCTGTAGATCGAACCGGGCCTCGCCTCGGACCGGCCCGCCAGCGGCGCGCCCGCCGGTCCGAAGCGGTTTACCGCTCGGCTTGCAACTCCGCGAGCAGCAAAGAAAAACGGGCCGCAGCAAACTTGCTGCGGCCCGTTGACTTTTTTTGGCGGAGTGGACGTCCCGGCGGCGATCATGCCAGAACATCCCAAGAAGGCCCGCCAGCCAGTGTTCATGCGGCATTCGACGATCGAGGTCATCTCCTGCCGTGTCACTACATCGCTCCATGTCCGTGATCGGGGCGGGGGTTGGATCGGGGGTCGGGAAGAAGGGAGCACCAACCGGCCGAGGTTGGCAGTGCATCGTCGCGACTTTCAACCACAAAGACGCCCGGCGATCTTCCAAACCCAAGGGTCTTCAGCCGAGGCGTAAACCGCTGCTGCGGGTTCGTGTGGCATCGATGGTGAACGACCTTTCAATGCACTACTTGCGAGTAAGTAGTGCTATTTGCTACCATGCTGGCATGCGCTCGAACCATGCCGACAAGCTCCTGCGCCTCACCGAGGCGCAGCCGGCTGTCTCTGCGCGCGAAATCACGGACGCAGGTGTTCCCCAGCGTGTTCTCTCGCGCATGGCAGCACGCGGCCGCCTGCGCCGTGTGGGCCGCGGCCTATACACCGGCATCGAGACCCCGCCCAGTGCGCACCAGTCGGTGATCGAGGTGACGAAGCAGGCACCGAAGGCTGTGGTGTGCCTGCTCTCGGCACTCGAAGTCCACGAGGTCGGCGTGCAGGCACCATTCGAGGTCTGGATAGCGCTGCCGGCCGGCACCCATGCACCGAAGGGCACCAGCGCAGCGATCCGGGTCACGCGCCTGTCGGGCGCGGCCTTCTCCGAGGGCATCGAAACGGTCGTGATCGACGGAGCACCCGTGCGCGTCTACAACCTGGCCAAAACCATCACCGACTGCTTCAAGCTGCGCGGCAAGGTCGGGCTCGACGTGGCGCTAGAGGCGCTGCGCGAGGGCTGGAAGGCGCGCAAGGTCACGATGGACGACCTGTGGCGCTACGCCAAGGTCAACCGGATGACCAACGTCATGCGCCCGTATCTCGAGGCGCTGACCGGGTGAGCGCAAACCGTGCGGCGTCAGTGCTCGCCCGCCTTCTCAATCGGTCGAGAAGCACAGGCGAGAACTACAACCTGCTGCTGTCACGTTTCGTGATCGAGCGGCTGCTGTTTCGCCTTTCCGTGTCGCAGCACGCAGGCAGCTTTGTGCTGAAGGGGGCGCTGCTGTTGGCGGCAAGTCGGC
>JANPDN010000233.1:0-13714 GCA_031431555.1 Rubrivivax sp.
GCCGACCCCGGTGCGCCTGGCACACCCACGAGCGCGTCGGCCAGCGCCTGGTCTTGCGGCGGCAATGCGATGACGGGTCTGGGCAGCGGCATCGGTACCGGCATCGATGCACTCACGCTGCTGGCCAGCCGCGCACACGCTGCAAGCCGGCAAAACGCTCTGGCGTGCGCCAGGCCGGCGGCGCTTCGCAGGTCGCCCAGAGTTCGTCGATGGCGGCGATGCGGCCGTGGCGCACCCGCGCGATCGTCTGCGCGAGAAAGTATCCCGGCGGGTGCACAACACGCACCATCGACATCACACGGCCATCCTGCAACGCGACGCAGTTTTGCAGCTCAATCGACCAGCCGTCCGGGTACTCGGCGTTCGCGCTAATGAAAGCCTCAGCGTCGAGGATCTCGCCACTGGCCCACCAGCGCACACGCAGATCGTCGTGCAGCAAGGCCCGCGCCGTCGACCAGTCGCGGGCCTGGAAGCGGGACCACAACGACGCCAGCACCTGCAGCGGGTCGGCGGCGGGCGCGCGGCGGAGTTCGACATCGAACTCGCCCCGCTTGAGCTCGAAAAATTGCTGGCGCTGGTAGAAACGGATGGCGTCGCTGCCCTGCAGCACCGCCAGCTGCAGCGTCTGTTGGCGCAGGTCTGCGCTGGCGCAGGCCCAGTCCATCACCCAACTGCCGATGCCCCGATTCTGCGAAGCCGGCTCGATGTAGAGATGATCGATGCGCAGCGATTCCGGTTTGGGGCGCAGGCTGACACAGCCGACACGCTGGCCATCGACGACGATATGCTGCATGAACTCGGGCAAAAAGGTCGCCGCAAAACGCTCGCGTGCGCGCTCGGGATCGAAGCGGCCGAGCGCCTGCAGGCTCGGCTGCATCGCGCGGATGCGCAAGGCCAGCAGGCTCTCGAAGTCGTCAGCGCGCACTGGCTGCAATGCCGGCTGCAATGCCGGCTGTAATGCCGGCTGCAATGCCGGCTGCAATGCCGGGTCGACACCCGCGACACGCTGGCCATCGCGCTCACCTTCGCGCTCGCCATCGCCGTCAGCATCACGCACAAGGTTCACGCCTGCGCCGCCTTGATCTGCTCGAGCACATCCTTGGCACTCGCCGGGATCGGCGTGCCGGGCCCGTAGACGCCTTTGACGCCTGCAGCGTAGAGAAAGTCGTAGTCCTGCGCCGGGATCACACCACCGACAAACACGATGATGTCGTCGCCGCCCTGGCGCTTGAGCTCTTCGATGATCGCCGGCACCAGGGTCTTGTGGCCGGCAGCGAGTGTCGACACGCCGACCGCGTGCACGTCGTTTTCGATCGCCTGGCGCGCACATTCTTCGGGGGTCTGGAAGAGCGGGCCGATATCAACATCAAAGCCGAGGTCGGCAAAGGCGGTTGCAACCACCTTCGCGCCCCGGTCGTGGCCGTCCTGGCCGAGCTTGGCGATCATCACGCGCGGGCGGCGGCCTTGCGCCACACCAAAGGCCGCGATCTCGGCTTGCAGTTGCGCCCAGCCCTCGGCGCTGTCGTAGTTGTCTGCGCGGTTGCCGGAATACGCGGCGGCGTACACGCCGCTCACCTTCTGGATATCGGCGCGGTGGCGGCCGAAGACTTTTTCAAGCGCATCGCTGATTTCTCCCACGGTGGCACGTGCACGCACGGCCTCGATGCTCAAGGCCAGCAAGTTGCCCTGGCCGCTGTGTGCAGCATCAGTCAGTGCAGCCAGCGCAGCGTCGACGCTGGCCGCATCACGCTGCGCCTTGACCCGCGCCAGCCGCTTGATCTGGCCTTCGCGCACGGCCACATTGTCGACCTCGCGAGTCTCCACCGCCGCCTGATGCTCAAGCTTGTATTTGTTGACGCCGACGATGACATCGCGGCCGGCGTCGATGCGGGCCTGTTTCTCCGCCGCGCTGGCTTCGATCTTCAGCTTGGCCCAGCCGGAGCCTACCGCGCGGGTCATGCCACCGAGCGCATTCACTTCTTCGATGATCGTCCACGCGCTGTCAGCCATTTGCTGGGTTAGGGTCTCCATCATGAAGCTGCCGGCCCAGGGGTCGATGACCGCACCGATATGGGTTTCTTCCTGGATGATCAATTGCGTGTTGCGCGCGATGCGGGCGCTGAACTCGGTCGGCAGCGCGATCGCTTCGTCAAAGCTGTTGGTGTGCAGGCTCTGCGTGCCGCCAAACACCGCGGCCATCGCCTCGACCGTGGTGCGCACGATATTGTTGTACGGGTCCTGCTCGGTCAGGCTCCAGCCCGAAGTCTGGCAATGCGTGCGCAACATCAGGCTCTTGGCATTCTTGGCGCCGAAGCCTTTCATGATCCGCGCCCAGAGCAGCCGCGCTGCGCGCAGCTTGGCGATCTCGAGATAAAAGTTCATCCCGATGGCCCAGAAAAAACTCAAGCGCCCGGCGAAGGCATCGACATCGAGGCCGCGCGCGGTGGCGGTCTTCACATATTCCTGGCCATCGGCCAGCGTCAGCGCCAGCTCGAGCGCCTGGTTGGCACCCGCCTCCTGCATGTGGTACCCGGAGATCGAGATCGAGTTGAACTTTGGGCAATGCGCCGCGGTGTATTCGATGATGTCGGCGACGATGCGCATCGAAGGTTGTGGCGGATAGATGTACGTGTTGCGAACCATGAACTCCTTGAGGATGTCGTTCTGGATCGTCCCGCTGAGTTGGTCCTGCGCCACGCCCTGCTCTTGCGCCGCGACGATATAGCCGGCGAGCACCGGCAGCACCGCGCCGTTCATCGTCATCGACACACTCACGCGGTCGAGCGGGATGCCGTCGAAGAGCAGCTTCATATCCTCGACCGAATCGATCGCGACACCGGCCTTGCCAACGTCGCCGGTGACGCGCGGGTGGTCGCTGTCGTATCCCCGATGCGTGGCCAGGTCGAAGGCCACGCTGACACCTTGCGCGCCGCCGGTCAGCGCCTGCCGATAGAAGGCGTTGCTCTCTTCGGCGGTCGAAAAACCAGCGTACTGGCGGATCGTCCAGGGCCGCACCGCGTACATCGTGGCCTGCGGGCCGCGAATGAAGGGCTCGAAGCCGGGCAAGGTGTTGGCGTGCGGCAGCGCGGCGGTATCGGCGGCGGTGTAGAGCGGCTTGACGCCGATGCCTTCTGGCGTGACCCAGGTCAGCGCCGCGAGGTCACCACCCGGCGCCGACTTGGCGGCAGCCTGCTGCCACTGCGCCAGCGTGCTCGGGCTGAATTCTGGCTTCGCACTCATCTCGTTGTTTCCTGAAGGGCTGTTTCCCGAAGGGCTTGTCATCGCGGCGTCATTATGCATAATTATGAATTCAAAACCAACCCTGCCGGCTTTTCGACGCGCTGAACCGCTTGGACACCGCCACCCGCAAGCTCTCGCCCCGCGCCCTCTACCAGGACGTGGCCGAGCGCGTGCGCAGCCAAATCTTTGACAAGACACTCGAGCCCGGCAGTTGGATCGACGAGCAGAAGCTGAGTCTCGAATACGGCATCAGCCGCACCCCCCTGCGCGAAGCGCTGAAGGTGCTCGCCGCCGAAGGCCTGGTGACGATGAAGGTGCGGCGCGGCGCCTACGTCACCGAGATGTCGCGCGACGACGTCGCACAGGTCTACCACCTGCTCGCGCTGCTCGAAAGCGACGCCGCGGCACTCGTCGCACAACGCGCCACCGACGCCCAGCGGGCGCAGTTGGCGCAGTTGCACGAGCGGCTGGAAAAACAGGTCCGCCAGCGTGATGCCTTCTTCGTCACCAACGAGCAGTTCCACATCACGCTGCTCGACATCGCCGGCAACCGCTGGTCGACGCAGACCGTGCTCGACCTGCGCAAGGTCATGAAACTCAACCGCCACCACTCGCTGTTCAAGCAGGGGCGGCTGGCGGATTCACTGGCAGAACACCGGGCGCTGATGAAAGCGATCGAGGCGCGCGATGCAGAGTCAGCGCGCCGGCTGATGCGCTTGCACTTTGAGAGCGGGTTGGAGGCGGCGGCGTGAGGCGCGCTGCCTGAAAACCAGCGCTGCGAGGCCGAGCGCGGCCAGGGCCCAGGTGGCTGGCTCCGGCACGGGCTGGGTGGGATCCAGCAGGAAGCCGTGGTTCACACCACCGCGTGTGCCGTACCCGACGATCTGGCCGAGGTCGTTGATGCTCATAGCGCTGTCCAATCGGTCCCAGCCGGCCGCCTGGACTTCGGGCAACAGCGACAAATTGATCATCCGGTCGTGCTCGTACAAAAAGGCCGACCGGGAGTTCGACATCCAGCTCGCAGCAGACGATCCGATGATCTGACCCGAGTTGTTGATGTCAGAAGCGTAACTGTCGCGGCCGCCCAGGGTGCCCAGGTCGGTGGTCACGCCCTCGCGGTACATGAACGCGTGCGAAGCAAATCCCCACTTGGTGTCAGCCCGACCGACAACGACCCGATCGTCGTTTATGGCAAACGCGTAACTTTGCGGCCCGTCCAGTCCGATGGGGATGACCCGCCCTGCGGAAAATAGCGCCGCCACTAAAGTCTCGACGTGGCCCGGCCCGCGGACCAGTACATAGCCCGCCGCATCGCCACTCGCGTTGATGTCCAAGCCATAGCTACGTTCGAAGACCCCGACGCCAACCAGCGGAGCCGATGAGCCGTTCCGCCAGAGTGCAGCCGTGTCGCTTGGATCGTTTGGCACGTGGAGATAGCCGACCACTTGGCCGGCATCATTGATCCCGTCGGCGTAACTGAGTCCGACCAATTCCGTCAGCAGCCCGCCTTGGAGCAGATACGACTTGAAGTAGCTGTTTTCGTCGATCGCAGAAGCTACGCCTAGATTGTTCAGGCCAGTGATAAACAGTTGAATACCTTCGACGGTCATCCGATACGGCAGGATGTCACCCCGGTTGTTGATGTGGGCGGCGATATAACCCGCCCCGAGATCGGTGATCGTCCACCCATTCGGCGCGGCGGCGACGCCGAAGCTTGCTGACAAGGCCAAAACGGCACACGCATGTCGGGCACACCGACGGACAACAGACGAGAAGAACATGGCAGGCTCCCGGATCGGCAACGCCTGCCGGCACACCGGGCGCCCGCCCGGGCCGAAGGCGCGCACCCATTCTGCGGCGGCGATGCCGCAATCTGATGAAGCCCCTGCTTGCCCCCCACCCCCGCGAACGCGGGTAGGACAAATCGGGGTAGACGTCCCGCATCGACCACCGAGATCGGCCCACACGACCCTAGGGATGTCACCAGGCTCGCGCGCGCCGTAAGGTTGTCATGCGCCAACTGGGCGCCAACCTCTGGTGGGAGTGCACACAATGAAAACAAACCGAATGGCCGCGTGCGGTGTGATGGTTGGCGCCTTGGTGGCCTGCGGCGGCGGCATCGAGGCGATCCTCGCTGCGCTGGCCTATGTCGGGCCGATTGGTGGCGCCTGGCAGGCCGGCACGCAGAGTGCAGGGGCCTGGCAGGAGACGCCCAACGAGAACATCAACTTTTCGATCCCAGGCGACTCGTTCCAGCTCTTTCCGGCAGCCGGTACCGTGATCACCGCCACCGTGCAGAGCGCAGCCGCCGGCTGCGGCAACGCCTTGAACGGCTTGGTCGCGTTGACGGTGCGTTTTGATGGCCCGGCATTCACCTTGTCCGTCCCCAACGACGCGACACGCACAGACTGCCTGCGCGGCGAATTCGTCGACGAAATCACCTTTCGGATCGGCAGCGGCGCCACTGCTTCGCTGTGGCGCAACCTGACCGACTTCAGCCCGCGATTTGGCAATTTTGTCTGGGTCAACCCGGACCGACCGGAGCAGCGACTGAAATTCGCCCCAGCCGACGCGGCGCGGGTGGCTGGCGTCAATTCGCTCAACGGCTGTGAACTGACCTCCGGCGCAAGGACCGGGACCGCGGTGATCCGCTATGTCGACTCGAACCGCGATACCGGCGCGGCGGTGGACATCCAGTCGATCGTGATCACCCGCGCCGGCGGCAGCGAGACCTGGTCCGGCGGCCGGCTGTATGGGCTCAACGGCATCCAGCTCAACGGCCCTAACGGCACAGTGCAGTTGCAGCGGATCAACGAAAACGTGGTCTGCCCCTGACCACGCCGGGCAGCAGCCCAGCGCCGCAGCCGCCGGTCATCGCGCCGGCAGAAAGTAGCTGCGCGCGAGCTTCGCCTCAACGCGTTCGTCGCCACGCTCAACCACCAGCTCGATGGCCTCGGCGGCATAGAGCAGCGCATCGGCAGCGGGCAACGCGCCCGGTGCGCCGACGCCGTTGATGCTGATCACGCGGTCACCTGCCCGCAATCCGGCTTGCGCCGCCGGGCTGCCGGGCCAAACCCGCGCCAGCACCAGCGCCGCCCCCCGCATCAGCCACTGCAGCCCGAAGCCACCGCGCAGCGCCTGTGCCGCGCAGGCATGCACAAGCAGCTTCCGATCGATGAGGTCCAGCGTAAACCGGCAGCCGTCGAGCAGCGCCATCCCGATCGAACCCGACGCGCGCGATGCCAGCGCGCGTGCCAGCGGTGCGCCGGCGAGGTCGGCGACCGGCACCTCGCGCCGCGCCTGGCCATCGAGCATCAACAGCGGCGCCCGCCAGACATCGATGCCGCTGCCACCTTGGCGCAGCCGGATCACGGCACCGGCAGCGCCGGTGTCGACAAGAAAGGCCTCTTGCCGACCACCGACCTGCAACTCAACCAGCGGCAGCCCCTGCACCATTTCTATCGGCACACCACCTGGCGCAGCGGCGGTGTCAATCTCGAGCTGGCGCCGCTGCAAATCAAACGTGACGCGGCGCCCGGCAAACCAGGGCGCGCCGAGCACGCCGTCGATCTCTTGCGCCAACGGGCCGAGCGCCGGCTGCAGGTCGACTTGCAAGGCGTCCAGGCGGCCGAGCGGCAAGCCTTGCAGCGAGGCGGCGTTGAGCACCACCCGCTGGCCACGCAGGACACCGCCGGCATGCGCGACCCGCAGCTCCTCGTTCGGTTGGGCCGACACCGACGGCACCGAGCGGCTCACCAGATGGTGGGTGCTGCCGGTATCGATGAGCCAGCGCACCGGCCGGCCATCCACCTCGCCGACCACGGTGAGCACGAGGCCGATATCGCCCGTGTTGCGGACTTCGATGACCAGCTCGCTGGCCGCCGTGGCCGGCGCCGGCGCACCGATCACGATTGCGAACAGCGCCGCGAGCAGCAGCGAAGGCAACAACCCGAACAGGCCGCGGCGCATTTGGCGGCTACGCCTACGGTGTCTGCAGCATGTCGATCAAGGCCAGGCTGCGCTTGGTCATCTGCTGCAAGACCTGCTGCGCCTTGGCCAGCAAGGCCTTCTTGCGCTGCTCCGCGGCGGCCAGCGCCGCCGCATCGGCTTGCAGGCCGCGCTCGAAGGCATTCACATCGTCGACGATGGCGTTCAGGTCGAACAAGTGGCCGCGGTACACCTTGGTTTCAATGAAGGCCAGCGTCTGGTCGGTCTGCGCCGCCACGTAACCACCAAACAGCTCGTGCGCCTGCGCACGCAGCGCATCCTTGCGGCCGATGAAATCGTCGCTGAAGCTCACGTAAGCGGTCACGCAGTTGGCGAAGGTGGCGTGCGCTTCTTCGTGGCTGGCCATCATCTCGATCGATGCGCCCATCGCCGCGACCATCAGGTAGGCCCGGTCCTTGAACTCGGTGAGATCGGCGCGCAGCCGGGTGATGAATCGTTTGCGGCTGGAGTCGCCGGCTTTTTCGATCCAGTCGCTGACCAGTGCAAAGAGGTGGCGGGCGACCTCAGCGGCGGCCGCTGTGGCGTCGGCAGTGGCGCGGATATGGATGCGCGACCACATTGGCGCCAGTGCACTTGCTGCAGGCGCAGCGGCCGGAGCGTCGCCCAGAAAGACCGGCACCACGAAGGGCCGGCCGACGTCGGCCTCGCGTTCGATCGCCCAGCCGAGTTCGCGCGCGACCCATTCGGAATCAAGCGCGCGCGGGCTGACAAAGACCACGACGTAGTCGGTGTCGTCAAAAACGGCTTGCCGAAGTTCGGCACGCAGTTCGTGCCCGGCGTAAAGCTCCTGCACGTCGAGCCAGGTGCGCACATGCGCGGGCAATGCCGCCTGCACTGCCTGGACAAAGGGCTTGTCCGCGGAGGCGTGGCTCAGAAAGACACGCATCGCAGGTGTACGGTCAGCGCAAGGTCAGCGCAAGGTCAGCGAACATCAGCGCAGTCAGCGGACAACGAGCCGCGCTGCGCCGGTGGCCGTGATCTCGCCGATATCGGCGACGGTTTCGAAGCCATGGCGCCTGAAGATCGCGACGACATCCGCCACCGAGGCCGCATCACAAGACACCAGCAGGCCGCCGCTGGTCTGCGGGTCGGTGAGCAGGGCCTTGTCTTCAGGCGCAAAACCGGTGGGGAGTTGGATGTCGTTGCCGTAGCCGTCCCAGTTGCGGCCGGATGCGCCAGTGACGAAGCCTTGGCCCGCGAGATGCCTAACGTTCGGCAGCAGCGGCACCCGCGCCCAGTCGATGGCCACGCTGGCCTTGGCGCCGCGCGCGATTTCGAGCGCATGGCCGGCGAGGCCAAAGCCGGTGACATCGGTCAGCGCATGCACACCCGGCAGCGCGGCCAGGTCCGGCCCGGGAGTGTTGAGCTTGGTCGTGTTGTTGATCATCTGGGCATAACCTTCGGGCCCCAGCTGCTCCTTCTTCAGCGCCGCCGACATCACGCCGACACCCAGCGGCTTGCCCAGGATCAGCCGGTCGCCGACCTTGGCATCGGAGTTGCGCTTGACGCGTTTCGGGTGCACCAGGCCGAGTGCGACGAGGCCGTAGATCGCCTCGACCGAGTCGATGGTGTGGCCACCGGCGATCGGGATGCCGGCAGCGCGGCAGACATCGTTGCCGCCGCCGAGAATCTTGCCGATGGTTTCGGTCGACAGCACGTTGATCGGCATGCCGACGAGCGCCAGCGCCATGATCGGCGTGCCGCCCATCGCGTAGACGTCGCTGATCGCGTTGGTCGCCGCGATGCGGCCGAAGTCGTACGGGTCGTCGACGATCGGCATGAAGAAGTCGGTCGTCGCGATGATCGCCTGCTCGTCGTTGAGTTGGTAGACGGCAGCGTCGTCTGCGGTTTCGATGCCGACCAACAACTGCGGCGGCACCGGCATCTTGGTCGTGCCCTTGAGGATTTCACTCAGCACACCGGGGGCGATCTTGCAACCGCAGCCACCGCCGTGGGACAGCGACGTCAAGCGGGGTTCGGCAACTTTTTCTGGGGCGTTCATGGGGTTCTCCATCGGGGTCGAATTGCAAAAACTCTAGAGGTCAAAACCGGTTCGAGGCGTTGGCCGATGCCCGCGCCAAATCAGGGCCGCACCAGGCTGGCCATCAATGCACGCAAGGTCGCGCGTTCATGGGCTGGATCGAAGAGCGGCGCCCGGTTTGCACATTGCGTTTGCAGGGCCGGCAGCATAGCCGGATCGTCGCGGGCGCGCTCGAGCAGGGCCGCCAGCGCTGCAGCATCGCCTGGCGCGAAGTAGCCCGCGTAGTCGGGCCCCAGCATGCCGACGTTGCCGGGGATCCGTGATGCGATCACCGGCGTGCCGCTGCGCACCGCTTCCATCACGACATGCGCGCCGCCTTCGATGCGGCTGCAATGCACGAGCACATGCGCGCGCTGGATGCGTGCACGGGTATCGCGGTGGTTCAGTGCGCCGAGCCAGCGGTAGCCCGGCTGCTCGCGCACCAAGGCTTGCGCCTGGCTCCCAAGTTCGGCATCGAGCGGCGCGCCGATATGGTCGAGCAGGATGTCGCTGCGGCGGCTCAAGCCGCGCGCTGCGGCAAAATAAGTCGCCGGGTCTTTTTCGTCGCGCAGGTGGCCGACCATCAAGGCGCGCAGCCGGCGTTGGGTCTTGTCGTGCGGCCGCCATGCGGTACAGCTTTGAAAGCAGACCACGGTCTTGCCGCGGTGCGCCGCCGGCACATCCAGCGGCGCGAGTTCGTGCAGCACGAGCAGCCGGTCGGCAACGGCCAGCGAGGCTTGAGCGGCGGTGTCGCTGAGGATGTCGCGGTAGAGATCGGTGCCGGTGAGCACCACCACCAGCGGGCGCCGAACCAGTTGCATCGACCAGTCGGCGATCGACGCGGCAGAACGCCGTGCGTGCAAGGCAATCATCGCGTCGAAGGGCTCACCCGCCCAGCGCGCGACGACACTGACCCGATAATCGCCGGCCAACATCCGCGCCCAGCGTGAAGCGGTCTGCCAGTTGCCGTTGTTCGCCGCGGCGAGCGCCGGCGTCACGATGCACAGGCTGGGCTTTTTACTCATCGACATGATTGCCGCCACCGACTCAAACCCCGGCAACGCCGTCCGCCACGCCGACCCCGAAGGGCTCGAAACCGCGCTGCACGATGCCCGCTGCCAACTGCTGCGCATCCACGCGGCTTTCGCAGCCCAGCTGCCGAGCGGGCAAGCCGTGCCGTATGCACCAGAGCTGAACCTGCCGCTGTGGGAGCTGGGCCATATCGGCTGGTTTGAAGACTATTGGATCGCGCGCAACCCGCAGCGTCTGCTCGGCAGCGCCGCCGACCCCGCGGTGCCGCGCGCCGCGCCGCTGCGCCAAAACGCCGACCGGCTGTACGACTCGACGAAAGTGGCGCATGCCAGCCGCTGGCATCTCGACCTGCCGGACACCGCCCGCACGCATGGCGACCTGGGCCAGATCCGCGCGCGCACGCTGGCGCTGCTGCGCCAGTCGTCCAGCGACGACGACGCGCTGTACTTCTATCGCCTGGTGCTGCTGCACGAGCTCATGCACATCGACGCCGCGGTCTACATGGCACAGCATCTGGCGATCGATCTGCGCGGGGCCATCGATCAGATCGAACCCGCCCCCGTGCCAGCAGCGGCCAGCGGCGAAGTCGCGCTGGCCGGCGGCTGTTTCACGCTCGGCAGCGGCGCGCCCGGTTTTGCATTCGACAACGAACTCGGCGCCCATGAGGTCCATGTTGCGCCGTTTGTGATCGACCTTGCGCCGATGACCTGGCAGCGATTTTTGCCGTTCGTCGAAGCCGGCGCTTATGCCGACCCGCAGTGGTGGACCGCCGAAGGCTGGGCCTGGCAACAGCGCCACAGCGAAGGCCGGCCACGGTATTTGTACCGCGATCCGGTGCTTGGGTTGGATGGCCCCTGGCAACGCGCCTGTTTTGGTCAGTGTTCGGCCCTCGACCCACAACAACCCGCCGTCAACCTGAGCCAGCACGAGGCGCAGGCGTGGTGTGCCTGGGCCGGGCGCCGGCTGCCGACCGAGGCCGAGTGGGAGTTCGCCGCCAGCGCTGCGGCGGGCCCCTCGGGCGCTGACAGGGCTGGCAGCGATACCGGCTTCGATTGGGGCCAGGTCTGGGAGTGGACGGCGAGCGAATTCGCGCCCTACCCCGGTTTCACGCCGCACCCTTATCGCGACTATTCGCAGCCCTGGTTCGACGGCCGGCCGGTCTTGCGCGGCGCGGCTTTTGCGACCCCGGCGCAGTTCAAAGATCATCGTTATCGCAACTTCTTCGAGGCCGGCCGCAACGATATCTTTGCTGGCTTTCGCAGCTGCGCTGTCTAACCTGCGACTCAAGCCGCACGCGCGAGCATCACAGCAAACCAGCCGTGATCGTCGGTCCAGCTTCGCACGTCGCTGAATCCGGCGTCGCGCAACAGCGCTTCAAAATCGCCGCGGCTGTATTTGTACGAGTTCTCTGTATGGATGCGCTCGCCGGCAGCAAAACGCTGCGCGCCACCGGGCCAGCGGACATCGGCGTCGACGCGCGCTTCGAGGTGCATCTCGATGCGTGACAGCGTGCGGTTGAAGAGCGCGACATGCCGCCACTGACGAATGTCGAAGTCAGAATGCAGCAGCGTGTTGACGTGGTACAGCAGGTTCAGATTGAACGCCGCGGTGACACCCAGCGCATCGTCGTAAGCCGCTTCGAGCAAGGGTGCCGCCTTGACCAGATCGACGCCGATCAGCAACTGCCCGCCCTGCGCTGCGGCGCGCGCCTGGCGCAAAAAAACCAGGGCCTGGTCGGGCGTGAAGTTGCCGATGCTCGAGCCGGGGTAAAACACCGTGCGCGGGCCGGCCCCGGCTGGCGCCGGCAAGTCCAGGCTGACCGAGAAATCCATGCCGACACCGAGCATGTCCATCTGCGGATGTTCGCGCTGCAGGCAGGCCAGCGACTCGCGCAAAAACTCCACCGAAATATCGACCGCGACATAACGGCTC
Source organism: Rubrivivax sp. (assembly GCA_031431555.1). GTDB lineage: Bacteria > Pseudomonadota > Gammaproteobacteria > Burkholderiales > Burkholderiaceae_C > Rubrivivax. The sequence goes on from JANPDN010000233.1 coordinate 12,233, forward strand.
GGCCGCAGCGTTGCAAACAGCCGACCAGCCTTGACGCAGTTGCCCGCGCCGAGGTCCACCAGGGTCTGGCCGGCGCCGATATGGCGCGCGATATCGGCGCCGTGTTGGGCGAGGATTTTGGCTTCGGTGCGGGTCGGGTAGTACTCGCGCAACTCGGTGATGGCGTCGAACAGGCGCGAGCCGAGCGGGTCGTAGAGGAACTTCGGCGACACTGCCGGCGGCGTGGCGCGCAGGCCCGCCGCCAACTCGTCGCGCAACGCCTGGTGATGGTCGTGATGGAGCTGGATGAAGGCCGGTGTTTTCAGCGCCTGGCTGTCCATCGCGTGGTTCGGCGCGTGGTTCAACACATCGATCGGCGGCTCGCGGGTCAAGGTCATTCGATTCACTTTATCACCGGCCCTCGGCAAAGGCAGCGAGTTTGCGCTGTAATCCCCGCTCGGTCGGCGACGACCACGCCTTCTTACATCGCTTCTTGCACGCCAACACCACCGATCCGGAGAACAACATGCTCGACCTTTCACCTTCACGCACCTTCAAGGCCCTGATGAGCTGCGCGCTGATCACTTTCTCAGCAGTGGCACACGCCCAAGCGGTGCTTCGCGTGACCACGATTCCCGAAGAAGCAGCCACCGAGCAGGTGCGCAAATTCACGCCGCTGGCCAGCTACCTTGAAAAGCAGCTCGGCATGAAGGTCGAATTCACGCCGGTCACCGACTACCCGGCGGCGGTCGAATCACTGGTCAACAAGAAGGTCGACGTGGTCTGGTTTGGTGGTTTCACTTTTGTGCAGGCGAGCATCCGCTCGGGCGGCAAGATCGTGCCGATCGCGCAGCGCGAAGAAGACACACGCTTTCAGTCGGTGTTCATCGCCAAGACCGATTCGGGCATCAAAAGCCTGGCCGACATGAAAGGCAAGCAGGTCTCGTTCGGCTCACAAAGCAGCACCTCGGGCCACCTGATGCCGCGCAGCTTCTTGCTGCAAGCCAAGATCGACCCGGAAAAGGACTTCAAGCGCATCGCATACTCCGGCGCGCATGACGCGACGATCGCTTCGGTGGTCAGCGGCAAGGTCGACGCCGCGGCGCTGGACATCACGGTATGGAAAAAATTCGTCAGCGAGAACAAGGTCGACACCAAAGCGGTTGACGTGTTCTTCAGCACCCCGCCTTACTTCAACTACAACTGGTCGGTGCACGCCGACATGCCCGCCGACTTGCGCAACCGCCTGCAAAAAGCGCTGCTGGCGCTGGACCCGGCAACGCCTGAGGGCAAGGAAATCCTGCAGTTGAACCGCGCCACACGCTATATCGCGACGACGCCTGACAACTACAAAGGTATCGAAGCCGCCGCGCGCAGTGCCGGGCTGCTCTGAAGCCCCGGCGTCAGCCCCCGATGCAATTGACCCTTGACGCCGCGGTGGCGCGCCACCCGGCGGCGCGCCCCGGAGCCCCGCCGGCGCTAGGCCCACACAGCTTGAAAATC
>JANPDN010000234.1:0-14315 GCA_031431555.1 Rubrivivax sp.
AACCGGTCGATGTGGGCAGGTGGCTTGGGTGTGCGAGCGCAGGCCCCATTCGCGGTCGCCACCCGGGTTGGACGCCGAGGCGGTGTTGATGAGGTGATGGTCGGGCCCAGCGCGCGGCTCCCCGCGAGCGTGGGCCGAAGAGCGCACGCCCGGGCCGCCTGCCGCGCGCCGTCTTGACTTTGACCGGCGATGCACCAAGGCCGCAAGCGCTTCACGACGAGTCATGGCCTCTTGGCCTCTTGGCGGCTAGCGCGCCCATCTGCGATCGAACACCAAGCCGGTAGCCACCGGCCGCAGACGAGCCCCGCGCCGGGGCCCGCTTGCGCGGTTCAGGTCACTGCGCAAGCCGCAGCGTGCCGCTGGTGACGCGGTAATTCGGCCCGGCGCCGCTGCCGACGTTGCAGCTCGACGCGCCGCAGGGCGCGTTGCCCAGGGTGTATTTGCCCTGCGCGTTGGCGCCTTGCTGGTTCGGCGCGAAGGTGTTGCCGACCGCTTGCACCGTCACGCCCGCGGCGACGGCCACGTACAGCCCGCTGGTCTGGGCGCTGCTCGTATTGCCCTGGATCAGATTGTTGCCGGGCGATGCTGCCGTCCCGAGATCCCAGACCGACGCCGCGGTGCCGGCCATCGTGACGCCTGAGTTGTCTGCCGATGCGGCGTTGCTGCCGCCGGTGCTGCGGTTGTCCACGATGATCATGTTGCGCAGCTTGAGCTGGTAGACGCGGGCGCTGCGCCCCATCCAGACACCGCCATAGAACATCGAACCAAGTCCCGTCAGGCTGCTGCCGTTTTCGCTCAGCTCGGCGCTGCTGAGGTCGACGTTGCAGGCATCGAAGCAGACGATGCCGCCGTGGCCGTTGTTGGCGACCGTGAAGGCAGTGCCGGTCAGCGTCAGCGACGACGGCGAGCTGCTGTTGTCCACGACCTGGATGCCGAGGTCGTTGTCGATGAGCGAGCTGCCCGTGGCGGTGACCGTCGCCACCACACCGGGCTGGGCGAAGGTGCCGACCGCGATGCCGGTCGACCCCGCGGTGTAGCTGCTCTTGAAGCCGGTGATCGACGAGTTCGTCAGCGCGATCAGCGGCGTACCCAAAGCGGCATGGATGCCGACACCGCCGCCGGTGTTGACGTTGGACTTCAGCTGCGTCGCATTCAGGTGCAGCTGCGTGGCGCCTCCGGCCATGTAGACAGCGGCGGAATCCACATTCAGCACGACATTGTTCAGGTCAAGCCGGCTCGTGCCGGCCAGGTGGAATGCGGCGCGCCCGCTCGAACCATAGACCCCGTCGGCGCCGCCGAGCGCGGCGCCGCCAAACAGGCCGCCGTTGAGGGTGAGCCGGGCGCTGTCGGCCAGCGTCGCGTAGGCCGCGCTGGACTGGCCGACCGGCGTGAGTTGGTCGGCGTAATCGGTGATGTTGCCCGGCGTCATCGTCGCCTGCACGGTGCCGGTCAGCACGAACGGTGCGGCAAGACCGCTGCTCGACACAATCGCGCTGCCGATCACCCGCACGCCGTCGAGCAGCACCGTGCCGCTGCTCGCGCTGAGCGAGCTTTGGTCGCCGAAGTTGAAGCGCCGAATGACGATGCCGATGACGTTGGCGCTGCCCTGCAGCACGATGTTCTGGCCGATCTCGGCCAAGCCCGGGGTCAGCGCGCGCAGCGTGCGGCCGGCGGGAATCGCAATCGGTGCCGGTTGTGTCGCGTGCGTGTAGATGCCGTTCATCAACCAGACCGTGCCGTTGGCCGCCGCCGCGGCGGCCGCGTGCGCGATCGAGCGGCAGGGGCTGGCCTGCAGGCAGCTCGTATTGCCGGCATCGGTGCCGGTCGGGCTGGCATAGGTGTCACCTGCCGCCGGCGTGCTGACGAGCACATTGACGACGCTGCTGGTCGTATTGTTGTTCTGCGCGTCAAAAGCCTTGGCGGTGAAGGCCACCGTGCCGAGGTCGGCAGCGGTGAAATTGACGCCGGTCTGGAACGGCGGCGCATTGACGGTGGCGATCAGCGTCGCGCCGCGCCGGAACTCGACCTTGGTCACGCCGATGTTGTCGGCGGCGGTCGCCAGCAGGGTCGTCGCACCGGGCACGAGCACGGTCGCCGGGTTGGCCGCCACGCTCACCGTCGGCGGCGTCATATCGGCGCCGACCGTCACGCTGACTGCGGCACTCGTCGTGCTGTTGTTCGCCGCGTCGTAGGCCTTGGCCGTGAACGCGACGTTGCCGATATCGGCCGGCGTGAACGACACCGCCTGCGTGAACGGCGCTGTGGTGTCGGTGCCGATCAGTGTGGTGCCGCGGAAGAATTCCACCTTCGCGACGCCGGCGTTGTCGCTGGCGGTCGCGGTGAGCGTGGTCGAGCCGGGCGCGACGACCGCGGACGGGCTCGCCGCCAGGCTGACGCTCGGCGGCGTGGCATCGGCGCCGAGCGTCACCGTGACCGTCGCGGTCTTGGTGGCGCGCTTGGGGTGCGTTGCTGTCAGCGTAAAAGTTGTCGTGCCGGTGACGTTGACGGTGGTCGACCCGGTGGTGGCCTGGAGCGCGTTGTCGGCCAGCGTCACGCTGCCGCCGCCGTTGTCGATGCTCACCGTCGTCGCACCCTTGACGGCCCAGTTCAGCGTCAACGGCCCGCCGGGAAACTGCACGCTGGGTGGTGCTGCGGTGAAGCTGTCGATGCCGATCCTGGCGATGAAGAAGTCCAGCGAGACGATCGGGTTGGACAGGTTGCTGTTGCCGGCCTTGTCGAACACCCTGGCCATGAAGCGGCGCTTGGCCGGCGCCGAGTTGTCGAACGGCAGCAGCAGCGGGCCGCTGTTGTAGTCCTTGACCGCGGCGCCAGAGAAGGTGCTGGCCGAGGCCTGCCAGATGCGTTCGTTGCGCAGTTTGCCCAGCGCGATATTCGACGCCGGGGTCTCGAAGATTTCCAGGATTTCAGCGGCGCCCAGGCCGTTGGGGTCGGTGGCGATGATGCGGGCTCGAAAGACCGCGTCGGTATCGAGTTCGTCCTTGTAGACGAAGGTGCCGTCGGAGGTCGACTTGGCATTGAACGCAAAATCCGGCGGCTGCTGCTTGTCCCACAGCACCGAATAGGTGCCGCTGGGCAGCTTCGGCGCGCTGCAGACGAACTTGCCGCTCTTGGGCGCGCAATTGGCGAGCAGCGCGCCGCTGGCCCCGCGCAGCACCGGCGGCGTGCTGTCGCCGTTGCGCTGGCAGACGCGGGCAAAACCGTTGGCCGCAGCGAGGTCGGCAAACTCGGCCTCGCTGGTGACTTCGCGATAGCCCGGCGGGCACGCATCGGCCACCGACGGCACCAGGATCAAGTCCTGCGACGGCGCGCACACGAACACGTCGGGGTTCGGGTTGAAGACGATGATGCAGCCTGGCGCTGGCGCCTGCGGGCACTGCGCTTGTGTCGACAGCCCCGAGGTGACGAGAATGTTCTGTGCCGTCTGGCTGCCGTTGAGCACCGAAGGCGCGTTGACCAGGCAGGTCGGTGGCGGCTGGTAGTTGGGCGGCAGCGCCAGTGCGAACTCGCGCAGCGCGCGGGCGAATCCGGCGCCAGCGGCGGCTGCAACGGCAGCGGGCGACTCGATCTCGATCAGCACCTGGTCGGGCACCTGGATATCGGGCGCGGTGTAGGTGTAGGTCGTGCCCGGCACGAGCGACGGGTCGGCCGCCGTCGTGGCGTCGGGGGTCGCCGCGGCGATGCTCACCGCTGCCGGCGCCTGCAGCGCGTTGGCGCCAACCGAGACCGTCACCTTGCCGTCGCTGGAGGTCACCGCGCTGGCGTCGGGGCCGAGCATCGGCGCGCCGCTGGGCGCGGTGTCGCTGCCGCCGCCACAAGCGGCCAGGCTGGCGACAAAAAAGGACAGGGCCAGGGCCCTGAAGGTGCGTGCAGTGTCGATCGTATTCATGGTGGCTTTCCTCCTGGTTCGAATGACGCGTGCGAGCAGCTCAAGAAAAGTGCGGTCGCAGACAAGGACCGCTGGCGGTGATGGCGGTGATGGTGGTGATGCCGGTGATGCCGGTGATGCCGGTGATGGCAGGCATGGCAGACGATTCAGCGCAAGCCGCGGGGATGCCATTCGGCCGACCGCAATAGCTCGGTCAGGAACAACACCAGGTCGAGCGGGCGGTCGAAGCGGATCGGTGTCATCGACCCGGCCGTGCTGACCTCGGCCTGCCAGGCGCGCTTGGGTGTTTGCGGCCAGACCGACAGCACAAAGCGGCGCTCTTCGGCGTCGCGCGGTGGGGGGCTGGGAAGATCGTTCATGGGCAGCTCGCGATTGCACTGTCGCGAGTTGCCGTTTCCGCGCCGTTCCCTAGCCGCGCTGGGCTGCGCTAGGCCAGGGAACGCTGGTCATGCCGATGCCCGAGTCGCCCCAAGCCCGTAGGTCGGCGCGGCAGGTCGGCGGCGGCGCCTTCGTGCTCCGGCCCACGCTCGCGGGGGACCGCTTCTGGTGACCCGCCGCCGTGCCATCAACACCGGCGTCGGTGACCCGCCGGCAGTGGCGACCGCGAATGGGGCCTGCGACCGAAGACACCACCACCGCCCTGCGGAGTTGCGGTGGTCCCTGGGACACAACCAACCGATCGCCGTGGGCAGGTGGCTTGGGTACGCGAGCGCAGGCCCCATTCGCAGTCGCCACACGGTATGGGCGCCAAGGCGGTGTTGATGAGGCAATCGTCGGGGTCATCGAGCGTTGCCCCGCGAGCGTGGGCCGGAGAGCGCGTGCCCGGGCCGCCTGCCTCGCGCGGTATCGCCGTTGATCGCGATCGATCAGCGCCACAAGCGCCATAAGCGCCATAAGCGCCACAAGCGCCACAAGCGCCACAAGCGACGCAAGCGCCCCTCAGCCCATCAGGTCAACAGATCGCGGTGCTTGCGGATCAGCGCGGCCTGCAGCGGCGGGTGGCCGCGCAGCGAGTCGGCCAGGGCCTGCGCCGACGCTCGCATGCGCGCGCGCAATCGCGCGGCCTCGGGCTTGGGCAGCCGCACTGCGACGGCGCGCATCAAGTCCAGCGCGTACAGCGGCGGCAGCCGGCCCGCGTTCAGTTGGAACAGCGCTTCGGCCAGCAACGCCGGGTCGGTGTGGCCGTCCAGCGTGTCGGCCTGCAGCCGCACGACCAGTGCCGCCGATTCGAGCGCCAGGCTGTAACGCAGGCCCACAACGGCCCCGCGCGCCGCCGCGGGGCGACCGGCAGCAAGCTCGCAACGGCCGATCAACACCCGCGCCGCGCCGATGTGCGGATGCACCAGGCGGTCGGCCAGCGGCGCGGCCAACGCCAGGCGCAGCGTCGCCGCGACGCCGTCGGGATCTCGCTGCAGCCCGGCCGCGGCGCGCAGGTTTTCCAGCGGCAGCAGCAGGCGCCCGGCCGGCAGCGAGGTCAGCGCCTGGACCTCGTCGGCCAGGCGCTGCGCGTCAGTCTGCGCGCCGATCTGCTCCAGCACGTCGGCGCACATCAGCCGCGCGTCGCGCCGGTCGGCTTGTTCGTCGATGGTGTCTGCGGCGGCGATGGAAGTGCGCGCCGCGTCGACGGCCGCGCCGATGTCGCCGCGCAGCAGGTACAGCGGCACGCCGATCATCGCGATCAGGTAACGCGGGAACGGCGCGTCGGTGTCGGTGAAGGTGGCCACGCAGGCCGCGTGGGCCTGCGCCGCCGCATCGTGCTGGCCGTCGTCGACCAGGGTCTCGCAGCGGTTGGCCAGCACGATCTGCTCCATCAGCCGGTTGCGCAGGCGCCGCGCGATCGACAAGGCCTGGCCGTTTTCATCCAGGCAGGCCGCGCGGTCGCCGTCGGCACGGGTCACGAACGACGCGTACATCAGCACGTCCCCGCGCACGATGGCCTCGGTCTGCGGAATCACCATCAGCGCATGCAGCGCGGTTTCGCGCAGCGCGCGGGCCTGGTCCATGCGGTCCAGATCGACGGCGACGGTTGCGGCCGACGCCGCTGCGCGCGCGACGGCTTTGGGCTCGCTGCGCTGCGCGACCTCGAGCTGCTCGAGCCAGCGCGCCAGCGCATCGTCAGCGCGGCCGAGCTGCTGCGCGGCGGCAAACGCGGCGATCGCAAACGCCGCCAGATGGCGCCGCGCATCGGGCGGCTGAAATTCGCGCAGCGCGCGCATCACATGGCGCTCGCAATCGCCGAACCGACGCATCTGCGCGGCGCTCTCGGCGGCACGCAGCAGGGCGCGGAACATCAATGCGTCGGAGCCCGTGCGCTCGGCCAGCGCCAACAACTCGGCGAGCAAGGCGTCGCGGTCGGCTTCGAGGCCGGCCACCATCATGCGCACGATGCGCAGGTCGTGCCACTCGAAAGCCTGCGCCGGGTCGCTTGCCAGCGCCGCCGCGCGGCCATAGTGGTCGATGACCTCGTGGTGCGCGTGCAGCGCCGCGGCAGCCTCGGCCGCGCTGACCCAGGCGCGTGCGGCCGCTGACGCCTGGCCCGCAAGCTCCCAATGGTGGGCGATGCGCGTCGGCGCGGCATGCAGCGGCTCCAGCGCGGCCGCCAGCTTGGCGTGGGTCAGGCGCTGGCGCTCGGGCGACAGGCCGGAACAGATCGCGCTGCGCACCAGCGCATGGGTGAATCGGTAGCCGCTGCCCGAGCGGTCGACAAACTGCGCCGCCACCGCGCGCTCGATGCCCTCGAGCGCTTCCCAGTCGTTCAATGCGGTCGCGCCCTGGATCTCGGCCAGCGTGCTGCCGTCCTCGGCGAGTGCCGCCGTCTCGAGCAAGCGCTGCGTCGCCGCGCCCAGCCTGGCCAGCCGCGCGCGCACCGCTTCGACGACGCTGGCCGGCAGCGGCAGCTCGGCGTAGTCGGTGGTCGTCGGGTCGTGGCGCGTGCTCCAGCCCTCGCCAGGCTCGACGACCAGCTCGCCGCTGTCGAACAGCGTGCGGATCGTCTCCAGCGCAAAAAATATATTGCCGCCTGTGGCCGACCGCAGTCGTGCCGCGAACCGTACACCGCCGCCGCTGCCCGACAGCCCTTGCACGAGCTGCAGCATCGACCATTCGTCGAACGCCGCCAGGGGCAGGCGCGCGAGCCGGCCTTGCGCCTCGAGCTCGTGCAGCATCGTGCCCGCCAGCGGGTTGTCGGCCAGTTCGGCGCTGCGCGCGGTCGCCAGCACGCGGGGCATTGCCGCCGGTTGCTGGTGATGGCGACGGGCCAGCTGCGCCAGCAGCTCGATGCTCGACGCATCGGCCCACTGCAGGTCGTCGAAGAGCAGCGCGTGGGCGGGGCCGGCGGCGAGCGCCAGCGCCTGCACCAGCGCTTCGAGCAGGCGGGCGCGAAACTGCGCCGGCAGCGCAGCGGCGGCGGCGTCAGCGGCGCTGTCGTCCGCGCCCGCGTGCGGCAGCCAGCGCGACAGGTCCTGGCGGTGGACCGCATCGAGCCCGGCGAGCCGGGCCGCCACAGCCGGCTCGCGCAGCGCATCGATGACCGCATGGAAGGGCGTCAGCGACGACATCTCGGTGAAGCGCACGTGCAGCATCGGTTCTGGCGCGGCCGGCGCGGTGTTGTCCACGGGCTGGGCTGCGCGCTGCAGTGCCGCCAACACGAGCCTGGTCTTGCCGACACCGGCATCACCTTCGACCAGCACCACCGCTTCGGTGCATGCAGCAAGCGCCGCCAACTCGCGGTCGCGCCCGACCAGTGGCACGCTGCGCAGCTCAAACCGCGCCGACGCTGCGTCGCCCGCCGACTCGGCAGTGGCAGCGGCCTGACCGGCAAACGTCCGCGCTCGGATGCGCTCTGCCAACAGCCGGGTTTCGGGCAACGGCTCGAGCTGCAGTTCGTCGCGCAGCGTCACCACGCAGCGGTCGAACACATCGAGCGCGGCGCTGCGCTGGTCGAGCGCATCGTGCAGCCGCATCAGGTCGCGGTAGCCGGCCTCACGAAGCGGATCGTCGGCGAGCAGGCGCTGCTGCACGTCGACCGCGGCACGCAGCGCGCCGGTCGATTCGAGCGCGGCGGCGTGGCGCGCCATCGCGTGGCGCCAGTCGCGTGCCGCACGCTCGCGCCGCTCGCGCAGCCAGGCCTCAAATCCTTCAGCGTCCTGGAGCTCCAGGCCGTCGCACAGCGGCCCGGCGTAAATCGCCTGGACATCGGCCCAGCGCTCGGCGCGCACCGCGGCGTCAAAGTCATGAAGATCGCAGCGCACACCAGCCAGCGCGACCGTCTCGTCGTCTGCCTGCAGCAACTCGCCCAGCCCGACGCTGCGCAAGCGGTGCAGCGCGCGGCGCAGATTGCGCCGCGCCGTGGCTTCGTCCAGATCGCCCCAGAACAGGCCCGCCAGGCGCTCGCGCGACGAACGACCTTCGACGCAGAGGTAGGCCAGCAGCGCGCGGGTCTTGCGCACCGAGATGACGAGTTCGCGCCCGCTGCTGCTGACACGCGGGACACCGAAAAGCGCGACATGGGTCTGCGCGGGCATGGCCGGCGGATCATAGCGGCCGGATGTGCCGCAATCGTCAGTCGACAAGGCGGCGCGCAATGGGGCTGGGATTTCTGGGCCACCGCTGGCGCCCTGCTGCGGCGTTGCATTTTGGCCAGCGAACAGGCTCGCGTCGCGGCGCTGCAGGCCGTGCTCATCGGCGTGTTGATCGCGTTGATGCTGGTGCTGCGGCCGCGTGGCCTGCTCGGTGAAGCGCTCAAGGGCGTAAGCATTCCACAACCGAAGCCGGCCACCCCGATTCCGGCTGCGAGAACCACCGCAGTCTCGAGCACGTAGTTTCGACGGTGCGTCGAATCAAACGCCGAACCGCATCAAGCCCCGAGATGAGCCGCCAGCAGCCGTGCCAGCGCCTCAGGTTGGTCGTGGTGCAGCATGTGGCCGCAGTCCTTGAGTTGCTGTCGATCGACCTGCGCCACGCTGTCCAGGCGCTGGTGAAATTCGGCCTTTGTGTAGCGACCGCCCCACCATTTGTCGAGGTCGTTGCTGTCCCCTTCAACCCAGAGCAGCGGCGCGCTGATCAGCTTCCAGGTCTCGAGCAACTCCTCGACCCGGTACAGCACCGGGTTGATGCGTTTGTGCGCCGGGTCACCCAGGATCTGCCAGCGGCCATTCGCCATCTGGCGCGACCAGCGCGGCGCCAGCCAGGCCGCTTTGTCGGCCGCCAGGCGCGGGTTGGTCTTGGTCAGCCGCGCCGCGACCGCGTCGAGATCGGCGTAGTCCTTCAACGACTGCGGCCCTTTCAGCTCGTCGAGCCATTGCACCAGCCGCTTCGGCGCGTGGCGCGGCTCGGTGCGCGGCATGCCAAAACCTTCGAGATTCACCAGGCGGCGCACGCGCGCCGGGCGCACGCCGGCGTAACTCATCACGACATTGCCGCCCATGCTGTGGCCGACGAGGTCGATGCTGGCCGGCGTGCCGTCCGCGGGCGTTTCAGTGAGCGCATCGACCAAGCTGTCGAGGTCGCCCAGGTAGTCGGCAAACCAGTAACTGTCGGCACCAACATGGTTGTCGGTGAGGCCAAAACCGCGCCAGTCGGGAGCGAGCACATAACGCTCAAAACCATCGGCGTGGGCCATCGCATCGACGACAAACTGGAACGACGCACCGACGTCCATCCAGCCGTGCAGCATGAACAGCGGTGGCCGCTGCGACGTGACCAGCGAGGCATCGCCCCAGGCTTGCACGTGGTACTGCAAGCCGCGCAGCGGCACAAACAATGATCGGGGTTGGCGGCCTGGGGCGTAGGTGGGCGAACTCATGCCGCGACTGTAGGCCAGCCGCCGCCGCGGCGCTGTCGATTGCGCGACGTCTTCGGCGCGCGTCTCAAGACGCGACGCGTGTGGCCTCAGACCTCCAACATTGCGGCCAAGGCCTCTGGCGCCACGCGCACCTTGACGCTGCGCGCGGCGAGCACGCCGACGATCGCATGCACCGGCTGCGATGTATCGCGGCGCACTGGCTCGGGGTGGACTTCGCCGTAGCGGTTGGTCATCGCGGCAACGACCGGGGCCATCACCGTCGGCCCGCGTTTGACCACGATGCCGGTTTCGCCAGAAGCCAGCGAGACAAAACAGCCCGGCGGATAGACGCCGAGCTCCTTGACCAGCGCGGCGTTGATCGGGCTCGACGGGTCGCTCATGAAGATCTCGCGCCCGGCACGGTCGGCGGCCATCGCGTCGCGCCCGCCACGCACGCTGAGCTTGGCGCTGTAGACATCGGCGCGGTGCAGCAGCGTGGCCATCTCGCACACATCGGTGATGCCAGCGGGATAGCCGCGGCCATCGGGTTCTTCGTGGTGCTCTTCGACGGCGCGCAGCCAGAGCTGGTCGTTGACGCCGGCCATTTCGAGCAGTTCGCGGCTGGCCTGCGGGTGCTCGCGGATCTCGCGGCGCTGGGCTTCGGTGGGCGGGCGGCCCTGTTCGGCCAGGCGGCCCTGCAAGTCGAGCATCGACAGGTTCATCGTCAGCGCGGCCTTGAAGGCGCGTGTGGTGTCGTCCTCACTCCAGCCCAGGCGCTGCGCGACGAGGCGGGTGACGATGGCGGCATGCACGGAGTGATTGGCGCCGTACTGCACATGCGCGCTGCCGTCCTGGCGCAGGACCTGGAAGATCGCCAGGTCGGGGTCGCGGTCGATCAGCGCCGCCACCGGGTCGGTGGCTTCGTCGAGCGCTTCGCGGAAGGTCTCGGCATTGGTCTGGCGCAGCGCGCGGGCGACACGGTCCATGCCGTCAGTCCACATCGCCGGCAGCAGGGCCGCGGGGGCGTGGCGCACGGCGTCGACGCCGCGGTGCAGCTCGGCCAGGTCGACCAAGGTGCCGCGCTGGAGCAAGGCCTGCCATTGGGCGTCGCTGTCCAGCCGGCGGCCGCGTGCCAGCAGCAGGGTGTGGTCGTCGTTGTAGACGTTGAACGGCAGCGGCGCGCCGACGGTGACGCGGCTGCTGACGACGGAAAGGTGTGTGTAGCGCATAAGGGCTCGCTTTCGAAGGGCGGGCCGGGCGCACCGTGGATGTCTGGCTGCGCGCGCCAGCCCGCTCATGCTTTTTCGGTGGCGCAGCGCCGAACTTGAGCCGCGAGGTCAGGACACGCGACAATCCGGCCATGAATCCAGCCCCACCTGCACCGGCCTTCTTGCGTGCCGCCGCGCCAGGCGATGTCGACGCCATCGTCGGCCTGATCCGCGAGCTCGCGGCGTTTGAAAAACTCTCGCACCTGTGCGTCGTCACGCCGCAAATCCTGGCGCCGCAGCTTTTTGGCGCGCAACCCGCGGCGCAGGCGGTGGTGGCTGAGCGGGCCGGGACGATCGTCGCCTTCGCGCTGTTCTTCACCAACTTCTCGACCTTTTTGGGGCGCCCCGGGCTCTACCTCGAAGACCTCTACGTGCAGCCCGCACACCGCGGCGCGGGCATCGGCCGCGCGTTGTTGATGCACCTGGCGGCGCTGGCCGTCGAACGTGGCTGCGGCCGCTTCGAGTGGAGCGTGCTCGACTGGAACGTCGACGCGATCGCCATCTACGAAAAGATGGGCGCCAAGCTGCTGCCCGAATGGCGCATCTGCCGTGTCGGTGCTGACGCGCTGGCGGATTTTGGCCGATGAGCGTGTGGCGCTCGGTCGCGCCGACGCTGGCCGTGGTGGTCATGTCGGCATTGCTGACCGGCGGCGCGCAGGCGGCAGTGGATGTCGACGCTTTGTGGGACTACGGCAACCCCACTGAGAGCGAAGCTCGCTTTCGTGCCGCGCTGACCGACGCTGCACACAGCAACAACGCCGACGACTGGCTGACGCTGCAGACCCAGATCGCACGCACGCTCAGCTTGCGTGGGCGCTTCGTCGAGGCCCACCGCATGCTCGATGCGATCGCGGCGCAGGTTGCCAGTGCCGGACCCGAGCCGCGGGTGCGCCTGCTGCTCGAGCGCGGCCGAACCTTGCGCTCCAGCGGCCGGCCGGCCGACGCCAAATCGCTTTTCGAACAAGCCTATGCGCAGGCCGACGTGGCGCGGCTGGAGCGGCTGGCCGCCGATGCCTTGCACATGGTGGCGCTGGCCGAACCGGCGATCGAGGCCCGCATCGCCTGGAACCGCAAGACCATCGACTACGCCCGTGCTGCCACCGACCCGCGTGCCCAGGGCTGGCAGGCCGCGGCGCTGAACAATATCGGCAGCGACTTGCGTGGCGCGGGGCGGCTCGAAGAAAGCCTGGCGGTGTTTCGTGAAGCGCTGGTGGCCTACGAGCGCGGCAGCCGCGCGTCGAATGTCCGCTTTGCGCGCTGGCAGGTGGCGAATGTGCTGCGCCTGCTCGGGCGCGGCGACGAAGCCCTGGCGCTGCAGCGGCAACTCGAAATCGACAGCGCCGCTGCTGCTGCACCTGACCGCCATGTCTTTGAAGAACTGGCCGCGCTTCATGCGGCCCAAGGTGACGAGGTGCAGGCGGCGCGCTACCGCGCGCTGGCGCAGTCGTTGCTGCCGAAGTAGCCGTTGGCCATGCCGTCGCTATCAAGTCGTCACCACGCCGTACCGGTGGCTGCTCAAGTGGCCGTGGCAGCCGAAGCCGCCGTCGCGGCTGCGCCGGGCGACCACCACGCCGCGATCCACGCCGCCTTCCGCTGGCAGGTGCCGGCGTTTTTCAATATCGCCCAGGTCTGCTGCACGCGCTGGGCGCAGCAGACGCCACAAGCCGTGGCGATCCGCTGGGAGCATGAAGACGGGCGGGTCGCCGCTTTCACCTACGCCGATCTTCAAGCGGCGGCCAACCGGCTGGCGAATGTGCTGCGCCAGCAGGGTGTGCGGCGTGGCGACCGGGTGGCGATCGTGATGCCGCAGCGCTTCGAGACTGCCGTAGCGCATATCGCCGTCTACCAATTCGGCGCGGTGGCGATGCCGCTGTCGATGCTCTTCGGCCCCGATGCGCTGGAGTACCGGCTCCAGCACAGCGAGGCGGTGCTGGCCATCGTCGATGAAAGTGCGATCAACAACCTGCTGGCCGTGCGCGCCAGCACGCCGGGCCTGCGCTGTGTGATCGCGGTCGGCGGCGCGCAAGGCCAGGGCGATCTGGATTGGGACCATGCACTTCTGGCAGCGCCGGCCCACTTCAAACCGGTGCGCACCCGCGCCGATGACGCCGCGGTGCTGATCTACACCAGCGGTACCACCGGCCCGCCCAAGGGCGCCTTGGTGCCGCACCGCGCGTTGATCGGCAACCTGAGCGGCTTTGTGTGCAGCCAGAACTGGTTCCCACATGTCGCTGCGGCCGGCGGCAGAGGAAACCGCCGTGCCGCGAATGCCGTCTTCTGGTCACCGGCCGACTGGGCCTGGACCGGCGGCCTGATGGACGCACTCTTGCCGACGCTGTATTTCGGCCGCGAGATCGTTGCCTTCCAGGGCCGCTTCTCGCCCGAGCGGGCGTTCGCGCTGATGCAGCGCTGGCGGGTCACGCACAGCTTTCTGTTCCCGACGGCACTCAAGGCGATGATGAAAGCCGTGCCTGCGCCGCGGCAGCACAAACCGCATCCGTACCGGCTGCAACTGCAGGCGATCATGAGTGCCGGCGAGGCCGTCGGTGATGCGGTGTTTGCGTATTGCCGCGACCAACTCGGGGTGGTCGTCAACGAGATGTTCGGCCAGACCGAGATCAACTATATCGTTGGCAACTGCACTCGAACGTTAGGCATCGACGGCCGCGCTGCGCCCGGCTGGCCGGCGCGTGCGGGCAGCATGGGCCGGCCCTACCCGGGGCACCGCGTTGCGGTGATCGACGACGACGGCATCGAATGCCCGCGCGGCACACCGGGCGACGTGGCCGTGCATCGGCGCGACGGGCACGGTGACCTCGACCCGGTGTTTTTTCTGGGCTACTGGAAAAACGACGAAGCCACCAACGCCAAATACACCGGAAGCCCCGACAACAGCTGGTGCCGCACCGGCGACATGGCGGTGATGGACGACGACGGCTACCTCTGGTACCAGGGCCGCAGCGACGATATGTTCAAGGCCGCGGGTTACCGCATCGGGCCGAGCGAGATCGAAAACTGCCTCGTCAAACATGCGGCGGTGTTGAATGCCGCAGTGGTGCCCAAGCCGGACGCGGAGCGTGGTGCGGTGGTCAAAGCCTATGTCGTGCTCGCGCCGGGTTTTACAGGCGACGCCACGCTCATCGAGCAACTGCAGCGGCATGTGCGCGGCAAGCTCGCGCCATATGAATATCCCAAAGAGATCGAGTTCATCGAAGCCCTGCCGATGACCACCACCGGCAAGGTGCAGCGGCGGGTGCTGCGGCTGCGTGAGGCCGAGCTGGCGCTTGCGCGCGCAGGCGACGGCAACGGCGTCAGCTGAGGCGCGGCAGGCGGCCCGGCGCCATCAACGCGGGATGCA
>JANPDN010000235.1:0-9700 GCA_031431555.1 Rubrivivax sp.
GCGATGCAGGCCGCGCCCAACAGGCGCAAGCCACGCTGACCTTCACCGAGCAGGCGGCCGCCGATGAGCGCGGCGAAGAGCATCGACACCTCGCGTGCCGGCGCGACATGCGACAGCGGCGCCATCGTCACCGCATAGAGCACCAGCACATAGGCCAGCGGCCCCAGCGTGGCGACGACCAGCGCGTGGCGCCAGTGGCTGCGGCAAACGATTTTGAAGGCCTCGACCGCGGCGCGGCTGTGCAGCACCTGCGGCAGCAGAAACGGCACCCGCAGCAGATTGCCGACATAGTCGAGCAGCACCGGGCCGACGAGCAGCACCTTCACCGCATAACCGTCGATGACGGTGTAGCTGGCGATCAGCGCGCCGCTGAGCAGGCCCCAGCGCAGACCGGCGAGCAAACGAAACCGCGCTGCCGGGTCGTGGGCATGGGTGCCCGTCGCGCCACGCGCCTGGCACCACAGGCCCGGCCCGCCGGCGACGACGAACACGCCGCCACATACCGCCATCACACCAGCGACACCAAATGCGCCGAGAGATTCACCGAGCAAGAGCACGGCGCCTGCCGCCGACATCAGCGGCGCACTGCCCCGCGCGACGGGGTAGACCACCGTCAGGTCGGCGACCCGGTAGCCCTTGAGCAGCACCGTGAAGTACAGCAGGTGCACCACCGCGCTGGCCAACACCAGCAGCACCTCGGCCCAACCCCAGCGCGGCGCCTCGGCCCAGCCGAACCACAGCGCCAGCGGCGCCCACAACACCGTCACGAGCAGCGCGCAGAGCAGCGCGAATCGGTGATCGCCAGCACCTTCGTCGGCGGCCTTTTTGGCGGCCAGGTTCCACACCGCGTGCAACAGCGCGGCAGCGAGGACGAGGGCCAGCGCAGCAGCGGGCATCGCCCGATTCTCGCCGCCGCAGCTGTGCAATAGAGTCACCGGCATGACAAGCAACAACCCGGTCCTGGCCGAAGCCCTGCGGGGTGGCATCGTCGAATCGTTCCACCGCGGCGCGCTGGCCATCGTTGACGCCAGCGGAACTCTGCACACCGCGCTGGGCGACATCGATCGGCCGGTTTTCCCGCGCTCGGCGATCAAGGTCTTGCAGGCGCTGCCGCTGGTGGAAAGCGGCGCCGCAGAACGATGGGGCTTGGTCGATGAAGAGCTGGCCCTGGCCTGCGCTTCGCATGGCGGCGAAGAGGCCCACACCCGCACCGCGGCGTCAATGCTGGCCAAGGCCGGGCTCGACGTGAGCGCGCTCGAATGTGGCGCGCATTGGCCCTACCACGATGGCGCGACGAAGGCGCTGGCGCAGCGCGGCGAAACGCCGAGTGCGCTGCACAACAACTGCTCTGGCAAACATGCCGGTTTTGTCTGCCTCGGCTGCTCGATGGCGGGTGACGACCGCGATGGCGGCGCCGGCCGCACCGGTGCCCGCGCGTATCTGCGCGGCTATGTGCAGCCCGATCATGCGGTGATGCGCGAAGTCACCGCCGCCGTGCAAGCCGCCACCGGATTTGCGCTGGACAGCACCGCGCGGGGTGTCGACGGCTGCTCGATCCCGACCTACGCGATCCCGCTGCGCCATCTGGCCCATGCATTTGCAAGAGTCGCCACCGGCATCGGCTTGTCGCCCGGCCATGCCCACGCGGCACAGCGCTTGCGCCGCGCCGTGGCCAACGCGCCGCAGATGGTCGCCGGCAGCGGTCGCTTCGATTCGCGCGTGATGGCGCGCTTGGGCGACCGCGTGTTCTGCAAGGTCGGCGCCGAAGGCATGTATTGCGCCGCGCTGCCCGAACTCGGGCTCGGTGTGGCAATCAAGATCGACGATGGCAACAACGCACGTGCCTGCGAAGTGGTGATGGCCGCGGTGATCGAGTCGCTGGTCAAGCTCGACGCTGCCGAAGCGGCTTTCATGCACGCTTGCAGTGACATGACCTTGAGCAACTGGAACGGCATCGAAGTCGGCCGCCTGCGCGCGGCGGCGGCAGCGCGCTTGCGCGACTGAGCCGCAGCCGACTCAAGCCCTCAGCCCGCCGCGGTGGGATCTGGCACGAAGCAACTCGCCGGCGTCGGCGCCGCGCCGGCATCTTCCGGGATTGCCAGCGCTGCGCTCGGCTGCTACTTTGCGGGCATGAAGCCGCTGTCGATCGGGTGGCTGGCGCGCTTCGAGTTCGGGCCGCTGGAATATCTCTGGCGCCTGCTCACCTACGGCCGCCGGCCAGCGACCCGGACAAGCCTCGTGTCCCCCCACTGAAAAGGATGATGCTTCATGGCTACTTTTGTCCTCGTCCACGGCGCCTGGCATGGCGGTTGGTGCTATCGCGACACCGCAAAAGCATTGCGTGCCGCCGGGCATCAGGTCTACACACCGACGCACACCGGCCTGGGTGAACGTGCCCACCAGTCGGCCGAGGGCATCACGCTGGAGACGCATATCCGCGATGTCTGCGGCACGATCGAAGCCGAAGAGTTGAGCGACGTCATCCTGTGTGGCCACGCCTACGGTGGCATGGTCATCACCGGCGTCGCCGACCGCATGGCCGATCGCATCAAGGCGCTGGTCTATCTCGACGCCTTCATCCCCACCGACGGCGACTCGCTGATCAGCCTGCTGCGCGGCTCGCTGCCGGCCGAGGTCTGGCCGCTGTTTGTCAACGGCTTTCGCGATTCGGCGCGTGCCGGCGGCAGCGGCATGATGAATCCGATCCCGGCCGAGGTCTTCAATATCAGCGCAGAGAACCGCGCCTGGGTCGACCGCCGCTGTGGCGCTCAAGCACTCGCGACATTCGAGGCACCGGCGCTGCTGACCGGCGCGCACAGCGCCGTCAAGCAGCGCCTGTACATCCTGGCCGACGGCTGGCACCCGAGCCCTTTCCGCCACTTCGCGGCCCAGGTCGAAGGCCAGCCGGGCTGGCGCGTGGCCAAACTCGCCTGCAGCCACGACGTGATGGTCGACATGCCCGGCGAGTTGGCCGCCGAGTTGCTCAGGCTGGCCTAGACAAAGCCCAGACGCGGTGTCGCAAAACCACGCAGGTTGGGCAACACCGCGTTGAGCTGTGCGTCGGCGGCGCCGAACCAGCCGAGCAACGTGGCAGCGTACTGGTCCACCGCGGTGGTCGGGATCCAACGGCCCTGGCGCTCCCAGGCTTCGACACCGACGTCGTCGGGGCCGCCAAGGGTCAGCTCCGGGTAGCGCCCGTAGAGCCCACCACGCACCGCGCCGCCGAGCACGATGTGGTGGTTGCCCCAAGCATGGTCGGTACCGCCGGTGCTGTTGGAGGCCAGCGTGCGGCCGAAGTCGCTCTGGGTGAAGGTGGTCACTGCCGGCCCCAGGCCGATGTCGTTCATCGCGCGCTGGAAAGCCGCCAGCGCGTCACCCAATTGTTTGAGCAGGCCGGCATGCTGGCCGGTTGTCGGGCTGTTGTAGCCGGCCTGGTCGGCATGCGTGTCGAAGCCGCCGAGCTGCGCAAAATACAGCTGCCGGTTGCCCTGCACGGTGGCGTTGGAGACGATCAGCTTGGCCGTCTGGTAGAGCTGGCGGGCCAGCGGCGTGGTGATTTTGCCGGCCGCGGTGAGTGGCAAAAATGCGCGGTCGATGGCCGCAAACTCGGCCCGCTGGCCGGGTGTCGCGGCGACGATATCGGCCAGCCGCTGTGAGACCACAAATGCATCGCGGGTCTGCTGCGCGTAGGCGTTGCCGATGCGGCTGCCGGCGTCGGCGGCATAGATTGCATCGAGCGACGTTTTGCGTTGCCTCATCGGTGCCCACTGAAGCTCGTCGGGGCTCATGCCGTAAGCGCCGAAGAAGTCGCCCGAGCCCGGCAGCACCAGCGGCGCGCGCGTCGCCGAAACGCCGTAGCGGCCGTTGCCGCCGACCGAGATCACCGGGTTGACTGTCGCCAACGCCTCGGCCCCACGCGCGCCCCAACCTTCGCGCGCCATCGCGCTCGCGCCGGCACATTCCCACAGCACCTGCTGGTCGGAATGCGAGAACAGGTTTTCCGGGATCAGCGGCGAGTTGGCTGCCGCGGCGATCCACTGCGCCTTGGTCAGCGGCGCGGCCAGCGGCCCGGTGTTGAAGACCGCCGCCATCTGGCCCAGTTCCCACGGCGCGCGCAGGGCCGCGATCGCCGGGTGCAGGCCAAACTCGGTGCCGTTCAAGGGCACCAGGCTGGCGCGCGGAATTGCCAGCGCCGGCCGCGCGGCGGCGTAGGCCCCATGCCGTGCCGCATCGGTCGGCACGATGGTGTTGCTGCCGTCGTTGCCGCCGTAGAGAAAGACGCAAACGAGGGCTTTGTAGTCGGCCGCCCAGGCGCGGCTCGGCGCCAACAGCAGCGGCGCCAAGGCAGCACCGCCGAGTGCGGCGCTGAGTGCGAAGCCGCTGCGCTGCATGAAGCTGCGCCGCGCCGGGTTGGGGATGCTCGACACTGTGGAGTGGGGCTTGTGCTTCATCTTGGTCTCCCGCGCTTCAGCGCTGCACCTGGTACATCGGCGAGCCATAGATCAGGTAGGCCGCCGTCTGCACCCTTCGCCGCTGCCAGTTGCTGGAATCGGTCTGCGCCGTCCAGGCCAACACGGCGTTGAGCACCTGGGTGCGGGCGGCCGCTGGCAGCGGCTCGCCGAGCGCGAGCTTCGCGATGCGGTCGACCAGCTTGGGCGCATCGCCGGCGTCGGCGATGAAGGCCGCCAGGTCGACTTGCGTGCCGATAGCGTTCGGGACGCCTGACTCGGGCGACGAGCCGCCCCAGTCGAGCAGATAGGTTAGGTAGTTGAGCCGGTTCAACGCCGAGTTTGCGTTGTGGATGCCAAACGCCGGCGCGACCAGGTTGGTGCCGGCCAGCGGATAACTCGGCGAGTAGAAGTTGAAGACGCTCGGCGAGCGGAAGGCGTGCTGGCGGAAGACCTCGCCCCACCACCAGCCGAGTGCTGCGCCGTCGGTGCGGCCGTTGAGCCCACGCAGCACGCCGATCATCGTCAGCACCGGATCGCGCAGCTTGCCGGCGTCGGGCCCGGGCCGCGCGGCACGCGCTTCGGCGTCGAGCAGCACCGCAGCAACCGTCGCTGCGAGGTCGCCCTTGACGCCAGTGCCAAAACTCGACCCCGTGGCCGCATCGACAAACCGCCCGGCGTTGAAGGCCTGCGCAACACGCTGCACATACGCCGGCGTGGGGTTGCTCGTGACCAGGTGCTGCACGAGTTGGCGGCCAATGAAGGGCGCGATATTCGGGTGCGCCATCAGGCTGTCGAGCACCTTCTCGAGCGCCTGCGGCGCGCTGCGCGCGGCGGGCAGCGTGACGCCGGAAAGCAAGCGGCGCTCCTGGTTGTCGTGGTGCCGCGCCACCGGCACCATGTCGCCAGCGCGGTAGGTGCAGTTGGTGCCCTCGGGCCAGCAGCCCCAGACGGCGCTGCCGCCGGCCGGATAGGTCCAGCCGGTGAGCGCGTAGGCGTACTCGCGCACGGTTTCGTTGTTGTAGGTCGGCAAGCAGTTGCCGGTTTTCAGCGAGCCGTCGAGATTGAGCTCGCAGGTGCCGATGGCAAACAGCTGCAGCAGCTCGCGCGGATAGTTTTCGTTGGGCGCGGCGCGGTCGTTGTTCACATGGTTGAGGTACTCACCCATCATCGGCGACAGGCTGACTTTCTTCAGCAGATCGCGGTAGTTGGCGAAGCTCATGTCGAGCAGCATGTTGTGGTAACCGCGCAGGCCGTAAGTGCCTTCGGTCTCGAGCGCCGAGATGACGACGATCTGCGACAGCGCGAAGGCCACCCGCTGGCGCAACTGGTCAGCTTGAGTCGTTGCGTTGCGGTAGAAATCCCACAGCAACGGCTCGCTTGAAAACCAGTCGCGCCAGCAGTTGTCGCCCTTGTAAGGCGCGCGGTCGCAGAAGAACACCTCTTGCACGCCTTTGTCGACCGCGTCGCCGTTGCCACTGGTGTAGCGCGACGTCTTGGGCATCAACATCTGCGCCTTGACCCAGGTCGCTGCGCTCTGCGTCTGCATCTGCGCGAGCAGGGTCTCGTTGGCACCGAAGGTGGCCTGGTCGGCGAGCCGGCGGGCGTCGAGCAGGCTTGTCTGTGAGGCGCTGGGTAGTGGCCGCGGCGGCGTGTTGCCGATCCAGACGACGCAGCGTTTGGTGACCCCCGGCGCCGGGTCGGTGAAGGTCGCGCTGTTGCAGGTGACGGTACCCGACAGCGTGCGTTCGACCCACGCCGGCGTGAACCCGTAGCGCACGATCATCGGCTCGACGAGAGTGAACTTCTGGCCTTCTGAGGCGACCATCGGCCAGCCGGTGGTGACCAGCGGCGCGAGCACCTGGCATTGGCGCGGGCCGGCGAAGACTGGCCCGGGGAAGGTCGCGTCGTTGCAGACCAGGTTGCCCGAAGCCATCTTCACGACCCAGTTGGCGCCGCTGCCAAAACGCACGATCTGCCGCTCGCTCAGGCTGAAGCTCTGGCCGGCATCCACCGCCTTGACCCAGGACACCGGGGCCGCGGGGGCTGCTGGGGCCACCGCCTGCACACCTTCGCGCGCCTCGGCGGCGTCCATCGCCACGATCACCGATTCAGCACCCGCAGCCGCGGCCGGGGCCGCCGCGGTGTCACCGCCACCACCACATCCCGCGAGCACGAGGGCGGTGATCGACGCGATGGCGATCGCGATCGCCGGGCGGCGGGTGACGGTTGGTACTGGCATGGCGGCTTTCACGGTGGACGACCGAGCGCCATGCTCGCTGCATTCGGTGGTCGGCATGTAGCCAAAGATTTCCGCGTTACCGCTGCCCGGCTGCACGCTGCCCAGGTGGCGGCCAGCGCGCCGGTGTACCGGCTGACACAAGGCAATCAATTGCGTCGTGTCACGGTGCCGTCATGCGCGCAGGCCCCGAAGCCGTGCCGACGCGGGCGCAGCGGGTGCGCATGCGCGTCGCAACGAACCGCGCGCCGCGCCCGTATCTCGCGACCGCCGGGCTAGGGTTTGTTGTCGCCGGCGCCGAGGGGCTGCGACAACAGCGGGATCGCACCGTCGGAGCCGCCGCCCAACAAGCCGGCCCGGGTGTAGATGCCGAGCTTGTCGCGCGTGTCGGCGATATCGAGGTCGCGCATCGTCAACTGGCCGATGCGGTCGGCAGGGGTGAAGGCGCCGGCGCCTTTTTCCATCGTCAGCCGCTCGGGGTGGTAGGTCAGGTTCGGGCTCACCGTGTCCATGATCGACCAGTCGTTGCCACGGCGCAGCTCGAGCGTGACTTCGCCGGTGACTGCCCGCGCGACCCAGCGCTGCGCCGTTTCGCGCAGCATCAAGGCCTGCGGGTCGAACCAGCGGCCCTGGTAGAGCAGCCGGCCGAGGCGGCGGCCATGGCTGCGGTACTGTTCGATGGTGTCTTCGTTGTGGATGCCGGTGACCAGGCGCTCGTAGGCGGTGTGCAGCAGCGCCATGCCCGGGGCTTCATAGATGCCGCGGCTCTTGGCTTCGATGATGCGGTTTTCGATCTGGTCGCACATGCCCAGGCCATGCCGGCCGCCGATTCTGTTGGCCTCCTCGAAGAGCGTCACCGCAGAGTCAAACGTTCTGCCGTTCAGCGCCACCGGCTGGCCTTCTTCAAAGCGCACGCTGACGGTCTCGGCCTTGACGCTGACATCGTCGCGCCAGAAAGCCACGCCCATGATCGGGTTGACGATTGCCATGCCCTTGTTCAGAAACTCGAGATCCTTGGCCTCGTGCGTGGCACCGAGCATGTTGGAGTCGGTGGAATACGCCTTCTCGGTGCTCATCTTGTAGTCGAATCCCTGCGCGACGAGGTACTCGCTCATCTCCTTGCGGCCGCCGAGCTCGTCGATGAACGCCTGGTCGAGCCAGGGCTTGTAGATCTGCAGCGCAGGGTTGGCGAGCAGGCCGTAGCGATAAAAACGCTCGATATCGTTGCCCTTGTGGGTGCTGCCGTCGCCCCAGATATTGACCCCGTCTTCGCGCATCGCCACCACCAGCGCGGTGCCGGTGACGGCGCGGCCGAGCGGCGTCGTATTGAAGTAGGTCGCGCCGCCGGTCGAGATATGAAAAGCACCGCACTGGATCGCCGCGATGCCTTCGGCGACCAGCTGAGCGCGGCAGTCGACCAGGCGCGCGATCTGTGCGCCGTAAGCCAGCGCCTTGCGCGGGATCTCGTCGTAGTCGCTCTCATCGGGCTGGCCGAGATGGGCGGTATAGGCACAAGGAATGGCGCCCTTGTTGCGCATCCAGCGCACCGCCGCGCTGGTGTCCAGGCCGCCGCTGAAGGCGATGCCGACACGCTGGCCGACGGGCAGTGATTGCAGGATATGGGTCATGGGGGGTTGTTGCTGGCGAGTCCGCGATTGTCGCAAGGTCGGCAGCACGCACGGGCGAGTGTGGGCGATAGGTTCTGGCCCGGTGCGATCGGCTGCTGCTGCTGGCAAAACTCAACGGCCGGCTTGCGCGGTCAGCTGAAGGTGGGGCGCAAGCTCAAGCGAGACGAGATGAATCAGCGCTGCAACCTTCATCGACACCAATATCTTCGTCCATCACCTGGACGGATCGGACCGTCGCAAACAGGCCATCGCCGAGGGCATCGTGCGCGCCGCGATCAGCGCCGACACCGCCTGCATCAGCTTGCAGTTCGTTCAGGAGTGCACGAACACGGCCTTGCGCAAAGCCGTCAAGCCACTCAAACCCGAACAGTTTCGCGGCTGTCTCGATGTCTTGCTGCTGCCGCTGATGCAGGTGCTGCCCTCGTCAGCGCGGTACCACCGCGCGCTTGACGTGCAGCAGCGCTGGAAGCTCAGCTTCTACGATTCACTGATCGTCAGCCTGCCCGGCGGCGGCGCCGCATCCCGACCAAGGCCCCCAGGCCAAGCAACGCCAACACCCAGGTCGACGGCTCAGGAATGGCGGGCGCAACACATCCAGACGGGCACCAGCGGTTGCCATCGACGTTCCAGTCGGCCGATGTCGCGCTGTAGCCCGCGGGCAGGTCAAACAACGGGCCGGCGGGCGCCAGCGTCAGCGTGCTCATGAAGTCGGCGCGCACCGACGACGAGCCGCCACCGCCGATGACAGCACCAAAGGCCTCAAGCTTCAGGCCCAGGTAGAACGGCACACCCACCGGCAGCGTCAAGGTCACGAAGGCTTGATCCGGCCCGGAGCGCTGCATATGAGACCCTTCGTTGGGCGGCGGTGTTGTGTTGGCACCCCAATATTCCTTGAGGTATCCGACGCCGGCTTCATTGAGACTCGCACTGATCCCCAGGCCCCCACTGGCGATGGCTGCACCAATCGCGCTGCCGTCGATGACGCCCGAGATGTGCAGGTGCAACACAGTCTCGATGAACGACGGCCCGCCAGGCGTAGGCGGGATGATCTGGATCTCGCCATCAGCCCAGGCACTGGCGCCGCCATTCTCCCATTGGGTTGTACCCGCTTGGGTGAGTTCAAAAAATGCGCCCAGGCCACCAGAACCGGCCCGCACCGCCGTCGCCAGGCACTGGCCGTTGGCGCATCCGCCGCGCTGTTCGTTGATGTCGCTGGTGCCAGCAGGCACCGAGATGTAGCCGCCACTGAACCGCCCCGGGATTTGAGGAGGCTCCTTCGATTGAGAATGGAGCCATGATGAGGAAGTCCCCGAAGTTTTCCCCCGAGGTGATCGAGCGCGCGGTGCGCATGGTCTTCGACGCCAAGGACCAGTACCCGTCGCAGT
>JANPDN010000236.1:0-3269 GCA_031431555.1 Rubrivivax sp.
ACCGTGGCAGTCGACCATCGCGCGCTGCACGGGGTGCAGCGCCGTCGGCGAGCCGAGATCTTCAACCGTCAGCAGCGCCTTGCCGTCCAGCGTGGGCAGCAGGCGGATGCAGGCATTCACCGGCCGCAGGCTCAAGCCCGCCGAGCCGCCGATCAGGGTCGACGCGGCAGACGCTGGCGTGCCGTCGGCCAACTCGGCAACGATGACGGTGCAGGCGCCGCAGTCGCCCTCGCCGCAGCCTTCTTTGGTGCCGCTGCAGCGCGCGTCTTCGCGCAGCCAATCGAGCAAGGTGCGTGTCGTCGCCGCGCCGCTGACTTCGGTGATCTGCCCACGATGCACAAAGCGGATCGGTCGGGTGTCCATGGCGCCCCAAGCTTTCGGAAAGTGAACCGGACGGTGCACCGAACAGTGAACGAAAACCGAACGAAAACTGAACGGCAGGTGAGGGCCGAGGGTAGCGCTTCCCGCCGCAGCCGCTATCCGCTTGGGTGGATTTCAGCTATCTTGGCTGACGTATGGCACAACGGCAGCGCGCCCTCAGCATCGACCTTCATCTTGTGAGGGTTTTGCACACCGTGATCGTCGAGCGAAGTGTCTCCCGCGCCGCCTTGCGACTGCAGACCACCCAGCCGGTCGTCAGCGCGCAGCTCAAACGCCTGCGTGAGCTCACCGGCGACCCGCTGCTCGTGCGCAGCGGCCACGGTCTGGCACCGACCGATGCCGCGCTGTTGATGGTCGAACCCGCCGAGCGCCTGCTGCGCGAAGCCGAAGCGCTGTTCACGCCCAAACACCGCGCCGAAGGGTTTGTGCCGGCGCGCAGCAGCATCACGTTTCACATCGCTGCGAGCGACTATCTCGACCCGCTGTTCCTGCCCGGGCTGGTGGCGCGCATCAACGAAGCCGCACCCGATGTGCAAATCGAAATGCATCCGCTGTCCGCCGACTACGACTACCGGCGCAAGCTCGCCAGCGGCGAGGTCGACCTCGTCATCGGCAACTGGCTCGAGCCGCCGCAAGAGTTGCATCTCGGGCGTCTGACCAGTGACGAGGTGGTCTGCCTCGTCGCCAACGACCATCCGGCGGTGCGCAATCCGCGTGGCTGGACGGTCGAGAAATATCTCGAATGTGACCATGTTGCGCCAACCGCATTGCACGCGGCCGGGCCGGGTGTCATCGACGAACATCTGCGCGCGCAGGGCCTGCAGCGCCGCATCGTCGTGCGCGCAGCGCACTTCAGCCTGATCCCGCTGATGGTCGCGCGCACCCATCTCGTGCTGACCACCGGGCGCCAGTTCTGCACCCGCTACCTGAATGCACTGCCGCTGCAGGTGCTGCGCTGCCCGGTGGCTTTTCCGCGACTGAGTTATTACCAGCTCTGGCACGAGCGCAGCCATGTCAGCGCCGCCTGCAAGTGGCTGCGCGAGCAGGTGCGCGAGGTCGCCACCGAGCTCGCCCTGCCGGCGCCGCGGGCGAGGGCGCCGAAGTGATGGTCGCACCGTCCACCACGCGGTCCACCACGCCGTCCACCACGCCGTCCAGGGTAGCCGGCATCGCGGCCGGCGCCGCTTCAAACACGCGCCTGGCGATCCGCGGCGACCTGCTCGATTTCAGCGCCGATCCCGGCCTGCACGATGTGCAGCCCGCCGCGCTGCGCTGGCGCCCCGACCATTGGTTGCTGATCGATGGCGGGCAGATCGCCGGCGTGCAATCTCTAACGCCCGACCTGAGCTGGCAGCATATCGACCACCGCGGCCGCTTGATCCTGCCCGGGTTCATCGACAGCCATGTACACAGCGCGCAGATCGACGTCATCGGCTCCTGGGGCACCGAGCTGCTCGACTGGCTTGACCGGCACACTTTCCCGGCCGAAATGCGCATGGCCGATACCGAGCATGCAAAAGCGCAATCGGCGCAATTTGTCGATGCGTTGCTGGCCCACGGGACGACGGCGGCCTGTGTTTACCCGAGCGTGCACCCGGGCTCGGTCGACGCGATCTTCGGCGCGGCGCAGGCCCGAGGCATGCGGCTGATTGCCGGCAAGGTGCTGATGGACCGCAACGCGCCGGCGGCGCTGTGTGACGATGTCGTGCAGGCTGAGCGCGAGTGTCAGGCGCTCATCGAACGCTGGCATGGTCGCGGCCGGCTGGCGTACGCGGTGACGCCGCGTTTTGCGCCGACGTCGAGCGACGCGCAACTGGCGATGGCCGGTGAGCTGCTCGCATCGACGCCGGGTCTGTACATGCAGACGCATGTCGCCGAGAACCGCGACGAAGTGCGCTGGGTGGCCGAGCTTTTCCCCGCCGCGCGCAGCTACCTGGACGTCTACGCGCGCCACGGGTTGCTCAATCAACGCGCGGTGCTGGGCCATGGCATCTGGCTCGACGACAACGATCGCGCGCTGCTGCAAGAACGCGGCGCGCAGATCGCTTTTTGCCCGAGCTCGAACCTCTTTCTCGGCAGCGGCCTGTTCGGCTGGCAAGCCGCTGCGGACGCCGGTGTCGGTGTCAGCCTGGCCAGCGATGTCGGTGGTGGCACCAGCCTGTCGATGCGGCGCACGATGCTCGACGCCTACAAGGTGCAGGCGCTGGCCGGCACCCGGGTCACGGCTTTTGCGCTGCTGCACGCCGCCAGCCGCGGCGCGGCGCGCAACCTGCATCTGGCGGATGAGATCGGTTCATTCGACATCGGTTGCAGCGCCGATATCGGTGTGTGGGACTGGGCAACATCGCCGCTGGCCACAGCCCGGCAAGGTGTTGCGCGCGACCTGCACGAAAAGCTGTTTGCCTGGATCACCGCGGGCGACGAGGCCGACCTGGTGCAAACCTGGGTCGCCGGAAATTGTTGCCACCGGCGTGATTGAAACCCGATCGAAATCGCCAACAACCACGGGCCACAACATGGACAACCAGAATCCTGGCGATACCCTCCGGCTCGAACTGGTGGGCATCAGCAAGCAGTACCCCGCGGTGCGTGCCAACGACAAGGTCAGCCTGCGCGTCCAGGCCGGCGAGATCCACGCTGTGCTGGGCGAAAACGGCGCCGGCAAGAGCACCATGATGAAGATGATCTATGGCGCAGTGCGCCCCGACGAAGGCGAGATCCGCTGGAACGGGCGTACCGTGCAAGTGGCCAGCCCGGCGGTCGCGCGCGGCATCGGCATCAGCATGGTCTACCAGCACTTCTCGCTGTTCGACACGCTCACCGCGGCCGAGAACGTGTGGCTGGGTCTGGACAAGACGCTCTCGCTGCCCGAAGTCAGCGCGCGCATC
>JANPDN010000237.1:0-6020 GCA_031431555.1 Rubrivivax sp.
ATCGACTGCCTGATCGCGCAGGGCGCGAAGGAACTCACCGTCGTCAACAACAATGCGGGCAACGCCGACGCGGGACTCGCGGCGCTGATCGGTGCCGGGCGCGTGCGCAAGATCATCTGCTCGTTTCCGCGGCAGGCGGATTCCTGGCACTTCGACAAGCTGTACCGCGCCGGAAAACTGGAACTGGAACTGGTCCCGCAAGGCACGCTTGCAGAGCGCATCCGCGCCGCGGGCGCAGGCATCGGCGCGTTCTTCACGCCGACCGCCTTCGGCACGCAGCTGGCCGAAGGCAAGGAGACGCGCGAGATCGACGGCCGCATGTTTGTTTTCGAGAGCCCGATCCACGCCGACTTCGCGCTGATCAAGGCCGAGCGCGGTGATCGCTGGGGCAACCTCACCTACCGCATGACGGCGCGCAACTTCGGCCCGATCATGGCCATGGCGGCCAAGGTCACGGTGGCCAGCGTGCACGAGATCGTCGAGCTCGGTGCGCTCGACCCGGAAACGGTGGTCACGCCGGGCCTGTTTGTGCAGCATGTCGTGAAGATCGCGCGGGCGCCGACGGCGGGCGCTGGTTCAAGGCCGCGGCCTGAAGACAGGCCCAACCCAAAATGAGCAGCCAAATGAGCGCAACAGAATGAGCACCGGCCAGTGGACCCGCGACCAGATGGCGCAGCGCGTGGCACGCGACATTCCCGATGGCGCGGTCGTCAACCTCGGCATCGGCCTGCCGACGCTGGTGGCCAACCACTTGCCGGCGGCAGGCTCGGGCGACGATCGCGAAATCATGATGCACAGCGAAAACGGCGTCATCGGCATGGGCCCGGCGCCTGCCGCGGGGCACGAAGACTTCGACCTCATCAACGCCGGCAAGCAGCCGGTGACGCTGCTGCCGGGGGGCAGCTACTTTCACCATGCAGACAGCTTTGCGATGATGCGCGGCGGGCATCTGGACATCTGCGTGCTTGGGGCCTTCCAGGTCAGCGGCGCGGGCGACCTGGCCAACTGGCACACCGCCGCGGCCGGCGCTATTCCCGCGGTGGGTGGTGCGATGGACCTCGCGGTCGGCGCCAAGAAGACTTGCGTGATGATGGAGCACAGCACCAAAACCGGCGAGCCGAAGATCGTGCCCGCTTGCACCTACCCGCTGACCGGCATGGCTTGTGTCAGCCGCATCTACACCGACCTGGCGGTGCTCGACATCACGCCGGCCGGGGTCAAGGTGGTCGAGATCGCCGAAGGTTTGAGCTTCGATGAATTGCAGGCGCGCACTGCGGTGCCGCTGATCCGCTGAACTGCCGAAACCCAACTTTGTGGCCACGACGATGACCCAGACCCAAGTCACCCAAGCCTTCATCTGCGACGCCATCCGCACCCCTATCGGCCGCTACGGTGGATCGTTAGCCACGGTGCGCACCGACGACCTCGGCGCGGTGCCGTTGCGGGCCTTGATGGCGCGCAACCCAAGGGTCGATTGGGCCGCGGTGGACGACGTCATTTTCGGCTGCGCCAACCAGGCCGGCGAAGACAACCGCAACGTCGCGCGCATGAGCTCACTTCTTGCCGGCCTGCCGGTGGTGGTGAGCGGCGCGACCATCAACCGGCTCTGCGGCTCGGGGCTCGACGCGCTGGGCACCGCGGCACGGGCGATCAAGGCCGGCGAGGCGCAGTTGATGATCGCCGGCGGTGTCGAGAGCATGAGCCGGGCGCCGTTTGTCAGCCCGAAGGCCGAGACCGCCTTCGCCCGCAACAACGCGGTTTACGACACGACGATCGGCTGGCGCTTTGTCAACCGGCTGATGAAAGAGCTGCACGGTGTCGACTCGATGCCCGAGACGGCGGAGAACGTGGCCAGCGACTTCAAGATCGAGCGCGAAGCGCAGGACCGCATGGCGCTGGCCTCGCAGCTCAAAGCGGTGGCCGCGCAGCAGGCCGGTCTTTTTGACGCCGAGATCACGCCGGTGAGCATCGCGCAGAAAAAAGGTGATGTGGTCGTGGTGACCAAGGACGAACACCCGCGCGAGACCTCGCTCGAAGCGCTGGCCAAGCTCAAGCCGATCGTGCGCGCCGACGGCACCGTGACCGCGGGCAACGCCAGCGGTGTCAACGATGGTGCCTGTGCGTTGCTCGTGGCCAGCGAGGCAGCCGCCAAGCGCCACGGCCTGACACCACGCGCGCGCATCGTCGGCATGGCCACCGCGGGTGTCGCGCCGCGCATCATGGGCATCGGCCCGGCACCGGCGACGCGCCGCGTGCTCGAGCTCACCGGCCTGTCGTTGGCGCAGATGGACGTCATCGAACTCAACGAAGCTTTTGCTGCGCAGGGCCTGGCGGTGCTGCGTGATCTCGGGCTGCAAGACGACGACCCCCGTGTCAACCCCAACGGCGGCGCGATCGCGCTCGGCCACCCGCTCGGCGCCAGCGGCGCGCGGCTGGCGACGACCGCCGTCAACCAGCTCCATCGCCTGAACGGCGGGCGTGGTGGCCAGGCGGGACGTTATGCGCTGTGCACGATGTGCATCGGTGTCGGCCAGGGCATCGCGTTGATCCTCGAGCGCGTGTGAGCGGGTATGAACGCGAGCGCCGCCGTGAACTTCGAAACCATCACCACCGAGATCAGCGAAGGCATCTTCACGCTGACGCTGAACCGGCCGGACAAGCTCAACGCCTTCACCGCCACGATGGCCGCCGAGCTGATCGCGGCTTTCGACGCGGCTGACGCCGACGACGCGGTGCGCGCGATCATCGTCACCGGTGCCGGCCGCGCTTTTTGCGCTGGTGCCGACCTCGGTGCCGGTGCCCAGACCTTCGACTACGAAGCCCGTGCCGACCGCCCGGGTCGCAGCCCGCCGCGCGGCGCCGATGGTCAGCCAGATTGGGGCGACGAGGCGGTGCGCGACCTCGGCGGGCGCGTCACGTTGCGCATCTTCGAATCCCTCAAGCCGGTGATCGCGGCCATCAACGGCCCGGCGGTGGGCATTGGTGCCACGATGCTGCTGCCGATGGATATCCGGCTCGCGGCCGACGACGCGCGTTTTGGCTTTGTCTTCACGCGCCGCGGCATCGTGCCCGAGGCGGCGTCGAGCTGGTTCCTGCCGCGCCTGGTGGGCATCTCGCGGGCGCTCGAATGGAGTTTTTCCGGGCGCGTTTTCCCGGCCGCCGAAGCGCTGGCTGGTGGTCTGGTGCGCCAGCTATATCCGGCCGCTGACCTGCTGCCCGCGGCACGTTTGATCGCCCGCGAAATCGCTGACCACACGGCGCCCGTATCGGTGGCGCTGACGCGGCAGATGATGTGGCGCATGCTCGGCGCCGAACATCCGATGCACGCCCACCGCGTCGACAGCCGTGCGATCTTTTCGCGCGGTGCGTCGGCCGACGCCAAAGAAGGCGTGATGTCGTTTCTTGAAAAGCGCCCGGCGGTTTTTGGTGACAAGGTGTCAACCGACATGCCGCCGTTTTACCCCTGGTGGGAGCCGCCGCGCTACGAATGAGGTGCCGCCTTGCGCGCGCCCGCGTGCCGCGGCGGCGCGCCCATCGGCGCATCGCCAGCGGGCCGGGATCGCCCTGATGCGCGGCCTGCGGCGCCGGTGCGTAATGGCCTGATGTTCAACCCCGCAAGAAGGAATTTGCCCATGAAAACCAAGCCCCGCGCGCTGGCCTTGTCGGCCGCCGCAGCTGCCTTGCTAGCGGCCTGCGCCATCGTCCCGAGTTCCGGCCCGATGAGCTTTTTCATTACCAGCGTGAATCCAGGCAATGGTGGCAATCTCGGCGGCCTCGCCGGTGCCGACGCACATTGCCAGAAACTCGCAGCCTCGGCAGGCGCCGGCAGCCGCACCTGGCGTGCCTATCTCAGCACCAGCTACATCCCCCCCAATGCAACGTCAGCGGTCCATGCGCGCGACCGCATCGGCAAGGGGCCGTGGTTCAACGCCAAGGGCGTCTTGATCGCCAGCGATCTGGCCCAGCTGCACGGCGCCAACAACCTGAACAAGATGACCGCGCTCACCGAGAAGGGTGGCGTGGTCAACGGCCGCGGCGACACGCCGAACA
This sequence comes from Rubrivivax sp., assembly GCA_031431555.1. Lineage (GTDB taxonomy): Bacteria > Pseudomonadota > Gammaproteobacteria > Burkholderiales > Burkholderiaceae_C > Rubrivivax. Next base: position 4,051 of record JANPDN010000237.1, read on the forward strand.
TGCACGACATCCTGACCGGGTCCCGGCCCGATGGCACGGCCTACCCGGGCTTCCCGGGCCAGCCCAACCTCACCTGCGGCGAGTGGACCCGCGAAGCCAATGCGTTTGCAGTGGTCGGCCACCATGACCGGCTGCAGAATTGGGCAGGCGCCGCCGACCCCTGGGCGGAGTCGTGGAACTCGTCGCACTTGACCGTTAGCTGCGCCAAGGACGACTTGCCGAAGTCCGGTGGCGCGGGCCTGTTCTATTGCTTCGCAGCCAACTAAAGCCCAGCCGCGCCTGCCGCGGCAGGCGCGGCGCGCTCAGCCGCCAAGCTCGATCTCTTCGCCTTCGACGATGACGCGCTGCAGTTGCAGCGCGCGGTTGAGCACCACCAGGTCGGCCCAGGCGCCGCGCTCGATGCGGCCGCGGTCGGCCAGGCCGAGCAGGTCGGCGGCATAGGTCGAGACACGCCGCGATGCGTCGTCCAGGCTTAAGCCCAGGCCGACGAGGTTGCGCAGCGCCTGGTCCATCGTCAGCGTGCTGCCGGCCAGGGTGCCGTCGGCCAGGCGCACACCGCCCAGGCATTTGGTCACGGTGTGGCGGCCCAGCCGGTAGTCGCCGTCGGGCATGCCTGCAGCGGCCGTCGAATCGGTGACGCAGTACAGGCAGGGGATCGCACGCAGCGCCACGCGCAGCGCGCCCGGGTGCACATGCAACAGGTCGGGGATGATTTCGGCGTGCGTGGCATGCGCCAGCGCGGCGCCGGCCATGCCGGGTGCGCGGTGGTGCAAGCCGCTCATCGCATTGAAGAGGTGCGTGAAACCGGCGGCACCGGCTTCGAGCGCGGCGACGCCGTCTTCATAACTGCCGTCGCTGTGCCCGGCCTGGACGACAAAACCGGCGGCACGCAGCGGCGCAATCAGCGCTAGGTGGCCGGGCAATTCAGGCGCCAGCGTGACCAGGCGGATCGGCGCCAGCGCATGCAGCGCCAGCACCTCGGCGATCGACCCCGGCTGCACGAAGTCGGGCTGCGCGCCGAGTCTGCCGGCGCTGATGAACGGGCCTTCGAGATGGACACCGAGCACCCGCGCGGCGCCGCACGGGCGTTGCGCAATCGCCGCCGCGGCGGCTTGCAGCGCGCTGCGGATCTCGGCCATCGGCGCTGTCATCGTCGTTGCCAGCAGCGCCGTCGTGCCATGCAGCGCATGCAGCCGCGCGATTGCTGCCACGGCGCCTGCGCCCTGCATCGTGTCGTGGCCACCACCACCATGCACATGCAGGTCGACAAACCCCGGCAGCACGATCGGCAGCGTCGAGCTGCGCACCTCCGTTTCGCTGACCGGCGTGCCGCTGATGCCGCGCACGCGGCCATCTTCGATGTCGACATGGCCGCGCAAAAACAGGCCGGCCGGCCCGAGAACATGGCCTTCAACACGACCGTCAACGCGGCCTTCGACGCGACCTTCGACGCGACCTTCGACGCGACCTTCGATGTGACCCTGAACGCGGCGCGGTGGGCTCAATGCAACTCACTTCGGCGGCTGGAATTCGGGCACGCCAAATTGCCACAGAAAAAACGACCAGACATCGGCGGTGCGCTCCAGCGCCTGCGCACGTGTCGACCCCGAACCGTGGCCGGCTTCGTATTCCAGGCGCAGCAGCACGGGTTTGTTGGTGGCGTTGGTCGCGGCATTCGTTGTGGCACTTGTTGCGGCACTTGTTGCGGCATTGATCGCCGCCAGCCGCGACGCAAATTTGGCCGACTGCCAGACATCGACGCGGATATCGTTGACGCCATGCGTGAGCATCACGGCCGGGTAGCGGATGCCGTCCTTCAGACGGTGATAACTGCTCATCGCCAGCAGCGCGCGGAACTCGTCTTCTTTCTTGATCGTGCCGAACTCGGGGATATTGGCTTCGCCGTTGGCGCTGAACTCGGCGCGCATCATGTCCATCGTGCCGACGGCCGGCACCGCGGCCGCAAACAG
>JANPDN010000238.1:0-16824 GCA_031431555.1 Rubrivivax sp.
GCGCCAAAGTGCTGGCCCAGGTATTTGATATTGGTATCGCGGATCTGGCGCACCGCCACGCCCTTGGCGGTGCCCGAAGGCTGGCCCCAGACAGCGCGCCGGCCCCAGTCTTCGCGGCGGCCGTAGCGCAGCACGCCTGAAGGCAGCAGCGATTCGAGCTTGCCCTCGCTGCCGACGATCGTGACATGTTCGTTGTCGACCGAGTTCTCGGCAAACATGCACAGGTCGAGCAGCGCGCGCGCGCCGCTCGGGTAGTCGACGATCACGAACGCGTTGTCCAGGATGTCGGGCTTGCGGCCGCCATAGTCTTCGTCGAGATGGTTCACGTCCTGCGCGCCGGAGGCAAATACGCGCAGCGGTTTTTCTTGCAGGATGAAGTCCATCAGGTTGAAGTAGTGGCAGCACTTTTCAACCAGCGTGCCGCCGGTATTGGCGCTGAAGCGGTTCCAGTCGCCGACCTTCGTATAAAACGGCTCGCGGTGTTCGCGGATCGCGACCTGGCGCAGCCGCCCGACACCGCCTTCACGGGCAATGCGGATCATCTCGGCCACCGGCGGCATGTAGCGGTACTCTTGCGCCACCCAGACGATGCCTTTCGTCTTTGACTTGGCGCGCTGCATCATTTCGACGCCGTCGGCGATCCTGGTCACGAGCGGCTTTTCAACCAGGATGTGCAGCTCGGTAGCGAGCGCATCGCGCATCATGTCGATGTGGGTGAAGTTCGGCGTCGCGATGACCACCGCATCACACAGGCCGCTGTTGAGCAACTCGCGGTGGTCCTCAAAGACCTGCGGCACGACCCGGCACAGCGCCAACGCGGCGTCGCGGCTGTTGGCATGTGTGTCGGCGATCGCGGTCACCGACGTGCCTGGCATCGAGTTGATATTTTCGATGTGCTCGCGGCCCATGCTGCCGCAGCCGACGATGCCGTATCGAATCTGCTGGGTCATGACGGCACCCCGCTCGTCGAGTACGGCAAGCGACCCTCCAGTGGCGACGAAGGGGCCACTTCGTGGCCCGTGGTCGGGCCTTGCTTGGGGCGGCCCGGCGCGGCGGCCCGCGCGAGGTTGGTAGTCTTCAGAACTTTCATCGGGTCAGCCTTTCAAACCACCCTGCGTCAGCCCGCCGACGACACGCTCCTGGAAGATCGCGATCAGCACCGCAATCGGCACGATGGCCACAATCAGCGCTGCCGAGATGATCGGCCAGGGGAAGGTGAACTCGCCCTGGTACAGCGTGATGCCCACCGGCAGGGTGCGGAAGTTCGGGTTGCTGTTCAATGACAGCGCAAGCAAAAACTCGTCCCAGGAATTTACAAACGCCAGGATGCCGGCGGTGAAGACACCCGGCGCGGCCAGCGGCACCACGACCTTGAGCAAGGCGCCCATGCGCGTGCATCCGTCGATCATGGCGGCGTTTTCCAGATCTTTCGGGATGCTCTGGAAGAAGCTGACCAGCACCAAGGTGCACACTGGCAGGTTGAGCACGATGTAGGGCAGCACCAGCGCGGTGTAGCTGTTGAGCAGGCCGAGCACCCGCATCGTCTTGAAGATCGGCACCAACAAAGTCACCAGCGGGAACATGCTCGACGCGACGATGCAGGTCAGGATCAGCTGGCGGTTTTTCAGGTTCAGCCGCGCGATGGCGTAGGCCGCCAAGGCCGAGATCAGCAGCGAGAAAAACGTCGCGCTCAGAGCCACGGCCAAACTGTTGCCCAGGTACTTGAGCAGCGGCTGGTCGGTGAAAGCCTGCACATAGTTGGCCATCGTCGGGTTGTGCGGCCAATAGGTGATGGGCTTGCTGACCAGTTCGGCTTCGGTCTTCAGCGATGTGAGCAGGATCCACACCGCCGGGAAAAAGCCGTTGACCACGACCATCGCTGCGGCAATGAAGCGCAGACTGCGGCTGTCGAAGACTGATTTCATGATGTCCTGCCTTGGCTCAAGCGTTCTTGCCGATGCGCTTCAGATAAAAAGCCGTCACGAACAGCGACAGCACGAACATGCACACGGCCAGGGTGGAGCCGTAACCGACGTCGAGGTAGTCGATCGTCGTCTTGTGGATCAGCATCGCCAGGGTCTCGGTGCTGTTGCCCGGGCCGCCCTTGGTCATCGTGTACGGGATGTCGAAGGTCTGCAACGCGGTGATGGTGCGGAAGATCAGCGCCACGATGATCGACGGCATCAACATCGGGATCGTGATCTGCCAGAACTGCTGCCACTTCGATGCACCATCAACTTCGGCGGCTTCGTAGAGCGACTTCGGGATCATCTGCAAACCGGCCAGCAGGATCAGCGCCATGAACGAGCTGGTCTTCCAGATGATCGTCAAGCAGATCGCGGTGAAGGCCCAGTTCGGGCGCAGCAGCCACATCGTCGGCTCGATCGGGCCGGCCACGGTGGAACTCGCCCGCCGCACGACATCGTTGACGACGCCGTATTCGGTGTGGAAGAACCACGCGAAGATCAGGCCGGCAAAAGCCAGCGGCAGCGCCCAAGGCAACAACAAGGCCAGGCGCACCGGCCATTTGCGCTTGAACGGCAGGTTGGCCAGCATCGCCAGACCGAGGCCGACGACCAGCGCACCCGGCACCGTGATCAGCGTGATGAGGACGGTGTTCTTGGTCGCGTTCCAGAAGTCGTGGTCCTTGAAGACCATGGCGTAGTTCTCGAAGCCGACAAACTTGGACCCGCCGCCACCCGACAGGCGCAGATCGTAGAAGCTGTTCCAGATCAGCTTGCCGATCGGATAGACCACGATCAGCGCGAGCAGCAGGAATGCCGGCGCGAGCAGCATGAAGCCGAGCGTTTTTTCGCTCGGGTCACGCCATCGGTCCAGTGTTGTCGGTGCGGCCATGTTGTTCTCCTGTGCTGGACACGCCGCAGGCGAAGCCCACGGCGTGTTTCTTCTGGCGAAGCGTTAGCGCATCACCCGGGTCAGGCGCGATTCGATTTCGGCAACCCCTTCGGCCGGGGTCTTGGTCCGCGCCAGTACTGCACTCGTCGTCGTGCGGATGATGTCGCTGACCTGGCCGTAGTCCTTGCTCATCGGGCGGCTCTTGCCGGCGATGACGACATTGGCCGCATCCTTGAACCAGGGCACCGCCTTGACCACGTCGGCGTCGGTGTAGACGCTCTGGTAGGTTGCCAGCAGCGAGCCTTCAACCGACAGGAACTTGCTCGACTCGGCGCTCGACAGATGTTTGACCAGGCCGGCCGCGGCAGCCTTGTTCTTGCTGAACGCGCTCACCGCCCATTGCCAACCGCCGACGCAGGTGGCGCTGCGGCCACCGGCCATCGCCGGCAGCGGCATCACGCCGACCTTGCCTTGCACGGTGGAATCCTTGTCGTCTTTGAAACGGTCCCAGGCAAAGCCCCAGTTGATCGCAAACACCACTTGGCCGGCCTTGAACTCGTTGACCGTGTCCGGTGTTTTCACTTCGGCGACGTTTTTCTTTATCACACCGGCGTCGACCATCGACAGCCACTGCGTCAGGCCCTTGGTCGCAGCGACCTTGTCCAGCGTCATCTTGCCGGCGGCGTCGTTGAAGTCCTTGCCCTGGCCCCAGTAGGGCAGCAAGAAGGTGCACACCGCACCTTCGATCGGCGCGCCCTGGATCGACAGGCCCTGCAGGTTGGGGTTGCCTTCGGCCTTCTGGATCTTGGCTGCGGCAGCGCTGAGTTCGTCCCAGGTCTTCGGCTCGGCGACACCATGTTTGGCAAGCAGGTCCTTGCGGTAGTACATGAACATCGCGTCGGCAAACGCCGGCATCGCTGCGATCTTGCCGTCGACGACGTTGGAGCTGGCGTATACCGGCAAATACGGCTTCATCACATCGGCCGGCTTGCCCAGGTAGGCGTCGAGCGGCTCGAGCCAGCCGGCGCCGTAGTACTGCGCCGGGTTGACGATGTCGATCAGGTAGATGTCGATCGCCGAGTCCTTGGCGTTGAGCACCGTGCTCAGGTACTGGCGCTGCAGTTCGCTGGTGGCGCCGCCGGTTTCGATCTCGACCTTGACGCCCGGGTTGGCCGCCTGGTACTTGTCGAAGAGCAGCCGCATCAGGTCGGGCCGCTGGTTGGCGCCGCCAGAAAACACACGCAGCGTGGTCTGGGCAAAAACGCTCGTGGTGGTCAATGCGGCCAGCACGGCGACGGTGGAAAAGAGGATGCGTCGTTTCATTTCTGTCTCTCCAAACAAAGTAGTCAACTGGATTGCGGGGTGGGTCAGCGCTCTTGCAGGCCGTTGTCGACGACCAACTTCTTGAAACTCTCGAACTCGGCCAAAGCGAAGCGGCGGAAGTCGGCACCGCTGCGCGCCACAAGCGGGCTGTTGGCAGCCTGCGCGCGTGCTTTGTACAACGTCGTTGCGGTGGCTGCCGTGCACGCCGCTTCGAGCTTGTTGCGCACGTCCGCGGGCAAACCCCGAGGTGCAACCAGACCACCCCAGACCGTGCCGCGCACGGCCAAGCCGAGTTGTTTGGCGCTGGGCACCGACTCGAAGCCGAGTGCGGCCTTGTCGGCCAGCGCCACCAGCGGGCGCAGTTGGTGCTGGGTGGCCACCGGCGGGGTTTCGACGATGGCTTCGATCTCGCCATTTTTCAGCGGCACGATCATGTCGCCGGTGCTGCGGTAAGGCACATGCGTGCCAGTCAAGCCTTCATGTTTGAGCCACTGCAGCATGCCGATGTGCAGGGCCGTGCCGATGCCCGAGCTGCCGTAGTTGAACTTGGCCGGGTTGGCCTTTATCCACCGGGCCAGATCGGACAGGTTCTTGTGCGGCGAATCGGCCCGCACCATGATCATCAACGGCACGTCGTAGGTGCCACACAGGTAGTCGAAGCTCTCGGGCGTGTAGCCGGTGTTGTCGCGCCGCGCCGGCTGGATCGTCAAAGGACCGACCGTCGTCATCGAAATCGTGTGGCCATCGGCCTTGGCGCGGGCGACATTGCCCATCCCGATCGAACCGCCCGCGCCCGCCGTATTGACCACCACGGCAGCGCCGCCAAGCTGGCGCGCAAACTCGTCAGCGAGCAGGCGCGCCATGATGTCGGTGGTGCCGCCAGGGCCGAACGGCACGACGATCGTGACCGGCCGCTCCGGAAACGACTGCGCCTGCGCCGCGCCGCTCGCCAGCGCGAGCAGCAGCGGCAGCAGAGCTGCCAGCGCAACTTGCGCGACGCTCGGAAAGCGCCGCGCAGCGCAGGCCAATTCGGGCACCAGACAGCGCATCAGACGGACCCTCAGACCGCCGTGCCCGACGTCACGTCGAACAGGTGCAGATGGTGCGGCCGCAGGTGCACCGGCAGCGCCGTGCCCGGGGGCTGGCGGAAGCTCGCCGCGCAACGCGCAACCATCTCGGTAGCGCCGATCTTCAGCGTCACCAGCGTTTCTGCGCCGAGCGGCTCGAGCAGCGATACCGACGCAGGCACGACGATATCGTCGTCGCCGGTGGGCATCAGGGTCACGTTCTCGGGGCGTACGCCGAACTTCATCTCGCCATGGCCGACACAGCGGTCGGCCAGCGCCTTGGGCAGCGGGATGCGCACGCCGCCGAGATCGGCAGCACCAGCGGCGACCGTGCAGTTGACGAGATTCATCGACGGCGCGCCCGTGAAGCCTGCGACAAACAACGCCGCCGGCCGGTTGTAGACCGTGTCTGGCGTGTCGTACTGCATGCGGTGGCCGCCCGACAGCACCGCGATGCGGTCGGCCAGGGTCATCGCCTCAACCTGGTCGTGGGTCACATAGATGATCGTGGCACCCAGGCGCTGGTGCAGGCGCTTGATCTCGGTGCGCATCTCGTTGCGCAACTGCGCGTCGAGGTTGGACAGCGGCTCGTCGAACAAAAACACCTTGGGCTGGCGCACGATCGCGCGGCCGATCGCCACCCGTTGGCGCTGCCCGCCCGACAGCGCCGCCGGCCGGCGCTCGAGCATGTGGTCGATGCGCAGCAGCTTGGCCGCGTCCATCACACGCTTGGTGATTTCTGCTTCGGGCGTCTTGCGCAGGCGCAGGCCGAAGGCCATGTTGTCGTACAGGGTCTTGTGTGGATACAGCGCGTAGTCCTGGAAGACCATCGCGATATCGCGGCTGCGTGGTGGCAAGTCGTTGACGACCTGGCCGTCGATGCGCACCTCGCCGCCGGAAATCGGCTCCAGGCCGGCGATCATGCGCAACAAGGTGCTCTTGCCGCAGCCCGACGGCCCGACAAAGACGACAAATTCGCCGTGTTTGATATCGAGGTCGATGCCGTGGATGACGGTCGTCTTGCCGTCATAGGACTTGGTGACTCTTTTCAGGTCGACAGCAGCCATGTCAGTAAGCTCCCTCGGTACGGGTTCCGGTCTGGATCGAATGCACATGCGCTGACGTATCGCCGGTGCGCAAGGCCTGCACGACGCCCATCGCTCCGCGCATCAGCAGGCCTAAGTCCGAGGCCACCGCGAGATAGTCGTAACCCGCGGCGCGGTAGCGCGTGACGACGTCGGGGTTGCCGCCCACGGTGCCGATCGGCATGCCGATCGCCCTTGCGCGCTGTGCCGCATCGGTCATCGCGGCCATGACTTCGGGGTGGGTCAGGTCGCCGACATGGCCCATCGCGCCCGACAGGTCGCCAGGGCCGACAAACAGCGCGTCAACCCCCGGCACCGCGGCGATTTCTTCGAGCAGGGCCATCGCCTGCGGCGTCTCGAGCTGCACCACGACGCCGATCGATTTGTTGGCCGTGCGCAAAAAGTCCGGCGTCGTGCCGAAGCGCGACGCCCGGCTCATGCCGGCCATGCCACGCACACCTTCTGGCGCGTAACGGGTTGACGCCACCGCGGCGCGGGCTTCTTCGGCGTTTTGCACAAACGGGAAGAGCAAGGTCTGCGCGCCGGCATCGAGCACCCGCTTGACCGTGACGCTGTCGTTCCACGGCACGCGCACCACCGGCACCATCTTGGTATTGCCCACTGCTTGCAGCAAATGCACCAGCTCCATCATGTCCAGCGGCGTGTGCTCCATGTCGAGCACACCCCAGTCGAAACCCGCCGTGCCCACCGCCTCGGCGACGATGGGGCTCGCCGACATGACCCAGGTGCCGATCGGCGGCTGCGCACCGCGCGATCGCAGCAGTTGTCTGAAAGGGTTCATCGACGGGCTCCTGTTGGAAGACGATGGTGATCTCAAGCAAATGTGGCTTTGCCACTTTGCTTGACCCCTGGGGGCGGGAATGTCGAAGACATTTCCTGGGGGTGCTCAATAAATGGCCGGCTCGGGCGTCGGCGCCTGGCCTTGCAAGAAGTCCAGATCGCAGCCTTCGTGGGCCTGCGTCACATGGGCCTGGTAGAGCTTGGTGAAACCACGCTGGTAGGGCTGCACTGGCGCCACCCAGGCCAAACGCCGGCGCGCCAGTTCGGTCTCGTCGACAAGCATCTCGATCTTGCGTTCGGCGACGTCGATTTCGATCAGGTCGCCGGTCTGCACCAAAGCCAGCGGCCCGCCGACAGCGCTCTCGGGGCTGACATGCAAGACGCAGGTGCCGTAGTGGGTGCCGCTCATGCGTGCGTCGGAGATGCGCAGCATGTCGCGCACACCTTGCGCGAGCAGCTTCTTGGGGATCGGCAGGTTGCCCCATTCGGGCATGCCGGGTGCGCCCACCGGGCCGGCGTTGCGCAGCACGAGCACGGTGCTGGCATCGCAATCGAGATCGAGGTCTGCCATCGCTTTCAACATGGCTGGCTGGCTGTCGAAGACGAGCGCGCGGCCGCGGTGCTGCAGCAGGTGCGCGCTGGCGGCACTCGGCTTCATCACCGCGCCTTGCGGCGCCAGGTTGCCGTGCAACACGGCCAGCGCACCTTGTGTGCTGACCGGGTTTGACAGCGGCCGGATGACATCGGCATCGATCACCTCGCGGCCGTCGATCTGCGCGCACAAAGGCAGGCCGGTGACCGTGATTTCGTCGAGCGACAAGTGCTCGCGGATGACATTCATCAGCGCCGGCAAGCCGCCGGCGTAGTGGAAGTCTTCCATCAGCCGATCACCGCTGGGGAACAGGTTGGCCAGCACCGGCACCCGGCGGCCGACCGCATCGAGATCGGCGAGGGTCAGCTCGACCCCGGCGCGGCGCGCCATCGCGACGATATGCACTGCGGCATTCGTCGAGCCGCCGAGCGCCATCTGCACCGCGGCGGCATTCAAAAACGCGCCGCGGGTGAGAATGCGCTGCGGCGTGAGGTCGTCCCAGATCATCTGCACGATGCGCTCGCCGCAGTCGGCCGCCATGCGCGGAAGTGCCGAACCCATCGCCGGGATGCTGGTGCTGCCGGGCAGCGCCATCCCCAACGCTTCGGCGATGCTGGTCATCGTGCTCGCGGTGCCCATCGTGTTGCAGGTGCCGGGCGAGCGTGTCATGCGCGATTCGAGATGGACCCATTCTTCGCCACTCAACTTGCCGGCCTGGAACTCATCCCAGAACACGCGCGTGTGCGTGCCGGCGCCCACCGTGCGGCCCTGGTGGCGGTCGTTGAGCATCGGCCCAGCGGGGCAGAACAGTGCCGGGATGCCCATGCTGATCGCGCCCATCAGCGTGCCGGGCGTGGTCTTGTCGCAGCCCCCGAGCAGCACCACGCCGTCGATCGGCAATGAGCGCAGCAGCTCTTCGACTTCCATTGCCAGGAAGTTGCGGTAGAGCATCGTCGTCGGCTTGACCATGACCTCGCCGAGGCTCATTGCCGGCAGCTCAAAAGGCGTGCCACCCGCCATCAAGACACCACGTTTGACACTCTCGGCGCGCTCGCGCAAATGCGCGTGGCAGGGCGACAGGTCGCTCCAGGTATTGATGATGCCGACGATCGGGCGCTCAAGCACATCTTCGCGGCGCAGCCCCATCTGCTGGATGCGCTGGCGGTGCGCAAAACCACGCATGCCGGCGTCGGCGAACCAACGGCGGCTGCGGAGATCGGCAAGCGTGCGGGGCATCTTGGGGGGACGGGTTTTGTTGGTTGGCGCGGGTCGGTGGCTACAGGCCGATCGTCGCGACGAGGTCCGGACTGTGATCCATGTTAGCGGTAACATTAACTGCTGGAAACCCGTGCGTCCATGCTCGCAAACCCGATGTACAACCGCCGCATGCCCGCCCCCACGCAACCCCGATCGATCCACAAACCTGCGCACGCCAGCCCCGCCCACGACAACCCAGCGCGCCAGGCGCGCAAGGGCCACGGCAAGGTCACGATGCGCGATGTCGCCGCCGCCGCCGACGTGACTGCGATCACCGTCTCGCGCTACTTGAGCGACCCCGATGTCGTCGCCCCCGACACCGCCACCCGCATCCGCGCTGCGATCGCGTCGACCGGCTATGTGCCCAATCGGCAGGCCGGGCTGCTCGCCAGCGGGGTATCGAACATGGTCGCCGCGCTGTTGCCGAACCTGGCGAACTCTATCTTTGCCGAGACCGCGCAAGGGCTCTCGACCGGCCTGCAGGCCGCCGGCCGCGAACTCATGATCGCGTCGACCAATTACTCACTCGAACGCGAAGAAGAACTGCTGCGCGCGCTGCTCGGCTGGCGCCCGGCCGCGGTGGTCGTCACCGGCCGGCGCCATTCAGCCGCGGCGCAGGCCTTGCTGGCGCAAGCCCAGTCCGGCGGCATGCCGGTGATCGAGATCTGGGACCACCACGCAGCAGCACGCGGCGGCCCGGCGTTCACGCAGATCGGCTTCGACCACGACGATGTCGGCCGCGCGATGGCGCAGCACCTGCTGGACGCCGGCCACCAACGCCTGGCCTATGTCGACAGCGGTGTCGCTGCCGACTACCGCGCGCACGAACGTGGCATCGCATTCGCCGACTATGCACGCGCCGCCGGCGCGCAGGTGGTTGTCATCGTCGCCCCGGCCGGCGACCTCTTCGATGCCGGCCGGCAGGTGCTGGCCGCACTGGCCAAGCGCGGCCCCAAACGGGTCACCGCAGCGGCATTTGCCAACGACAACCTGGCCTGCGGCGCGATGCTCGAAGCCAGCCGGCAACAGATCAAGGTGCCGGCGCAGTTGGCGATCCTGGGCTTTGGCGACTTCGCGATTGCGCGCCAGTTGGAGCCGGCGCTGTCCAGCGTGCACCTGCCGCGGCTGGAGATCGGCCTGGAGGCCGCACGCTCGCTGCTCGAAGCCTTGGGCGGCGGCAAACCCGCCGCGTCGCTGCGGCTGCCCTGGGCGCTGGTGGCAAGAGCGAGCACCGCGGCGCGGTAGCTCTCGGGCGACCCCAGCGGCCAGCCTGCTCGCCGCCGCGCGCAGGCAAATGGCAAGACCCCGTCAAGGGTTGGGCCGGGTCCCGACCCTTGCGCCACATCACCGTCGGCGTACGATCAATTGCGCGGCAGTTGCCGCGCAACACGATGGAGATCGCAATGGCTCTTTATCTCGTTCAGGCCTCGTACAGCACCGCTGCGACGGCAGCGATGGTCAAGGCTCCACAGGACCGGGCGGCCGCGGTGCGACCGATGATCGAGCGCGCCGGTGGCAAGCTGCACGGGCTGTGGCTGGCCTTCGGCGAGTACGACATCGTCGCCATCGCCGAATTGCCGGACAACGTCAACGCCGCTGCGATGGCAATGGCCATCGGCGCGAGCGGCGCGATGAGCGCCTACCGCTCGACGCCGCTGCTGAGCTCTGAAGAAGCCGTCAGGGCGATGAAGCGGGCGTCAGACATCGGCTACCAGGCGCCAAAGTAAGGCCCCAACGCGGGGCGCACGCCGGCCTCAAGCCGGCCGCGTCAGCATGTTCACGTATTCATGCTGCGCGGTGGCCACCGTGCTGATGCGGTACTCGACGGGTTTGCCGCCGAGGCCGATCGCGACCCGGCGCACCTGCAACATCGGCGCGCCGAGCGGCACCCCGAGCACACGCGCAATGTTGCGGTCGGCGGCCACCGCCCGCAGGCGCTCGAGCGCACGCACGACGGTGATGCCGTACTCCGATTGGTAGAGGTGGTAGATCGTGCTCGGCCGCTCGCGCCAGCGCTTCTCAGTCAGGCCGCGAAACAGCGCCAGCGGCAGCAGCAGCCGGTCGTGCACCACCGGCCGGCCCTGCAGCTTGAGCCGGTTTTCGACTTGCAGCGCCGGCTCTCCGGCCTTCAGCTCAAGCGCCGCGGCTGCGTCTTCGTCCACGCGCACCCGCTCGAAACTGACCAGTTCGACGTCGGGCGCTTCACGCAGTCCGTCGCTGCGTTCGACGTGGAAAAACTGGAACAAAAAGCGGTCGCTGGTGTGGGTCGCGACAAAGGTGCCACGGCCCTGGCGGCGCAGCAGGATGTGCTCGGCAACGAGATCGTCGACCGCGCGGCGCAAGGTGCCGATCGACACGCCAAAGCTCGCCGCCAGTTCGATCTCGCTGGGCAGCGCAGCACCGGGCGCGACGACGCCGGCTTCGATCGACTGCAACAGTGCGCGCTTGACAGCGCGGAACAGCGGCAGGCCGCCACCATCGGGGGCGATGCTGGCGAAGGCCGGCCGCGCCGTCGCGGCGGGCCGGCGGGCCAAAGCGGCAGGTCGGGCCATGGCCGTGATTCTAGGCCGATTGACGATTCATACAGGTCATCTATATGACCCGATTGACGCCGGGTTTTGTGGCGTCGATACTTGTCCGCATCCGAGGCGCCAAGCGGCGCGCCACCGGGCCCACAGGAGTTGCCAATGAACCATTTTGTATTGCATGCAGCCCACGACAGCGTGGCCGTCGTCGTTGTCGAAGGCATCACCGCCGGCATGACGCTGAACGGCTGGATCATGGACGAAGAACGTGCTATGACCGTGCAAGCGCGCTCCGACATCCCGATCGGCCACAAGGTCGCGCTCAAGGATATGGCCGTCGGCGACACGGTCATCAAATACGGCATCGACATGGGCCGCGTCGTCGCGCCGATCAAGGCTGGCGAGCACGCTCACGTGCACAACATCAAAACCAAACGCTGGTGATTGGGCGGCGCATGGGGCTGCTGCGCGGGCCGCATGCGTCGTTGCAAATCCTCGCAAGGCAGGAGCCTTGCTGTGGTTTGCGCCTAGCCTGCAGCCCGCTCGCTACGCCTGCTGAGGCACCCAACCTGTTCAATCGAAGTCAAAAGGAAAACCCATGTCCGTCATCGACAAGTCCACCACCTTCCTCGGCTACCGGCGCGAAAACGGCCGGGTCGGCGTGCGCAACCACGTCATCATCCTGCCGCTGGACGACCTGTCCAATGCCGCTGCCGAAGCCGTCGCGCACAACATCAAGGGCACGATGGCGATCCCGCATCCTTATGGCCGCCTGCAGTTCGGCGCTGACCTGGAACTGCATTTCGCCACCCTCATCGGCGCTGGCTGCAACCCCAACGTCGCCGCGGTGGTGGTCATCGGCATCGAAGACGGCTGGACCAAGAAGGTCGTCGACGGCATCGCAAAAACCGGCAAGCCGGTGGTCGGCTTCGGCATCGAAGGCCATGGCGACCACGACACCATCCTGCGCGCCAGCAAGGCCGCGCGCGACTATTCGCAGTGGGCCAGCGAGAAGCAGCGCGAGGTCTGCCCGATCCACGAACTCTGGGTCTCGACGAAGTGCGGCGAGAGCGACACCACCAGCGGCTGCGGCGCCAACCCGACGGTCGGTGATGCTTTCGACAAACTGCACGGCCTGGGCAACTACCTGTGTTTTGGTGAAACCAGCGAGATCACCGGTGGCGAGAAAATCGTCGCTGCGCGCTGCGCCAACGACGCCGTGCGCGACAAGTTCATGTTCATGTTCAACCGCTACCAGGACATGATCAACCGGCACAAAACGACCGACCTCTCCGACAGCCAGCCGACCAAGGGCAATATCGCCGGCGGCCTGACGACGATCGAAGAAAAAGCGCTCGGCAATATCCAGAAGATCGGCAAGAAGTGCACCGTCGACGGTGTCATCGACAAAGCCGAGATGCCCACGCACCCCGGGCTGTGGTTCATGGACTCGTCCAGCGCCGCTGCCGAGATGGTCACGCTGTGCGCAGCGTCGGGTTTTGTCGTCCACTTCTTCCCCACCGGCCAGGGCAACGTGATCGGCAATCCGATCCTGCCGGTGATCAAGATCTGCGCCAACCCGCGCACCGTGCGCCTGATGAGCGAGCATGTCGACGTCGATACCTCGGGCCTGCTGCAACGCGAGATCTCGCTCGACCAGGCCGGCGACAAGCTGCTCGAGAACATGCTGCGCACCGCCAACGGCCGCCTCACCGCCGCCGAGGCGCTGGGCCACCGCGAGTTCGTGATGACGCGCCTGTACGAGTCGGCATGATGGTGGCAAGCTCATGAGCCGCATCGTCATCACAGAATTCATGGACGAGCGTGCGGTGGCGCAACTGCGCGCGGCACACGACGTGCTTTACGACGCCAAACTCGTCGACGACGCGCCGCGCCTGCTCGCCGAGGCCGCGGCCGCTGATTGCATCATCGTGCGCAACCGCACCGAGGTGCGCGGTGATCTGCTCGCCGCGCTCAAGCGCTGCCGAGTCGTCGGCCGGCTCGGTGTCGGCCTGGACAATATCGACGTGCCGGCGTGCGAGCAGCGTGGCATGCAGGTCATCCCGGCGACCGGCGCCAATGCGCTCAGCGTGGCCGAATATGTCGTTGCCACAGCGATGCTCCTGCTGCGCGGCAGCTACCAGTCGACCGCAGCGGTAGCCGCTGGCAAGTGGCCGCGCAACGCCTTGTCCAACGGCCGCGAAACCGCCGGCAAGACCCTGGGGCTGATCGGCTTCGGCTCGATCGGCCAGTTGACCGCGCGCCTGGCGCGTGGCCTGGGCATGGAGGTGATCGCTTTCGACGCGATGATGCCGGTGGGCCACCCGGCCTTTGCCGAATGCCAGACCCGCGGGGTCGGCCTGGACGGGTTGATCAAAACCGCCGACGTGATCAGCTTGCATGTGCCGCTGGTCGACTCGACCCGCAATCTGTTCAACGCCGAACGCATCGCCGCGATGAAGCCCGGCGCGGTGCTGGTCAATACCGCGCGGGGTGGCATCGTCGACGACGCCGCGCTTGCCGCGGCGCTGAAGAGCGGCCACCTCGGCGGCGCTGCAATCGACGTCTTCGATACCGAGCCGCTGCCGGCGTCGGCGCATTTCGAAGGCTGTCCGAACCTCGTGCTCACGCCGCATATCGCCGGCGTCACCGCCGAGGCCAACGAACGGGTGAGCTTCTTGATCGCCGACAAGGTGTTGGAGGCATTGCAATGACAACCCCCACGCTCACGCTGTTCGCTGCCCCCCGAGGGGGCTTCGGCACCCTTCGGGCGGCCGGGCGGGTACCGAAATGAGAGTCGCGGTTGCCGAATTGCGGTCGATTGTTTCTGCCGCATTGCAGCGCGCCGGCGCCAACCCGGCGATGGCCGACTCCACCGCGCGGGCGCTGGTGCTTGCCGAAAGCCAGGGCCTGGGCTCGCACGGCCTGAGCCGCGTCGGCCAGTACGCGACCCACTTGCGCAACGGGCGTGTCAACGGTGCGGCGCGGGCCGCGGTGCTGCGCCAAAAAGGCGGCGCGATCGTCATCGATGCACAAGAAGGCCTGGCCTTCCCGGCCTGTGACCTGGCACTGCGCCAAGGCATCGCGGCGGCGCGCGACAACGGGGTTGCGTTTGTCGGCGTCGTGCGCAGCCACCACTGCGGCGTCGTCGTCGACCATCTTCGCGCTGCGGCCGATGCCAAGCTGGTGGCGATTGGTTTTGCCAACTCGCCGGCAGCGATGCCGGCGGCGGGTGGCAAACATCCGATCTTTGGCACCAACCCGGTGGCGGCCGTCTTCCCGCGTCGCATTGCCGACCCCCTGATGATTGACTTGAGCCTGTCTGAAGTCGCACGCGGCAAGCTGATGGTCGCGGCCAAAGAAGGCAAACCCATCCCCGAAGGCTGGGCGCTCGACGCCACGGGCCGCCCGACCACCGACCCCAAGGCCGGCCTGGCCGGGTCGATGCTGCCACTGGGCGCGGTCTCGTCGCCCAAGGGCGCGATGCTGGCGCTGATGGTCGAGCTGCTGGTCACCGCGCTGATCGGCGCCAACTACGGCTTCGAGGCTTCGAGCTTCTTCGTCGACGAAGGCAACCGGCCCGGCATCGGCCAGGCCTTCATCATCATCGACCCCGGCGCTTTGAGCGGCAGCGACAGTTTTCTCGATCGCATCGAGGTCCTGGTCGCAGAGATGATGCGCGACGATGGCGTGCGCCTGCCTGGCACGCGCCGCGAAGCGCTGCGCCGCAAGGCTGAAGTCGAGGGCATCGACGTGCCTGAAAGCGTGCTCGTCGCGCTGCAAAGCAGTTAGAGCGCTGCCGGCCAGCGGGCCCGCGATACTCGCCGTACCCGCGGTGTCCGTCGCGCCCGTGGTACCCAGATACTGAAGCGCCAAGGAGCCCCCCATGCATCGCCGCACCCTGCTGCAAAACGCCGCCCTGCTGTTGTCCCCGGCGGCCCCTGGCCTGGCGTGGGCGCAAGCCGACTATCCGCGCGCCGGCAGCACGATCCGCTATGTCGTGCCCTTCCCGCCCGGCGGCCTGACGGACGTCATGGCGCGGCTGGTTGGCCAGCAGCTGGCCGAGCGCTGGAAGCTCAACGTCGTGATCGACAACAAGGCCGGCAGCGGCGGCCAGATCGGCGCCGCCGAAGTCGCCAAAGCCGCAGCCGACGGCCAGACGCTGCTGGCGATCACCCTGACGCATGCCGCCAACGCCACGCTGTTCAAGGGCCGCGCGGCGTTCGACTTCCAGAAGGACCTGCGCCCGGTCGCGCTGCTCGCCGGCTCGCCGATGTTGGTGGTGGTGCCGGCGGCGAGCCCGATCAAGGATTTCAAGGATCTCGTCGCGCAGGCCAGGACCGCCAAGCTCAACGGCGGTTCTTCAGGCAACGGCACGCCGCCGCACCTGACCCTGGCGCTGTTCAACGACCTGCACAAAACCGAGATCCAGCACATCCCCTACAAAGGCGGCGCGCCGTCGATGACCGACCTCATCGGCGGCCAGCTCGACGTCATCTTTTCCAACATGCCCGAGAGCGTGGCGCATGTCAAAAGTGGCAAGCTGCGCGCACTGGCGATTGCCAGCAGCGCCCGCCACGCGCTGGTGCCCGATGTGCCGACCACCGCCGAGGCCGGCGCGCCGCAGCTCGCCGTTGAAAACTGGACCGCCGTGATGGCCCCGGCCGCGACCCCCGACGCCGCCGTGAACCGGCTCGCTGCCGAGATCGTGAAGATCATGGCCACGCCCGAGCTCGAGGAGCGCGCGCGCACGCAAGGCTTTCGCATCGATGCACGCAACGCGCAGGCTTTTGCGCCTTTCCTGAAGGACGAGGTCGAGCGCTGGGCGCGGGTCATCGTCGCAGCGAAGATCGTCGCCGAGTAGTTGTCGAGTAGTTGCCGCGTAGTTGCCGCGTTAGGGCTGTGGTCCCAAGTCGCGATTCGTCGCGCGGGGCGCCACGGACTATCGCTTCGCACGTTGGAAGATCGGCGCGCGCAGAGCCAGCACGGGTGTGGCCCGGCTCCGTTTATGGAATTCTTATGCTCTGCGCCGGGCCACACCCGCGCCGTCTCTGCGAGCAGCGGCATTGGCGCTCCAACCGCAAGCCGCCAGCCCTCGAAGGCGCTGTCTTTTCAACGCCCCGACCGCCAGCGGCCCAGCCGGGATTGGGGTGGCCGGCGTAGAGCATAAGAATTCCCACTACTGTCCGGTTAAATGCTTATGCCGGAGCCGCAAAGCCAATGCCCATGCGGCCTGGCACGCGATTTGGTTTGGTGCCGATTTGAACTGCGAGCGCGGTTTTCTCCGTAGTCTGCCTAGCTTGACAAGCTTTGGAGAC
>JANPDN010000239.1:0-7129 GCA_031431555.1 Rubrivivax sp.
CCTCCAGGATCTGGAAGTCGAGCATCGATCCGGCATCCAGGCCGAGCCGATCGCGAATCTCCTTGGGCAGCGTGATCTGGCCCTTGCTGGTGAGTGTGGCGAACATGATGGACTCCTTGGGTGTGCGGTCAATTCCTTACACTCTATCACTGTAAGGAATGAGCAACCCCCTCTCGTCAAGGCGCTCAGCAGTGCCCGGACCGCAGTCAATGCCAGGAGCAGCGCATCGGCGCTATCGCTCGCAGTTGTCGGCCCCACTTGGCATTGCACCGTCGGCCGCAACCGAAGCGCTAGCGGACATGCTGCGCGGGGACTGAGCCCTCGCGCACATTCGGTCGCATCAAACTGACGCTCGCCAACCGGCCCGCTCGGAGCAAACGACCACGACATGCGGAATGCCTGCAATGGAGCAGGTAGCAACTGCACGCCTTCGCGAGGGGGTTGGCAGCACCCGGCCACCTCCGGGCGCAAAAGGCTCAAGAAAATCGCATCGTCAATGACCGGGTCCAAAGTCCAGCAGACGTTGCTCGACGTCTGTGCGCGACCGCCGCGGCATTGTCAGATTCAAATGCTGCCGGTGCGAAGGCGGTGGCCAGCAGCGTCGCGAGCAGGGTGTTTCGTGTGTTCATCGACGTCTGCTTGGGGTGGCGATGTGTTGCATATCGAATGAGTTGGCGGCCGACCATGGTGCGCACGTCAACGCAGGAACTTCGCCGCCGCCGCCTCGCCGAATTTTTTCGCCCCATCGCCGCGCAGACCTCGATCGAGTTGCGGTAGTGCACACCGTCGCAGATGCGAGCATCGGACACTTCTTGCGTAAACTCGGCGATGCGTGTTCCACGCGTGCGTCACGCTGGGCTGTGACCGCACCGGCCAAGCAACTCGTACTCGGCGAACGGCCGTATGTTCCCGGCGCACGCACTGCTGTGATGACACGCCGGTCGAGTTCCAGCGCCGGCGCAGCCCGCAAGCCCTTCAGTCGCGCCGAAGCTGCTGCCCCGTTGTGGCCAGCCGCAGTCTGAGCTGCTCGACCTTCAGCTGTGCCACTTCGTCGCCCCCGGCCTGCGCGCGCTCGTACCAGCGCAGTGCGGCAGCTTCGTCACGGCCGACACCGTTGCCGTGCTCGTACATCGAGGCGATCAGGTATTGCGCGCCCCAATGCCCCGCAATGGCGGCGCGTTCGTACCAATGCGCCGCCACGCCGTCGTCCTGCGGCACACCGCCGCGGCCCAGGAAATATTGCGTGGCCAGGTCGACTTGTGCGTCGACATGGCCGCGCAGTGCGGCCTTGCGGAACAACTCCGTGGCCAAGCTCACATCGCGCCGGAACGCCGGGCTGCCGACGTCGTATTCCTTGCCCAGCACGTAGATCGCTTGCGTGTAGCCTTGTGCGGCCGACTGTTCGAGGAAGACGCGCGAGCCGAACAAGTTGGGTACACCGTCGTCACTCGATTCGCCCGAGCGCATCATCATCGCTGCGCTGTACGACGAGGCCGCGTCACCGTCGATCGCACAAGCCAAGAAGACTCGAAATGCTGTCTTCAGCTGGCCCGCGGCATACAACGCCGGACCGCGCGCACAGTGTTGCGCAGGAGTGGTTCGGGCGTGGGCGCTGCCGACAAGGACGCACAGCGCGGTCACGACAGCGAGTCTCAGGCAAGTAAACATGGCTCAGCTCCTGTTCAGTGCCCGTGTGACAAGGTTTCAGTGGGAGCGATGCGGGCGGGTCGGCGCTCTCGAGAAGTCAGTCTGTCCAACAGCGCACGACATGACCATCCGACAGAGGTCCTGACCGCGCTGGATGCAGCGGGCCCTCGGTCGTAGGACGATGGTCCCGATCCACGGGAATAGACTGGCCTGCCCACGCGCGCCTCAGCGCAATCGACGCCGCCGAGACCCCGATGACCCGTCACTCGATCGCGACCCGGTACGCGGCACTCGTCGTCGCGCTGCTGTGCGGCGCGCTGACGATCGGCGGCGCGGTGGAGGTCTGGACGGCGCACCGCGAACGGCTGGCCGCGCTCGAAGCCCTGCAGCGGGAAAAGGCTCAGTCTGCCGCGCAGGCGGTATCCCGCGTCTTCGACGACCTGCGGCGCAGCTTGGACTGGGCGACCCTGGCTGCGCCTGCAGTTGCCGGCGATGCGCCCGCGCTGCGTCGGCTCGAACTCCTGAAGCTGCTTCGACTCGAGCCGGCCATCACCACCGCAACGCTCGTCGATGCGTCGGGGATCGAGCAGGTGCGCGTGTCTCGCATCGAACCGGATCGCGTTGCCAGTGGAGTTGACTGGTCGCACGACTCGGAATTTGTCGCCGCGCGCGCGGGCCGCACAGCGTTCAGCAGCGTGCATTTCCTCGCCCAGACGGAGCCGTATCTCACGGTGGCAGCGCTCAGCGCAGGGCGCGACCGCGGCGTCATCTTGGCCGAGGTCAACCTCAAATTCGTCTGGAACGTCATCTCCCAGATCAAGGTGGGCCAGACCGGATACGCCTATGTTGTCGACAAACAAGGTCGGCTGGTCTCGCACCCGAATATCAGTCTGGTGCTGCAGATGACGGACCTGTCGCAACTTCCGCAGGTGCAAGCGGCCATCGCCTTGCCAGGACAAGGGTTCGATGCGGGTGGGCATGATCCAAACTGGGTGCCGGTGCTCGCGGCCCATGCAGCCATCGCACCCTTGGCGTGGACTGTCTTCGTCGAACAGCCGCGTGCCGAAGCCTTTGCCCCGCTGGCCGCGTCGGTCGGCCGAGGTGCGCTGATCCTGTCGCTCGCGCTGGCAATTGCCTTGACCGCGGGCATCTGGGCGGCGCGCCGGCTGGTCGCACCGATCGGCGAATTGCGCCGCGGCGCCGAGCGCTTTGGCGCCGGTGACCTGTCGCACCGAATCGAGATCACGAGCGGCGATGAGCTGCAGGAACTCGCCGATCAGTTCAACACGATGGCCGAGCGGCTGAGCGAAACCTACGCCGACCTCGAGCAGCGGGTCGCGCAACGCACGCGGCAGCTCGACCAGGCGAACCGGGCTCAATCGCGCTTTCTTGCCGTGGCCAGCCATGACCTTCGGCAGCCGATGCACGCCATGGCACTGTTCGTCGATCAGCTGCGCACGAGTCGAAGCGCGGAAGAACGTGCCACGCTCACGCAGCGCGTCGAGGAGGCTGCCAGGAGCTTGTCCGGCCTGCTCGACCAGTTGCTCGATCTATCCAGGCTCGAGGCCGGCCTGCTGCAGGCTGCGCCGATCGATTTTGATGTGGCCAGCGTGATGTCGTCGATCGAAGCGCAGTTCGCACCCCTGGCGCGCTCGAAGGGGATCGAACTTCGCGTGCACTCCAGGCACGCCTGGCTGCGCAGCGATCCGGTCCTCGTTCAGCGCATCCTCATGAATCTGGTTGCCAACGCCATCCAGTGCACCGATCGCGGGGGCGTGCTGGTCAGCGTGCGCCAGCGCAACGGGCGGCTGCGCCTGACGGTATGGGATACCGGCCGCGGCATCCCGGAAGACCAACGCGACGAGGTGTTCCGCGAGTTCGTCCGGCTGGGTCACGCGGGTGCGCAGCCGGACCGGGGGCTCGGCCTGGGCTTGGCGATCGTGGCGCGCCTGGTCGAAGTGCTCGGCACCCGAGTCGAACTGCAGTCGACCGTGGGCCGCGGCTCGGTGATCTGGTTCGATCTGCCGGCCGGTACGGCGTCTGCGGATTCGCCGCCGGCCGTCAAGCCGGTGCAGTTCGCCGATCTGCGCGGTACCTTTGTCTGGGTGATCGACGATGAAGAGCCGGCACGCGCCGCAATGTGCGGCCTGCTCGAAAGCTGGGGCTGCCTGACACTCGCGGCCGCCACTGGCGACGAGGCGCTTGCCCAATTGGACGCGCACGACCGGCCGCCCGAGCTGATCGTTTGCGACTACCGGCTCGCGGCCGGTGAAGATGGACTGGCGCTGATCGCGCGCATTCGCGCGGCCGTCGGGGAGCCCGTGCCTGCGCTGCTCGTCACCGCAGACACGACGGCTGCGGCCACTGCCGCAGCGCGGGCGGCACAGGTGCCGCTGCTCCACAAGCCGACCTCGCCAATCAAGCTGCGCGCCCTGGTGACTCAATTGCTCAAGCGTGCCGGCAAGCGAGATTCGGCGATGGCCGAAGGCTCATCCGCCGACGTTCAGTTTTCGTCCTGACCTGTTCGCGGCAGCACGAGACCCAGCCTGGCCACGGCAAGCACGGCCTGCGTGCGGCTGGTCACGTTCAGCGCCTTCAGAATCGCCGTGACCTGATTCTTGACGGTGGCCTCCGCGATATTCAGCGCGCGACAGATCAGCTTGTTCGACTCGCCTCGCATCATGTACGCCAGGATCTGTGCCTGGCGCTGCGTCAGACCAATCTCGCCGGGCATCTTGTGCCCGGGCTCGGGGGTGCTCTCGATGGGCGCAGCGCCATCGCCGCGACCCAGAATCTCGGGTGGCAGATACACGCCGCCGGCGAGCACAAGTTGCAGCGCGCTCTTCAGGACCTCATTGCTCGAGGACTTGGGAATGAAGCCGAGAGCGCCGTCGTCGATCGCGCGCATGACGGAGTCACGATCGGCGGTGGCCGAAATCACCACCACGGAAACGGCCGGGTAGGACTCGCGCAGCGACCGCAGCGCGCGCAGCCCGTGCATGCCCGGCAGCGCCAGATCGAGCAGCACGAGATCAAGGTCGGGTTCTCGCTCGACCGTGATGAATGCCGACGCCGGATCGGCCGCTTCAAGCACGATGACCCCGGGCACGAGGCTGGCCAGCACCCGTGACAGGGCATCGCGAACCAGCGCGTGGTCATCGAGGATCAGAACCTTCATGGCACCTCACTCGATCACCTCGGTCGCCTGCAGCAGCACCGACGGCGGAATCGTGATGCCGAGGGCCCTGGCGGTCTTGAGGTTGACGACCATCTCGAACTTCACCGGGCCCTCGACCGGAAGGTCAGCCGGTTTGGCCCCTTTGAGTATCCTGTCTACATAGACCGCAGCGTGCCGCCGCAGATCGAGCCAGTTCACGCTGTACGACAGCAGGCCGCCGGCGTCCACCCCATTGCGCCCACCGTATATCGTTGGCAGGCGGTTCTCGGCCGCGAAGGCCGCAATCGCACCCGCATGCAAGTCGTTGATCGAGTTCGGAAACACGTACAGCGCATCAGGCGGAGCCTGGGTCAGCAGCAATCGCACTTCGCTCCAGGTCGAGGTGTCGAAGACCACAGCGACTGGAATTACGCCCAACTTCGGTCCGGCAAGCTCCATCGCGCCAAACGCGGCGTCCTCGATCGGATGGTTGACTTTGATGACCGCCACGCGCGAAATCTTGGGCGCAGCTTCCTTGAGCAACTGAAGTTGCTTGAGAAAGAATCCTTGGCCGGGATTGTTGGTCACGCCCGTCACATTGGCGCCGGGATGCGACAGGCTCGCCACCAGCCCCAGGCCCACCGGATTGGCGCTTCCCGCCATGACAATGGGAATTGACGCGGTGGCTGCTTTGGCGGCCTGCGCCGCCGGCGTGGTGATCGTGACGATCACGTCCACTTGGAGCCGAACCAGGTCCGCCGCGAGGGCGGGTAGCGCCTCCGATCGCCCGTCCGTATATCGGGATTCGAGAACCAGGTTGCGGCCCTCGACGTAGCCCAGTTGAACCATGCGCTCTCGAAACGCCTGAACATGGGCGGCATTGCCCGACGCAGAGCCCAGAGCGAGGATGCCTACCTTGTGCGGCCGTGCCGCCGTCTGGGCATGCGAAGCACGCGGACGCGCCGCGCCCACCAAGCAAACGCCCGTGGCAAGCAGGAATGTCCTTCGCCAGGTCATTAATCACCTCTCCGCGAAACAGCGCGCCCTGACGCCAATGCGGGACAGCATCAGTCCTCGGATCGGCTGGTTACTGGCCCACGAGGCGAACGTGTTGCGGCGATCCATTGGGCCTGCAATTGGGATCGGCATCCAGTCTACGTCGGGATGCCAGGCAGGGGGGTGAACCTTTGGAGCGCGCTGCACGACTGAGCGGCAGCAATCAAGGTGGAGCGGCCAGTCGACTGCAGAATCGCCACTGACTCCTGTAGGTCGTGTACTGCCGCCCAAGTGAACCCGCTGAACGGCCGCTCACTGCCAGCTTGCCGGCGTTGCCCAAGGTCGCCGCAATGGCACCGGATGGCTGCGAGCCGCCGACCGCTGCCCGCGATGAAGCAGCGCCAGCGAGGCGCTGAACGCGGCGATCTTTACGTCAGCGACCACCAGACGCCCTTCCTCGACCCGGTTCACTGAGGCGCACGCAGCGGCCGCTGCCGCGTGGCCAGCAGCGAGCCCAGCGCCAACGCTGCGGCCGAGACGACGAAGCCGCGCGCCAGCCCACCGGGCCCGTCGGCCACCCAACCGACGAGCGTGGGCCCGACGATCTGGCCGGCGGCGAAGACGATGGTGAATGCGGCGATGCCGCCGGGCCAGGCCGCGGCCGATAGGTTGTGCCGCACCAGCGCAGTGGTCGAGGCGACGACGGACAGGAACACGCTGCCGAACAGCGCGCCCGAAACAAACACCACGAGCGGCTGCGCGCTCAGCACCGGCAGCAGCGTGGCCAGCGCGAGCAGGCCGTTGAGCAGGGCCAGCGGCCGGCCGCCGCGCTGGCGTTGCAAGAGGCCGGCCCAGAGCCACGACGAGGCGATCACGCCGATGCCGAGCAGGACGTAGAAGGCGACGATCTGCGCTGCGGGCAACTGCTGCTCGCGCAGCAGTGTGATCACGAAGGTCATGTAGCCGATGTAGCCGAAGCCGAACATCAGGTACGCGGCCAGGCCGAAGCCCAGCGGCCGCCAGTCGAATGCGGCGTGCGCGCCCGCCGATGCCGCGCTGGCAGGCAGGGTGCGGGTCGGGCGCAGGGCGAGCATGGTCGCCAGCAGCGCCACCAGGCCCAGACCAGCCCAGGCCCAGCGCCAGCCGGCCGCACCGGACAGCACCACCAGCGCCGGCACCAGCAAGGCGGAGACGACGATGCCCAGCCCCGTGCCGCCGTAGTAGATGCCGAGCACCAGGCCGGCCGATGGCGCGCGCTCGGGCGCCGCGGCACTGCCGCTGCCCAGCCGCGCGGCCAAGAGGCCGCCGCCGATGAAGGTGGCGGCGCTG
>JANPDN010000240.1:0-1967 GCA_031431555.1 Rubrivivax sp.
GGATCGCTCATGGTTTTTTCTTGGGTGCGGCGGGCTTGGGAGCCGACGCGCCGGCTTCGGTGGCCGGCACACCGAGTCGCTTGGCGACCACGGCTTCGAGCGCCTTCAGCTTCGGCTCGATCGACGGCCGCGTGTCGGCCACGACCTTTTCAGCCAGTGCGTTGCCTTGGTCGCGATCCATCTGCGCGTACTTCCGGGACACCGGAGACTCGAGCCATGCAATGAGGACCTTCAACTCGTCTTCGCTGAACTTCTCTTCGAGCATCGTGCCGATGGTCGTTGGCGAAAGTTTGATCGCGCGCTCACGAACGATCGGCACCGCCTCGTCGACATACTTCTTCAGGTCGGCCTGGATCTCGCGGGCAGTGGTGTCGCGCTTTTCGCCGGCCGGCCGCTGGCCGAGCACGACACTGGCGCGCTGCATCAGGCGCCCGGCCGGTTCTTCGGCCAGTTGTTGCGCCATCGTCTCGATGCCCGGCTGCGCTGCGGCAAGCACTTTCTGCACGAGCTCTTTCTTGCCGCCGCTGGTTTGCGCCCAGCCGAGAGAACAGGCACCGAGCAGCAGCGCCGCGATGGCCAACCGTTGGCGGTTCATGCCGGATCCTCATCGTTGCCGTCGGTTGCGCCGTCGGGTGCGGTGTCGATTGCGTTGTCGCCAGGCAGATCGCCTGCGGCATCGCTGGCCGCATCGCCGCTCACATCGCTGATCACATCCGTCGCTGCATCGTTTTCGGCGATGCGTTGCAGGCCGCTGAGCTTGGTGCCGTCATCGAGCGCGATCAGCGTCACGCCCTGGGTTGCGCGGCCGAGTTCGCGAATCTCGCTGACCCGGGTACGCACGAGCACACCCTTGTCGGTGATGAGCATGATCTCGTCGGCGGGACGCACCAGCGTCGCCGCGACGACCTTGCCGTTGCGCCCGGTCTGCTGGATCGCGATCATGCCCTTGGTGCCGCGGCCGTGGCGGGTGTACTCGACGATGCTGGTGCGTTTGCCGTAGCCGTTTTCGGTGGCGGTGAGCACGCTCTGCGATTCGTCTTCGGCAACCAGCATCGCAATCACGGTCTGCCCGATGTCGAGGTTCATGCCCTTCACGCCACGCGAAGCGCGGCCGTGCGGCGTGACATCGCCTTCGTCGAAGCGCACCGCCTTGCCGCCGTCGCTGAAGAGCATCACGTCGTGGTGGCCGTCGGTGAGCGCGGCGCCGATCAGGTGGTCGCCTTCATCGAGGTTGACGGCGATGATGCCGGCCTTGCGCGGGTTGCTGAACTCGTCCAGCGGTGTCTTCTTGACGGTGCCCAGCGCGGTGGACATGAAGATGAAATGGTCGGCCGGGAAGCTGCGGAACTCGCCCGTCAGCGGCAATACGACGGTGACCTTTTCGCCGGCTTGCAGCGGGAACATATTGACGATTGGCTTGCCGCGGCTGGCGCGGCCGCCTTGTGGCACTTCCCAGACCTTGAGCCAGTAGACACGACCACGATCGCTGAAACAGAGAATCCAGTCGTGGGTGTTGGCGATGAAAAGCTGGTCGACCCAGTCGTCGTCCTTGGTCTGCGTGGCCTGTTTGCCGCGGCCGCCGCGGCGCTGCGCGCGGTACTCGGCCAGCGGCTGGCTCTTGACGTAACCGGTGTGGCTGAGCGTGACCACCATATCGGTCGGCGTGATCAGGTCTTCGGTGCCGAGCTCCTGCACGTTGTGCTCGACCTGGCTGCGACGCGCGCCGACCTTGGTCTGGCCAAACTCCTGGCGCACGGCGACCAGCTCTTCGCGAATGATCGTCGTCACGCGCTCGGGCTTGGACAACACGTCGAGCAGGTCAGCGATCTCGCCCATCACCTCTTTGTACTCGCCGATGATCTTGTCCTGCTCCAGCCCGGTCAGGCGCTGCAGGCGCATCTGCAAAATCTCGCCGGCCTGGTCGTCGCTCAGCCGGTACAACCCGTCGGCCTGCAAACCCAGGCTGG
>JANPDN010000241.1:0-6474 GCA_031431555.1 Rubrivivax sp.
GCGCCATTGTGCAAAGCTGGCGCCGGCACCGCCGACGATGATCGCGATCCAGAGCTGGTACTCACCGCCCCAGCCCAGCGCCATCAAGCCCAGCACGGTGGGGATCGAAAGCGCCAGAAAGACCAGCGCCATCAGCCAGGATTCTTTTTTCACTTCAGCGCCTCCACCTTCTTGGCCGGCGTCTTTTTCTTGAACATCTCGAGCATCCGCCGGGTGACGAGAAAGCCGCCAAAGACATTCACCGCGGCAAGGGCCACGGCGAGCACGCCCATCGTCTTGCCGAGGGTCGTTTCGGTCAGCGCCGCAGCGAGCATCGCGCCGACGATGACGATCGCGCTGATCGCGTTGGTGACCGCCATCAGCGGGGTGTGCAGCGCTGGCGTGACGGTCCACACGACGTGGTAGCCGACGTAGATGGCGAGCACGAAGATGATCAGGTTGGTGAGGGTCGGGCTGACGATGTCCATGGTCATTTCCTCTTCACTTGCGGATCACTTGCGTTTGACTTCGCCGGCTTGTGTCATCAGGCAGGCGACGACGATGTCGTCGTCCATCGGCACCTGCAAGCCGCCATCTTTGGGCAACACCAGCTTCAGAAAGTCGAGCACGTTGCGCGCGTACAGGCTGCTCGAATCAGCCGCCACGAGCGCCGGGATATTCGTCTCGCCGATCAGCGTGACACCATGTTTGACGACCGTCTTGCCGGCCTCAGTCAGCGGGCAGTTGCCACCGGCCGGCGCGGCCATATCGACGATGACCGAACCTGGCTTCATCGAGCGCACCATCGCTTCGGTAATCAACACCGGCGCGGCGCGGCCCGGGATCAGCGCGGTGCTGATGACGATATCGGCGGCCGCCACACGCTTGGCGACTTCGATCTTCTGGCGGTCCATCCAGCTCTGTGGCATCGGCTTGGCGTAACCGCCGACACCCACGGCGGCTTCCTCTTCCTCGGCCGTCTCATAGGCCACGTCGATGAATTTGGCACCCAGCGACTCGACCTGCTCTTTCACCGAAGGCCGCACGTCGCTGGCTTCGATCACTGCGCCCAGCCGCTTGGCGGTGGCGATGGCCTGCAGGCCAGCGACACCGACACCCAGGATCACGAAGCGCGCGGCCTTGAGCGTGCCGGCCGCGGTCATCAACATCGGGAACAGGCGCTGGTATTTGTCGGCGGCCATCATCACCGCCTTGTAGCCGGCGATATTGGCCTGGCTGGACAGCACGTCCATGCTCTGCGCACGCGTCGTGCGCGGTGCGGCTTCGAGCGCAAAGCTGGTCAGCCCGGCAGCGGCCAGGCTGTCCAGGCCCGCCTTGTCAAAAGGGTTGAGCAGGCCGACCAGCGCAGCGCCACTTTTCATCAGCGGCAACTCGGCCGCGGTCGGGCTGCGCACCTTGAGCACGAGGTCGCAGCCCAGCGCGCCGGCGGCGTCGGTGATCTCGGCGCCGGCAGCGACATAAGCTTCGTCGGTGGCACTCGCGGCCACACCGGCACCCGACTGCACACGCAGCGCATGGCCCTGGGCCACGAGCTTTTTTGTCGTCTCGGGGGTGACGGCCACGCGCGTTTCGCCGGCCACTGTTTCCAGCGGGACTCCGATCAGCATGGGGCTGTCTCCTGTGGCGCCGCTGCGCCTGCATCGCGCTGGCGGCGTTTAGCTTGCGGCTTTTATTCGGTCGGGGTGGGCGATGGTAGTCCAGGCCCCGGGCCTCGCCCGAGGCCCGGGGCCGCACGGCGCCTGGTTTACTTCAGCGACGCCGCAAAAACCTTGTCGGTGGTCGCACCGGCCGGCTTCTTGGTGATCACCGGGTCGCTCTTGCCCTTCATCAGCGTGTCGACCGTGCGCTCATAGGCCTTCATGTCGAGCATGCCGGTTTTGCCGGTGCCGACGAGCTTGGCGATCTCGCCCATCATGCGTGCCTGGTGGGCTTCTTTCTGCGCGCCAGAAGCATCGTTCTTGAGCACGATCTTCACCGCTTCGGCCTGGTTCTTCACCGCGTAGTCCCAGCCCTTCATGCTGGCCTTGACAAACTTCGCCAGCTTGGCCGCCATCGCCGGGTCGGCCAGGCTTTTCTCGGTTGCGTAGAGGCCGTCTTCGAGCGTGGCCACACCCTGGTCCTGGTACTTGAAGACGAGCAACTGGTCGGCCTTCATGCCGGCGTCGATGAGCTGCCAGTATTCGTTGTAGGTCATGGTGCTGATGCAGTCGGCCTGTTTCTGCAACAGCGGGTCGACGTTGAAGCCCTGCTTGAGCACCTTGACGCCGTCGGCAGCGCCGGTGGTCTTGAGGCCCAGCTTGTCCATCCAGCTCAGGAACGGGTATTCATTGCCGAAGAACCACACGCCGAGGGTCTTGCCCTTGAAGTCAGCCGGCGTCTTGATGCCGCTGTCCTTGCGGCAGGTGAGCTGCATGCCCGAGGTCTGGAAGACTTGCGCGATATTGACGATCGGCACGCCCTTTTCTCGCGTGGCCAATGCCGACGGCATCCAATCGACGATGACATCGGCGCCACCACCGGCGATGACCTGGCTCGGGTTGATATCGGGGCCGCCGGCCTTGATGGTGACGTCGAGCCCCGCGTCTTTGTAGAAACCCTTGCCCTTGGCGACGTAGTAGCCGGCGAACTGGGCCTGGGTGACCCACTTCAGTTGCAGCGTGAGTTTGTCCTGCGCTTGTGCGGCGGTGGACATGCCGAAGGCCGACACGGCCAGCGCAACGGCGGGCAGCAGCGGTTTGAAGGTTCGTTTGGTAGTTCTCTTGGTGGTCATCGATCACTCCTGGGTTGAGGCGGCTTTTTTGAAGAATTCAAGAACGGTAGGAAGGGTGCCAGAAAGTCAGCCAGCGTTCCACTAGGGCTATCAGTCCGTAAAACAACGATCCGGCGACGGCTGAAAGCAAAATCGCGGCCCAGACGACATCGACATTCATGCGCGCGACCTCGGCGCTGATGCGAAACCCCAGGCCGTAGATCGGAGAGCCAAAAAACTCCGCCACGATCGCCGAGATCAGCGCCAGCGTCGAGTTGATCTTCAGCGCGTTGAAGATGAAGGGCAGCGCGCTAGGCAGGCGCAGGCGCAGCAGCGTTGCGGCATGGCCAGCGCCGTAGGTGCGCATCAGGTCGCGGTGCATCGTGTCGGTGGCGGCCAGGCCGGCCAGCGTATTCACAAGCATCGGAAAGAAGGTCACGATCGCCGCCACCGCGGCCTTGCTGTGCCAGTCGAAGCCGAACCACATGACCATGATTGGCGCGATGCCGACGATCGGCACCGCGCCGGCCAGCCCGGCCAGCGGCAACAGGCCGCGCTTCAAGACGTCGTAGCGGTCTGCGACCAGCGCCGCGAGCAGGCCGCTGCCGCACCCGACAACATAACCGCCGAGCACCGCGATGGCGGTCTGCTGGAAGTCTGGCCACAACACCGGCCAGCGTGCCACCAGCGCCTGGCCGACGGCATGCGGCGCCGGCAGCAGCACACGCGGCACACCCCAACCGACGGCGCCGATCTCCCACAAAAAGATCAGCCCGACACCGAGCAGCGCCGGCGCGGCCAGCCGCATCAACTTCGGCGACTGGATCTGCGCCAGGCGGTCGAGCAGCCACCACATCGCCAGCGCCCAGACAGCGATCGCCAGCCACAGCGCCGGCGAATCGGGACCCACTGCCGGCCCGGATGCGGCGTCGCCAGGCGCCGGCGTATGCACCTGCAGCAGCATCCAGCAGCTCAGCGCGAGCAGCATCACCAGACCGACGATCGTCGTCGTGTTGGTCGACGTATTGGTTGCGTTGGTGGTCGCCCCGGCAAGTTTCACGTTGCCACCCCCAAGGCCGGCCGCGCGCCCATCAGCCGCGCCACGGCGCGCTCGGCCAGCGCCACCGCGGCGACGAGCGCGACGCCGACCAGCGAGGCCATCACCAGCGCCGACCAGATCTGCACCGTCTGGCCAAAATAAGAGCCCTGCAACAGCCGCGCGCCCAGGCCGGCCTGCGCGCCGGTAGGCAACTCGCCGACGATCGCGCCGACCAGCGCGGTGGCGATCGCGACCTTGGCGCTGGCGAACAAAAACGGCACCGCGGCCGGCAGCCGCAACAGGCGCAAGACCTGGGGACCGCTGGCGCTGTAGGTGCGCAGCAGGTCCAGCTGCAAGACCTCGGGCGAGCGCAGGCCCTTGACCATGCCGATGGCGACCGGAAAAAAGCACAGGTACATCGAAATCACCGCCTTGCTCACCAGCGGCGGGTAACCCAGGCTGCCGAGCACGACGACGACCATCGGCGCGATCGCCAGGATCGGGATCGTCTGCGAAGCAATGATCCACGGCAGCAGGCCGCGGTCGAGCACGCGGTTGTGCACCACGCCCACCGCGAGCAGCACGCCGAGCAGCATGCCCAGGCCGAAGCCAAGCAGCGTCGCCGACAGCGTGACGCCGGCGTGGAAGACCAGGCTGCGCGGGCTGTCGAGATCCTGCTCGAAGACCGCGCTCCAGAAGTCCGCGGCGATCTGGTGGGGTGCGGGTAGGACCGGGCGCTCCATCGCCCAGGCTGCTGCGATGAGGTCTTGCCAGACCCAGGGGTTGCCGAGGTTGTTGAGTCTTTCGGTGACTTGGGGGGCGTTGAGGGCAACGGCAGCGGCGTACCAGACCAGCAAGGCGATGGCGACGACGGTGGCGACCGGGCCGACGCGGTGCAGGGTTAGGGTCACCTTGCTTGCCCCCGGCGGCTTTGCGCTTCGTCTGGTCTTGTTCGAATTTGGACGGTGCCGGGTCTCGCCCCGGCGGGCGAGTCACTTTCTTTGCTCGTGCAAAGAAAGTAGCCCAAGAAAGCACGTTGAATACGATCTCGCTCGCTGTTGCCGCTCGCTACGCTCCGGCTCGTTGTCGGGATGCACATCGCGCGCATGAGCGCGCGACGCACCAGCGGTGGTGCCCAAGCAAACCGCCAAGCCTCGTGTCCAGTACGATGTGGCTTTGTGCGCGCCCATGCGCGCGATTCAAGTCCGGTGCCTTCGCACGGCGCGCAGCGCCCGTGGCCAGCGAGCCAAATCGTATTGAGGTGCTTTCTTTGCCTACTTATCTTTGCACCAGCAAAGAAAGTAGGTCGCCCGCCGGGGCGAGACCCGGCACCGTCCAAATTCGAACAAGACCAGCCAAAGCTCAGCAACCGCAGAGGCACGAACCGCCCCAGCCGCCGCGACGATTCGGCATCAATCGTCATAAGAGTGTCCGGCCCTCAACGCCAAGCGCACGCGGTGCGCCACCGCCGCAAACTCCGCTGTCTCGCGGATATCGAGCGCGCGCCCCGCCGGCAGGTGGTTGCTGATGACCTCCAGGATCCGCCCCGGCCGCGGGCTCATCACAACGATCCGGTTCGACAAAAACACCGCCTCGCTGATCGAGTGAGTGACAAAGACCACCGTCTTGGCGGTGCGCTCCCACAGCCGCAACAGCTGCTCGTTCAAGTGGTCGCGGGTGATCTCGTCGAGCGCGCCGAAGGGTTCGTCCATCAGCAGCAGTGCCGGGTCGCAGGCCATCGCGCGCGCGATCGACACCCGCTGCTGCATGCCCCCGGAGAGTTGCCAGGGAAATTTGCGCTCGAAGCCCTTGAGCCCGACCAGGTCGAGTTGGGCTTGAGCCCGCGCTCGGCGTTCATCGGGGGCCAAGCCGATGATCTCCAGCGGCAACATCACGTTGCGCAGCACATTGCGCCAGGGGTAGAGCGCGGCGGCCTGGAAGACGTAGCCGTAGGCGCGTTGCAGGCGCGCCTGCTCAGGCGTCATGCCATTGACGGTGATGCTGCCGGCGGTGGCTTGTTCGAGGTCGGCGATGACCCGCATCAGCGTCGTCTTGCCGCAGCCCGACGGGCCGATGAAAGAGACAAACTCGCCTCGCGCGATCGTCAGGTCGACATTCGACAGCGCGGTGACCGGCGTGTCTGCGGTCTGGAAAACCAGCGAGAGGTTTTTGGCTTCGACAACCGGGGCCGCCGCGTCGGGGTCAGCGCCTGCGGGCTCGGCCATCAACCAGCGACACCCGCGCGTTCGAGCATCGCGTGCAGCAGCACATTGCAGCCGGCCGTGATGTGCTCTGGCTTGGCGTCTTCGATCTCGTTGTGGCTGATGCCGTCCTTGCAGGGGATGAAGATCATGCCGGCCGGCGCCAGCCGCGACATGTAGACGGCGTCGTGCCCGGCGCCGCTGATCACCGGCATGTGGCTGTAGCCGAGCTTGGCCGCGGCGGCAGCGACGCTGTTGACGCAGTCGGCGTGGAAGGGCGCGGCCGGGTAATGCGAGACCAGCTCGATCGTGATCGGCAGGCCGCTCTCGGCTGCGATGCGCGCCGCCACGGCGCGGATATCGGCATCCATCGCGTCGCACAGCGCGTCGTTGGCGTTGCGCAGGTCGATGCTGAATTTGACCCGGCCCGGGATCACGTTGCGGCTGTTCGGATGCACCTGCACCATGCCCACCGTGCCACGCCC
>JANPDN010000242.1:0-2418 GCA_031431555.1 Rubrivivax sp.
CGGGCCGGTTGAGCTCGATCGTCGCGATGCCGGTCGCGGTGTCGGCTGTCAGGGTGAAAAAGTCGTTCATCGTGGTTGACCTTGATTGAACTTGGTGGGGCGTGGTCCGGCACCGCGGCGGTGTTGCGACCGGGCCTCGCGCGCAGTGTGCCAGTCGAGGGAGGCGCGCTCTACACTGCCCGGCTATGAAGAGCGCAATGGCCATCGATGGCATCGAACTTGCCACCGCGGCCTGGCCAGCGACCGGCAATGCAAGCGGCACCTCAGCCGGCACGATCTTGCTTGTGCATGGCCTGGGCGAGCACGTGCAGCGTTATGCATGGCTCGCTGCGCAGCTCAACGCAGTGGGCTGGAATGTGGTCGGTTATGACCACCGCGGCCATGGCCGCTCAGGCGGCCCGCGCGGTGCGATCCCGGCCGCCGACTCGATGTTGGCGGACTTGAGCGCAATGGTCGACCGCGTTCGTCGCGATCAACCCGGCCGCTTGGTGCTGCTCGGCCACAGCATGGGCGGCCTCATTGCAGCGCGTTTTGTCGCAGAGGGGCTGCAAGCTGCGCCGGCCGCGTGGTCACGGCCGCTGGACGCCCTGGTGCTGTCGTCGCCAGCGCTCGACGCCGGCATGTCGGCGATGCAGAAACTGCAACTCGGCATCGGCTCGCGGCTGCTGCCCAACCTTGCCGTGAGCAACGGCCTCAAGCCCGAGTGGATCAGCCACGATGCGGCCGTCGTGCGCGAGTATCTGGCCGACCCGCTGGTGCACGACCGCATCACGCCGAGGCTGGCGCGGTCCATCGTCGACGGTGGGCGTTTTGTGATCGCACAGGCGCCGCGTTGGGCGACACCGACCCTGCTGATGTGGGCCGGCGCCGACCTTTGTGTCGCTCCCAGCGGCAGCGCCGCCTTCACGGCGGCGGCAGCTTCAACTGCAGCGATGCAGGGCCGTTGTTTCGACGGCATGTACCACGAGATATTCAATGAGCCGCAGCGCGGCGAGGTGGTGGCCCACCTCACCGGCTGGCTCGGGCGCTTGTCCTAGCGATGGCTCGAACGCTGCCGCGGTGTTGGCCGGCGCGCTTGACCACGCGCTAGCAACTTAGCGCGCGCTGCGCGCGACGATCACCGCCTTGGCCGCAAACGGGAACAGCTCGCTGCGGGCCGGTGAGAGTTCACCCTTGGCCAGCGCGGCGGCGGCTTCGTTGCGCACTTCGGCGCGGGTCTTGCTCGAGGCCAGCGTTTCGAAATAGTCCAGGTCGGCGAAGTCGATGCTGCCGTCCTTCTGCGCCTGCACGAGTTCGGCGCGCACATCGGCGCGGCTCTTTTGCGCTGCGGCGACAGGGCTGTCCAGAGTGGCTTCAGCGGCGAAGGCGATGCTCGAGCCAAAGCCGGTCAGGGCGGCGATAGTGGCGATGGTGAGAAGTTGCTTGGCGTTCATGATGAATGGTCCTATGAAAACTATGGGTTGATGAAAAACACTCCAGGGCAGGCGGCGCGTCGGGGGTTTCATTCCTTCGGCTTGTCCTCTTGTCCCGCCTCGGTGAGCGCTTGCTTGCGGCTCATCGATGGGGTGAACTTTAAGTACTTACCCTCAGGGCACAAAGGGCCTATACGCGAAGAGTTCGTTGCTGGATTCGCAATAATCGGCGAATGAACCAACTCCGGGCGATGAGGATTTTTCTGCGTGTGGCCGACGAAGGCAGCTTCGCCGCGGCAGCGCGTGCGCTCGATCTGGCGCCGGCGGTGGTGACCCGCACCGTGGCCGAACTCGAAGAGCACCTTGGCGCGCGGCTGATGAACCGCACCACGCGGCACCTCGCGCTCACCGACGTCGGCAGCGACTTCGTCGATCGCGCTCGGCAGATCCTGGCCGACGTTGACGATGCCGAGGCGATGACGCGCTCGGTGGCCCAAGAGGCGCGTGGTGTGGTGCGGCTGCGGGTGCCGCCTGCGGTGTCGGTGCACCAGCTCGCCAAGCACCTGCCCAGGCTTCGCGCGCGGCACCCGAAGATCACGCTGGAGATCGATGCGTTTGGCCCGGTCGAGGTGATGAACGACAGCTACGACCTGAGCATCGTCTGGGGCCGTGCGCTGGTCGAAGGCGACTACATCGCTCGGCTGCTGGCGCGCAGCGAGGTCATCCTGTGCGCATCGCCCGAATACCTCGACGCCCGCGGCCGCCCGCAACATCCGAACGACCTCGTTCATCACGAAGCGATGGTGCCGCCGATCGGCGAACTGCAGCGCGGCATCGTGCTGCACCGTGGGCCACGCGGGGATGACGAACCGGTGGGTGAAACAGTGACCGTGGTGCCCGGCATGTCAGCGCTGCGCTCGGTCCATGTCGATACCAACTCCGCCGCTGCGCTCGCCGGCCTGGGCATCACCGGGCTGCCGTCCTTCGTCCTCGAAGATGCGCTGAT
>JANPDN010000243.1:0-2589 GCA_031431555.1 Rubrivivax sp.
GTGAAAGCCGACCCGATCCTGTACGAGCAGCGCACCCGCACGATCCGCATCCACGGCGTGCTGACCAGCATCCGGCTCGAGAACATGGTGTGGGACATCCTGGCCGAAATGGCCGAGTCGGAGGGCTGCTCCACCAACAGCCTGATCGTGCAGTTCCACGACGAGATCCTGGCGCACCGCGGCGAGGTGCCGAACTTCGCGTCGTTCCTGCGCGTGACCGGCATGCGCTTCCTGCGCCGCCGGCTGACGGAAGCCGAACGCGCGGCACCCGACCACGCCCCTTTGGAGATGCGCCCAAACGCCGTGCCGCGCGCGCTGCCGCGGGCAGCGCCGCAGGTCGTGCCGCTGGCCGCGCGGCCCTGAGCGGGGCGTCGATGGCCAAGATCATCCACAGCATGGTCCGCGTGCTCGATCTCGAGCGCTCGCTGAAGTTTTATGCCGACGTGCTCGACCTGCACGAGGCGCACCGGCTCGACTTCCCCGACTTCGCGCTGGTCTACATCCGCAACGCCGAGAACGACTGCGAGATCGAACTCACGCTCAACAAGGGGCAGGCCGAGCCTTACACGCACGGCAGCGGCTACGGCCATGTCGGCGTGGTCGTGGCCGATGCGGCCGTGGCGCACCGCGCGCTGGTCGCCAAAGGTTACGCGCCCCTGCCAGTCAAAGAGTTCAAACGCGGCGACGAATTGCTGGCGCGTTTCTTTTTCATTCAAGACCCCGACGGCTACAAGATCGAATTGCTCGAGCGGCACGGCCACTACCAATAACCCACCACCACCACCCAGAGGAAACAGCCCCATGAAGTACCCGATTCTTTCGTCCGCCGCCTGCGTCGCCGCCGCCTTGTTGGCCGGCAGTGCCGGTGCGCAGAACCTCGAGAAGCTGAAGCAGATGAAGGTCGCGACAACCGACCTGAATATTCCCGTGGTCGCCCAGGGCGGCGCCAACGCTGCGGCGATCCGCGAGAACCTGAAGCGCGTCAAGATGCCCCAGGGCTTCAAGATCGACCTGTTCGCCATCGTTCCCGACGCGCGCCACATGGCCGTTGCGCCCAGCACCAACATGCTGTTCGTCGGCACGCGCAAGACGACGGTCTGGGCCGTCACCGACCGCAACTCCGACGGCATCGCCGACGAGGTGAAGTCGTTCGCGCCGAGCCTGAAGTTCACCAACCCCAACGGCGTCTGCTGGACCAAGGACGGCTTCCTGATCGTCGCCGAGCACAACCGCGTGCTCAACTTCCCCGCTGCCGAATTTTTCTATGAAGGCCCGGACGTGGCGGTGATCGAGGTTGTGCCGCAGGGCAAGCTGATCCCCGTGGAAGAAGAGAGCTACAACCACGGAGCGCGCACCTGCCGCGTCGACGACAAGGGCCAGGTCCACGTCACGTTGGGTCAGCCCTACAACGTGCAGCCGAAGGAAAAGGTCGCGCTCTACGAGCAGCTTGGAATCGGCGGCATGGTCAAGTTTGACGCCTTCGACGCCAGCAAGCGCGAGGTCGTTGCGCGGGGCGTGCGCAACTCGGTGGGCATGGACATCAACCCGAAGGACAAGTCCGTCTGGTTCACCGACAACCAGACCGATGGCATGGGCGACGAGATCCCGCCAGGTGAGCTTAACCGCGTCTCGCGCATGGGCGAGCACTTCGGCTACCCGTACATCCATGGCAACAGCGTGCAGATCGCCGGCACGGCCGCCGCGCCCGACCTGAAGGACATGAAGGCACCTGCCGCCTGGACCAAGCCCCAGATCGAATTTCCGGCGCACCAGGCGCAACTGGGCATGACGTTCTACAACGGCAAGATGTTTCCCGCGCAATACCAGGG
Organism: Rubrivivax sp.; assembly: GCA_031431555.1. GTDB lineage: Bacteria > Pseudomonadota > Gammaproteobacteria > Burkholderiales > Burkholderiaceae_C > Rubrivivax. Next base: position 1,830 of record JANPDN010000243.1, read on the forward strand.
CGGCATCTTCGTCGCAGCGCACGGCTCCTGGAACCGTACCAAGGCCAGCGGCGGCTTAGTCAATTTCGTCTCGGTCAAGGCCGACGGCACGGCCGACAAGAGCACGGTCTTCGCTGACGGCTTCCTCGATGCTGACACCGGCACCTACCGCGGCCGCCCGGTCGACGTGGCGGTGATGAAGGACGGATCGCTTCTGGTCTCAGACGACTACGCCGGCGCGATCTACCGCATCAGCTACACGGCACCGTGAACCAACTGTTCAACGCCCGGCTCGTTGCCGCGGCGCTGGCGCTGGCCGGCTGCGTGCCGGCTGCGTCGGCGGCCGACACCAGCGTCGGCCGGCAAAAAGCCCAGGCCTGCGCGGTGTGCCACGGCGCGCTGGGCCTGAGCGTCACGCCCGACGCGCCGCACCTTGCGGGGCAACCGCAGGTCTACGTCGAAGCGCAGCTGCGGGCCTACCGCAGCGGCAAGCGCCAGCACGAGGTGATGGCGGTGATGGCGAAGACGCTCAGCGACGACGACATCCGCGCGCTGGCGGCGTGGTATGCCTCGCTCGTGTTCGAGGTCACGGCCGCTCCTTGACCCCACGGCTGCGCAGCCCCGCTGCGCAGCCGACAATGCGCGCTCTGGCCACCGACGCTGGAGCGCACATGAACCCCGTCACTGAAACCATCACGCTGGGTGGCGGCTGCTTCTGGTGCCTCGAGGCCGTCCAGAATTTATCGCGCGCCGAGGCGTACCACCAGCACTGCTTCGCGAA
>JANPDN010000244.1:0-20359 GCA_031431555.1 Rubrivivax sp.
CGAGCGTGGTTTGTTCGAGCGCGCCGAAGTCGAAAAACTGATGGGCTCCGAAAACGCCTTCGGGCGCCGCCTCTGGGGCCTGTTGTGCCTGGAGCTGTGGCATCGCAATTTCATCGACGCCGATTCGCAGGCACCGCATCGCAGCGACGACATGGACATCAGCATCGTCAACACCGCGAGCAGCATCAGCACCGCGAGCACCGTCAGCGCTGCGAACACCGTCAGCGCTGCAAGCACCACGAGCACCACCACAGTCACGCCGCGCGCCGTCGCGGCCGACGCCATTCCTTCTTTTGTCACTGCGATCTAAACCATGCCTCTGACCCTGCTCAACCAACGTGTCATCTCCTGGCATGTAAAAAAAATCGCCGTCATCGGCCCTGGCATCGTCGGCATGCCGATGGCCGCGCTGCTGGCCCACGCGCGGATTTGCGAAGGGGGTGACCAACCGGCCACCGTCACCGTGATCCAGCGCAATTCGGGCACCTCGGGCTGGAAGGTCGGTGCGATCAACGAGGGTCGCTCGCCCATCGGCGGCATCGAGCCCGACCTGGACCGGGTGGTCGCAGAGTCGGTCGCGGCGCGTCTGCTCAGCGCCAGCCACGACTACGAAGCTGCACGCGACGCCGACGTGATCCTGGTCTGCACCCAGACCGACAAGAAGGGCCTGGAGCCCGACTACGGCCCGCTCTTCGAAGCGCTCGACGGCCTGGCCGCGGTGCTCGCGCGCCGGCCTGCCGGCAACGTGCCGATGGTGATCTTCGAGTCAACCCTCGCACCGTCGACGATGGCGACCCTGGTGCGGGACCTGTTCGCGCGCCACGGCCTCGTCGAAGGGCGCGACGTGCTGCTCGGCAACAGCCCGAACCGCGTCATGCCAGGCCGGCTGGTCGAGCGTGTCGCCAGCTCCGACAAGATCGTCGCCGGCCTGCACCCGGACACACCGGGCCTGATCGCGCGTCTGTATGCGCGCATCGTGACCCAGGGCACGCTGCACCAGACCAACAGCATGACCGCCGAGGTCGTCAAGACCTTGGAGAACGCCTACCGCGATGTGCGCATCGCCTACGCCACCGAAGTCGCCCAGCATTGCGACGCTGCCGGCATCGATTTTTTTGCGCTGCGCGACCAGGTCAATACGCGGATGAACGACTCCGACGCGGCGTCGTCGAACCCGAATGCGGTGCCCAGCGGCGGCCTGCTGGTGCCCACCGTCGGTGTCGGTGGGCATTGCCTGCCCAAGGATGGCATCCTGCTCTGGTGGCGTGCGCTCGAAGCGCAACAGGACACCCAGCGCAGCCTGATTCTCGAAGCCCGGCGCATCAACGATGCCTCGCCGGCACACACCATCGCGCTGGCCGAGCGGGCGTTTGGTGCGCTGGCCGGGCGCAAGGTGGCACTGCTCGGTGCGGCCTACCGATTCAATTCCGAGGACACGCGCAATTCGCCGACGCTGTCGCTGGCCCGCCAGCTCATCGACAGCGGCGCGATCGTCTCGATCCACGACCCCTACGTCTACGCGACCGACCAGAACCTCAAGCGCACCGGCCTGACACCAGCGTTCAGCCGCGATATCGCAGCGGTGCTGGCCGACGCCGAAGTCGCCTTTCTGTGCACCGGGCACCGGGTCTATATCGACGACCGCGAAACGATGCTCGCGATGGCCAGCAAACTCGTCGGCGTGGTCGATGCCTGCAACCTGTGGCGCGCTGAAGACCTGGCCGCGCGCGGCATCGGCTACACCGGCATCGGCCGCGGCACGGCGGCCCCTGATGCGGCGCTGGTGGACCTGGTCAGCGAGGGCTTCCGCGCTGTCGAGACCGGCGTCGCCAACGAGGTTTCGGGTCTGGTCGACTTTCTCAATCAACGTTACGCCACCGACGGCTTCAACCAGGTGCGTTTCAGTGAAGTGCAACGCATCGCCGGCACCTGCGTCACCGGTTGCCGCATCGTCGACGCCGCGCTGGTGAAGACGCCGATGGCGGGGCGCTCGCCAGCCACGCTGGTGTCGCGCATGGCCGCGGTCGCCGCAGTCGGCGCTGGGGCTGGGGCCGTGAAAGCCTGATGATGCTGCCGTCTCGCGCCAGCGGTTCGCCGCCCGACCCCGGTGACACGGTGCCGGCCCGCCCGAGCATCCTGACCATCGCGGTCGAGGACTACTACCACGCGAGCGCTTTTCGCAGCCTCATCACGACCCAGCATTGGCACCGCTTCGAGCCGCGCATCGAGTGCAACACCCATCGCACGCTCGATTTGCTCGACGAGTACGGCGTCAAGGCAACGTTTTTTGTACTCGGCTGGGTCGCCGACGAGATGCCGCAGGTGCTGCGCGAAATCGTCAGGCGCGGCCACGAGGTCGCAAGCAAAGGTTATTTCCACCGCACGATCCAGGAGATGAATCCGGGCGAGTTCCGCCAGGACCTGCGGCGCTCGCTGGTGGCCATCGAACAGGCCGGCGGCAACCGCGTGCTGGGCTACCGCGTCGCTCGCGGGCATCTCGGCCTGCGTGACCTCTGGGCGCTGGACGTGATCGCTGAAGAAGGCCTCGTCTACGACTCGAGTTTTTACCCCCGCGGCCGTTCGGTGGCGGCCCAACCCTGGCGGCGGTTTCCGTTCAAGCACCGCCACGCCGGCGCCGAACTCGTCGAGCTGCCGCTGAGTACCTGGGACGTCAACGGCTGGCATGTGCCGATCGCGGGTGGTGCCTACCTGCGCCACATCCCGCACCGCGCGATGCACCGCATCATCTCGAGCCGGATGCGCGAGAACGACGCGCCGCTGGTGATGTATTTCCACGTCTGGGAACTCGACCAGGCTCTGCCCAAGATCACCGCCGCACCCGGGCACACCCAGGTGCGCCAGTACCGCAATCTCGAGAAGATGGACTGGCGCGTGCGCTACTACCTCAAGCGCTACCCCTTCGAGTCGGTGCGCGACCATCTTCAGCTGCGCGCCGAGCCGGCCAGCGAACAGACCCGTCAAGGTGTCGGCGCGCACAGCAACGACAGCGCTGCGGTCACCGCGCAGTCGATCTTGCCGATCCACAAACCCGGCAGCGTCCGCGTGCCGGTGACGCTGGTCATGCCCTGCTTCAACGAAGAGCAGGTGCTGCCCTACCTGGCCAATACCTTGAAGCGCCTGGCGAGCGACTATGCCGCGTTGTACGAACTGCGCTTCGTTTTTGTCGACGACGGCAGCAGTGACGCGACCTGGCCGGCACTGCAGCGCATCTTCGGCGGCCAGCCGAATTTCAAGCTCGTCCGCCACGAACGCAACCGCGGCGTCGCCGCCGCCATCCTGACTGGCGTGCGCCACGCCGAAACAGAGATCGTGTGTTCGATCGACTGCGACTGCACCTACGACCCCGCGCAGATCGGCGGCCTGATCCCGCTGCTCACCGACGACGTCGCAGTCGTCACCGCATCGCCGTATCACCCGCAGGGCGAAGTCAAAAACGTGCCCGCCTGGCGCCTGTTTTTGTCCAAGGGCCTGTCGTTCATGTACGGCTGCCTGTTCAAACAGCAACTGCATACCTACACCAGCTGCTTCCGCGCCTACCGCCGGTCGCGGGTGGTCGATATCGAATTGCGAGAAAGCGGTTTTCTCGGCGTCGCCGAATTGCTGGTGCTGCTCGACCAGCGCGGCGAGCGCATCGTCGAGTTCCCCGCGGTGCTCGAAGTGCGCCTGCTTGGCCACTCGAAGATGAAGCTGCTGTGCACGATCGGCGGCCACCTCGGCCTGTTGCGTCGCATGCTCGCCACGCGATGGCGCAGCGGCCGCAGCGTGACGCCGATGCGGCCGGCGCAGCCAAAAAACGCGCCGCGATGAGCGCGCCCATTTCAAACCAGGCGGCTACTGGCCACCGCTGGGCGGTCGTGGGCGCCGGCATGCTCGGCCTGACGCTGGCGCTGCGCCTGCGCCAGCAAGGCAAGCAGGTCACCTTGATCGAAGCCGCGCCAGAACTCGGCGGCATGGCGAGTGCCTGGCGCATCGGCGATGTGACCTGGGACCGCCACTACCACGTCAGCCTGTTGTCCGACAGCAAGCTGCGCCGGGTCCTGGCCGAACTCGATCTCGACCAAGAACTTGAGTGGGCCGTCACGCGCACCGGCGTCTTTGCCGGTGGCAAATTGCACTCGGTCTCCAACACCCTGGAAATGCTGCGTTTCCCGGTCCTCGCCTGGACCGATGTGCTGCGCCTGGGTGCGACCATCATCTGGGCGTCGCGGGTCAAGGACTGGCGCGCACTCGAGCAGATCCCGGTCAGCGACTGGCTGCGCCGCTGGTCGGGCGAACGCACCTTCAAGCGTTTCTGGCTGCCGCTGCTGCGCTCCAAGCTCGGGGACGCCTATACCGACACCTCAGCGGCATTCATCTGGGCCACCATCCAGCGCCTCTACGCGGCCCGCCGCTCCGGCATGAAGAAAGAGATGTTCGGCACCGTCGCTGGCGGTTATGCCCGTGTAATGCAGCGTTTTGGCGAGCGCCTCCAAGCGGCTGGTGTGCAGACGATGCTCGGCGCGCCGGTGGCGCAGATCAGCGCCGACAACGGCGGCCTGCGTGTGCAGCAGGCCGACGGCAGCAGCAGCCTGTTCGACCATGTCGTCGTCACCGCGGCAGCGCCCGCGGCGGCACGCATCTGCCCCGGCTTGACGGAGGCCGAACTCAAGCGCCTGCGCGGCGTGCGCTACCTCGGCATCGTCTGCGCGTCGGTGCTGCTGCGGCGCCCGCTGGACGGTTTTTACGTCACCAACCTGCTCGACTCCGGCCTGCCTTTCACCGGCGTCATCGAGATGTCGGCGATGGCCCGGGCTGAACACTTTAGCGGCCGCGGCCTGGTCTACCTGCCACGTTATGCCGCGCCCGACGATCCGGTCTTCGACCAGACCGATGCCCAGATCGAGGGCCTGTTCATCGACGGCCTGCGCCGTGTCTATCCACAAGTACAAGCCGACGACGTGCTCGCGTTCAAGGTCTCGCGGGTGCGCCATGTCATGCCGCTGCCGACGATCAACTACTCGCAGCAGGTGCCGGCGATCGAAACATCGATCCACGGCCTGCACCTGGTCAACTCCGCGCACATCGTCAACGGCACGCTCAACGTCAACGAAACCGTGCACCTCGCCGAGACCGCAGCGGCCCGATTCTCGACCCTCGAATGACCATGAACTCCAAACCGCTGGCCAGCCTTTCACTCGACCTCGACAACGAGTGGTCCTACCTCAAGACCCGCGCTGACCCGGCCTGGGAACAAATGCCTTCGTACCTGGATACCGTGGTGCCGCGGGTGCTCGAGATCCTCAAGCGCCGCGCGCTGAAGATCACCTTCTTTGTCGTCGGGCAGGATGCCGAGCTCGACAAAAATCGCCGCGCGCTGCGTTCGATTGCCGATGCCGGCCACGAGATCGGCAACCATTCGCACCGCCACGAACCCTGGCTGCATCTGTATTCAGAAGCCGAACTCGAGGCCGAGCTCGCCAACGCCGAGCAGCATATCGAAGCCGCCACCGGCGTGCGCCCGGATGTCTTTCGTGGCCCCGGTTTCAGCCTGTCTGAGACCACGCTGCGCGTGCTGCTGCGGCGGGGTTACCGCTACGACGCGAGCACCTTCCCGACCTTCCTGGGCCCGCTCGCGCGCGCCTACTATTTCATGACCGCCAAGCTCAGTGCCGAAGAGCGCGCCAAGCGGGCCAAGCTTTTTGGATCCGTGCGCGACGGCCTGCGCCCACTCAAACCTTACCGCTGGCAACTCGGCAACCAGACCCTGCTCGAGATCCCGGTGAGCACGATGCCGCTGCTGCGCATCCCGATCCACTTGAGCTATGTGATCTACCTGCATGTGCTGTCACCCTGGCTGGCGAGGGCTTATGTCGAAATCGCCCTGCGCATGTGCCGGCTGGCGCGCCTGGAGCCGTCGATCCTGTTGCACCCGCTGGACTTTCTCGGCGCCGAAGATGTGCCTTCGCTGGCGTTTTTCCCCGGCATGGGGCTGCCTGCACAAAGCAAGATCGCCTGTGCCGAACATGTGCTCGGGCGATTGCAGGCGCTGTTTGATGTGCGCAGCCTTGGTGACCATGCGGCAGCGATCGCTGCGCGGCCGAACCTGCCGCAGATCCGCGCGCAATTCGAAGCGTGAGATGACTTCCCTGACGCTGGTGGCTTCGCACTCTCGGGCCGCACGCCCCGCGGCTCAGCCTGTAGCCTGGCCGCGCGCCGCCTCGGTGATGCGGCGAAGGCCGCCGCCTTCGCGGCCGAGCAGTGCCGCGCCGATGAGCAACACCGGCAGGTTGGTCAGCGCATGCGCCGTGATGCCGGCTGCCGCTGCGGTGGACCGTTCGACACCGCAGATCTCGGCCAACGTGATCAGGTAGAAGGCATGGAAACCGCCGATCAGCCCCGGGGTCGGAATCGACTCGCCGACGACCAGAAAGGCGATCAACAAAAAGGTCACATGAAACGGCAGCTCGATGCCAAATGCGATGTGCACGAGGTGGTAACCGAAAGCGGTCAGCAACCACAACAGCGCCGACTCCGCCGCCACCACCGCCCACAGCCGGGCCGGTGCCCGCAGCACGGCCAGGCCCCCGGAAAACCCCCGCAGCACGCCAGCGACGCGGCTCGCCAGCCAGCGCGGCCCGATCGAAAACAAGCGCTCGATCACGGCCGCGGTGCGCTCGGCGTTGTGGTGCAGCGCCATCAACAGCAACAGCAGCGCCAGCGCCACGCCGCCCGCGACCACGCCGCCGACGTTGAGCCACTGCAGCCATTCGCCGGCGACCCGGTTGCCGGGCGTGAAGTGCTCGACCAGCAGATACAACGCCAGCACCACCAGCACGCTGATCAGGTCGACCAGGCGTTCGATGACGATGGTCGCAAACGCAGCGGTCGACGGCATTGCGTGCCGGCGGGCCACCAGCCACGGCCGCAGCAGTTCGCCCGACCGCGGGATCAGCAGGCTTGCCGCAAAGCCGACCATCGTGGCCGAAAAGAGATCGCGCCGCGGCACCTTGCCGATCGGCTCGAGCAAGCGGCCCCAGCGCACCGCCCGCACGGCGTAGGCGAGGATCGTGAGCAGCACCACGCCGAGCAGCGGCAGCACCTGCGCCCGCGCCAGCGTTGCGCCGAGGGTCGCGGTGTCCACGCCGCGCAAGAACAGCGCCATCAGCGCCACCGCAGCGAGCACCCCGAGAGCCAAGCGAAAGCGCAGCGATTTCATCGTCGATGCGCAGCGGTGGGCGTGGCCGGGGTCATGCCGGCAGTATCGACGCCCGCGGCCGGCGCTGGAGCGCGGCGGCCTTGCATCAACCCATCGAACCAGGCCGAGCGGCAACAAACCACGTGCGCCCGGCGGGCCGCCCCAAGGGCGAACACCGGCGTTTGCAGCACGAAGGCATACCAGTGACCCCGTTGCAGCCCACCGACGCAAGCGGCAAGCACCGGCCCGCGCAATGCCCGCTCTGCGACGCCGCGAGTGAGCGCCAGTTCGCGGCGCATGGCCATTGGCTGCGCGACTGCGTCGCCTGTGGCCATCGTTTTGCCGAGATCACGCCAGGCGCCGGCCATGTCGACGAGGTTTATGGCGACGCCTATTTCACCGGCGGCGGCGCGGGTTATGCCGACTACCTCAGTGAAGCCGAGTTGCTGCGTGCCCACGGCGCGCAGTACGCCCGGCTGCTGCAGCGCCACACCGCGCCGGGCCGAATCCTGGATATCGGTGCGGCAGCGGGCCTGGTCTTGAGCGGCTTCACCACTGCCGGCTGGCGCGGTGAAGGCCTGGAGCCCAACCCCGGCATGGCCACGCTGGCGCGCGAGCGCTACGGCTTCGACGTGCGCTGCGGCACTGCCGAAACACTCGAGCCCGGCGAGCCCTTTGACGCCATCTCGATGATCCAGGTCGTGGCCCATTTCACCGAGCCGCGGCTGGCCTTTGGCAACCTGGCCCGGCGCACCCGACCTGGCGGCTGGTGGTTGATCGAAACCTGGGACTTCCGCAGCTGGACGGCGCGCCTGAGCGGCCAGGGCTGGCACGAATACAGCCCGCCGAGCGTGCTGCATTGGTACACGCCGGAACGCCTGACGCGGCTGGCGCGTGACCACGGCTTCGAGCTCGTCGCCCGCGGGCGGCCGAAGAAGCGCCTGCTCGGTGCGCATGCCAAATCGTTGCTGCGCTACAAGCTTGGGCGCAGCCGGCTCGCCAGCGCCGCCGCCTGGGGCCTGAACTTGATCCCTGATGCAGCCGCGCTGCCGTACCCGGCAGAAGACTTGTTCTGGTTGCTCTTGCAGAAGAAGGCCTGACAGCGCGACGGCGCCGAAGCGCCTGAACGGCCAGCGCTTGCCGGCGATGGTTTGACACCTGTGCTGAATGGCGACGCAACGATGCCACGGTTCGGTACCGGGGTTCGTTGCCGCGGTTCGTTACCGCGGTTCGTTACCGCGGTTCGTTAAAGTAGCGCGCCTCGTCGTCATCCCCCGCAGAAAAACATCCATGCCCCGTTCTTCATCCACATCGCCCGGCCTGCTGCTCTGGCTCGGCCTGGCCGCGGTGATCATCCTCGCCGACCAGATCACCAAGACCCTGATCCTGGGCATGTTCCAGCTCGGCGATTCACGCCCGGTGACCGATTTTTTCAACCTTGTGCGGGTCCACAACACCGGCGCGGCGTTTTCATTTCTCGCCGGCGGTTCGGGCTGGCAGCGCTGGTTTTTTGTCGGCATCGGCGTCCTCGCCTCGGGCTTCATCGTCTGGATGTTGCGCAGCCACCCGACGCAAAAACTCTTCTGCTTTGCAGTCAGCATGATCCTCGGCGGCGCCATCGGCAACGTCATCGACCGCCTGCTTCACGGCTATGTCGTCGACTTCCTTCAGTTCCGCTTTGCGCTGCTCGAGCCGGTCTTCAACGGCGGCTATTTCCCCAGCTTCAATATCGCCGACAGCGCGATCACGCTCGGCGCGATCTGCCTGATCCTGGACGAAATCCTGCGCGTGCGGCGCGCGCGCTGAGAACGCCGACGCCCGCTCGCGGTTGATCGCATAAAGACGCGCGATCGGGAATCGGGAATCGGGAATCGGGAATCGCGATTCGTGATCGGCCCCAGCGGCCGTGTTGCGCCCTGGCCAAGGTCGACACCGCGCGCGGCACGCGGCCCGGGCATGCGCTCTTCGGCCCACGCTCGCGGGGCAATGCCCGCTGGGCCCGACGATCACCTCATCAACACCGCCTTCGCACCCATAAAGTGTGGCGACCGCGAATGGGGCCTGCGCTCGCATACCCAAACCGCCTGCCCACAGTGATCGGCTGGTCCTGCCCCAAGGACCACCGCAAGTCCGCAGGGCGGTGGTGGTGTCTTCGGGCGCAGGCCCAATTCGCGGTCGCCACACGGGCGGATCACCAATGCCGGTGTTGATGGCAAGGCATCGGGGTCACCAGAATCATTCCCCCGCGAGCGTGGGCCGGAGAACGAAGGCGCCGCCGACGACCTGCCGCGTCGAGGGGCTCCAGGAGAAAGAGAAGCGGGATTCGCTGCAACGGCGCCGAGATCGGAAGTCCGAAATTCACGCCGACAAATGCCATCGATCGCGACCGGGTATCAACCCGACAGCACACACCCGGCAGCGGCGAGGTCTTCCAGCGCCGTGCCGACCGACTTGAACAGCGTCACCTCGTCCGCGCTGCGCCGCAGCGGCGCTGATCCCTGGCGCGCGCCCTGCAGCAGCTCGGCCAGCTCGGCCAGCACATGCGCGCGGCTGATCACGCCGCGCCCCATCGTTTGGGTCAGGTCACCGGCCTCGGCCAGCGCGCCGGCATAGGTGTCCACAACGACGCGTGCGCTGCGCACCGCGGTGTCATCCACCTCGCGCATCGTCGGTCTGAAGCTGCCGACCAGGTCGAGGTGGGTGCCGGGCGCGAGCCAATCGCCGCGAACGATGGGCTCGCTCGACGTCGTTGCGCAGCACACGATCTGCGCCGCGCGCACCGCCGGCTCGAGATCCGGTACGGCCTGCGCCGGCAGGCCTTCGGCAACCAGCGTGCTGGCCAGCGCTTGCGCGGCTTCGGCACGTCGGCCCCAGACCAGGACACGCTTCAACGCCGGCCGCAAAGCGATATGCGCGCGCGCCATCCAGCCCGCCAGCCGACCAGTGCCAACGATCAGCAGCGTGTGTGCGTCCACCAGCGCCAGATGCCGCGCGGCCAACGCCGATGTCGCCGCGGTGCGGCGCAGCGTCAGCGCCTCACCGTCGAGCAGCGCCAGCGTCACGCCGCTGCGCCGGTCGATCGCCAGCACCGTTGCCTGCACAGTCGCTTGCTCCGTCGCCTGTCCACTGCTCGCCGCACCGGGGATCACGGTGACCAGCTTGGTGATGAGCAGCTCATCATTCCAGGCCGGCATCAGCAACAGCGTGTCCTCAGTCGACAGCGCATGGGCATGGCGCAAGGGCACCGTGGCCCCGGCGATGAAGGCGGCTTCGATGGCGGCCACCAGTTTTGGCCAAGGCAAGGCGGCGTGGACTTCGGTGCTTGAATAGACTCGCATGATGGTCGGCAGTGTAGGCAACAGGGCAGCGGGGGTCGTGATCGTCGGCGGCGGTGTGATGGGCGCGGCGACGGCTTGTTTTCTGGCCCGCGACCATGGTGCGCAGGTCACGGTGCTCGAACGCGACCCGGCTTATGCACGCGCGTCGAGTTCGCTCTCAGCCAGCTCGATCCGGCAGCAGTTTTCGACGCCGGTGAATATTGCGCTGTCGCAGTGGAGTGTGGAGTTTTTGCGCCGCGTCGGCAGCGAGCTTGAAGTTGGTGGTGAGCCGCCGCTGGTCGGCCTTGTCGAGCCGGGTTATCTGTACCTGACCGATGCCGCTGGCGAGCCCGCGCTGCGTGCCGCCAATGCGGTGCAGCGCGCCGCCGGTGTTGACGTGCTGCTGCTGCAAGCGACACAGTTGCAGCAGCGTTTTGACTGGCTGGCCACCGATCACATCACGCTCGCCAGCCTCGGGCTGCGTGGTGAAGGCTGGTTCGACGGCCCCGCGTTGCACCAGGCGTTTCGGCGCAAGGCCATCGCCTGCGGAGCGGCCTTTGTGCATGCCGACGGGCTAACTTTCGAAACCCGCGGCAATGAAGTCAACGCTGTGATCAGCGCCGGTGGCCGCCGCTTCGACGGCGCGCAGTTTGTGCTCTGCGCCGGGGCGTGGACGGCGCCGCTGGCTGCGCAACTGGGCCTGGCCCTGCCGGTGGCACCGAAGAAGCGCGATGTTTTTGTCTTCGACTCGCCGGCCGTGCTGCCGGGCTGCCCGCTGGTGATCGACACCACCGGCGTCTGGTTCCGCCCCGAAGGCCGCGGCTTCATCTGCGGCGCGCCGCCTCGTTGCGCTTCGGCCGGCGCGAGCGCCGACCCCGACGAGCCGCCACTCGACCACATCGACCATGGCCTCTTCGACGATGTCATCTGGCCGGCATTGGCCGCGCGCGTGCCAGCCTTCGAAGCGCTGCGGCTGCGCTCGGCCTGGGCCGGGTATTACGAGATGAATGCCTTCGACCACAACGGCCTGGCCGGCGCGCTGCCCGGCTGGGCAAATGCCTTCACGGCGTGCGGGTTTTCCGGCCACGGCATGCAGCAAGCGCCCGCCGTGGGCAGCGCGCTGGCGGCGCTGGTGGCGGGCACCGACGTCAGTGCCAGCGCCAGCGCCGCGCCGTCGATCGCTGCGTTGTCGCCGCAGCGCCTGCTTGATGGCCGAGCGCTGCGCGAACTCAACGTGATCGGCTGAAGACCGGCACACGCTCGGCGCGTCAGCCCGTCGGCCCGTCAGCACCACAGCAGCTCAGGGCATCAACACCGTCGACCCCGTCGTCTTGCGCCCTTCCAGGTCGCGATGCGCCTGCGCTGCTTCGGCCAGCGGATAGCGCTGGTCGATACGGATCTTCACCTTGCCGCTGGCAACGACGCTGAACAAGTCGTCGGCCATGACCTGTGTTGCCTCGCGCGTGGCGATGTGCGTGAACAGGGTCTGCCGCGTGACGTACAGCGAGCCTTTGGCGCCCAACGATGCCGGCGCAAAAGGCGCCACCGGGCCCGAGGCGTTGCCGAAGCTGGCGAGCAGGCCAAACGGCCGCAGGCAGTCCAGGCTCTTCTCAAAAGTGTCCTTGCCGATCGAGTCGTAGACGACCTTGACGCCGCGGCCGCCGGTGATCGCCTTGACACGCGCGACAAAGTCTTCGCTCGTGTAGTCGATGACAAATGCCGCGCCATGTTCGAGTGCGAGCGCACATTTGGCCGCGCCACCCGCGGTGCCGATGAGCTGCAGGCCCAGCGCCTTGGCCCATTGGCAGGCGATCAGGCCAACGCCGCCGGCAGCGGCGTGGAAGAGCACATGGTCACCGGCTTGCAGGCCTTCGACCGGCAGCGTGCGCTTGAGCAGGTATTGCGCCGTCAGGCCCTTGAGCATCATCGCCGCGGCGGTGTCAAAAGCGATGCCATCCGGCAGCTTGACGACGTTCTTTGCCGGCATCACACGCGCATCGCTGTAGCTGCCCGGCGGGTTGCTGGCGTAGGCCGCGCGGTCGCCGGCCTTGAGGTGCGATACACCCTCGCCCACCGCCTCGACGACACCGGCCCCTTCCATCCCCAGCCCATGCGGCAGCTTCAGCGGATACAGGCCCGTGCGGTGGTAGACATCGATGAAATTCAAGCCGCAGGCGTGGTGCCGGATGCTGATCTCGCCCGGGCCGGGGTCGCCGACGGTGACGTCGACGAGTTGCATTTGTTCGGGGCCGCCGATGGCGGCAATCTGGATGGCGCGGGTCATGAAACTCTCCTAGGCTTGAGGGCTGCGCCAGGCAATGGCGCTGGATCGGTGGATGTTAGCGACTCGGCGCCGCCGCCGCCGCCCGCCGTGGCACCATCACCGGCGCATGAAACGCCTCACACAAGCCCCCAACGCCGCTTTGGCCACCCTGTGGGCCGACATGCTGCGCCAGGGTGGCATCGAGGTCTCGGTGCAGCGCTATTTCACGAGCAGCATCGCAGGCGAGATCCCGCCCGACCAGGCGCTGCCCGAAGTCTGGGTGCTCGACGACGAAGACCACGCCCGCGCCACGACGTTGCTGCATGCACTGCAAAACCAGCCGCATCGTTTTTGGCATTGCCCGGCTTGCGGCGAGACGGTCGACGGGCCGTTCGAGCAATGCTGGAATTGCGGCGCGGACCAGCCATGACGCCCAGCGGAGGCCCAGGGCCGAAGCAGGCCGCCGCGCCGCGCCGCGATCGGCCAGAGGCCGATGGCCTTCGGCAGGCGACGGCCAGTCCGCAGGGACTGGCCGTGTCCGGCCTCAGCCCCAAGCAAGGCCCGACCCTCCTGGAGGGTCCCCAGTGAGCCCGCACCTCAACCTGCGCCTGGTCATCTTGATGACTTTGCCGCCGCTGATGTGGGCCGGCAATGCAGTCGTCGGCCGCTTGATGGTCGGCCACGTGCCACCCCTAACGCTCAACCTGATGCGCTGGGCCTTGGCGGCGCTGATCCTGTTGCCGCTGGCCTGGCGGGCGCTCGTGCCGGTATCGCGCATCACCCAGCGCTGGCGTTATTTGCTGCTCGTGGGCCTGCTTGGGGTGGGCCTTTTCAACTCACTGCAATACCTGGCGCTGGTGACCTCGTCGCCCTTGAACGTGACCCTCGTCGCGGCGAGCATGCCGGTGTGGATGCTGCTCGTGGGTGCGCTGTTTTACGGCGAGCACCCGACGCGCCGCCAGTTGCTCGGCGCCGGGGTGGGTTTTGTCGGCGTCCTGATCGTCATCGGGCGCGGCTCCTTGCAGACGCTGGTGCAAGTGCAGTTGGTGCCGGGCGATATCTTCATTCTCGCCGCGGCGATCGGCTGGGCCTTTTACAGCTGGTTGCTGGCACGCCCGCCAGCGCATATGCGCGGCGACTTGCGGCCCGACTGGGATTGGGCCGGCATGCTGCTGATCCAGGCCCTTTTTGGCTTGCTGGTCTCGGCGCTCTTCAGCGCCGGCGAGCAGGCCCTGGGCGCGGCGCCGATCCGCTGGAGCTGGGGCGTGGTCGCGGCACTGCTGTATGTCTCGATCGCCGCATCGATCGTCGCCTACCGCTGCTGGGGCCTGGGTGTGGCCGAAGGCGGGCCGGCGATGGCTGCGTTTTTCAACAACCTCACGCCGCTGTTCGCGGCCGTGCTTTCAGCGCTGGTGCTTGGCGAAACGCCGCGGGCTTATCACGCGCTGGCTTTTTTCTTGATCGTCGGTGGCATCACGATCAGCGCGCCGCGGCGGAGCAAAGTCAATGACTGAAGGGCTCGCCCGCAGGCCATTCACCGCCGATATCGTCAGCTTCGGCGAGCCGATGGTGGAGTTCAACCAGACTGGCGCCGAAGGCGGCCGCCTGTACCTGCAAGGCTTCGGTGGCGACAGCTCCAACTTCGCGATCGCCGCGGCGCGCCAGGGTGCGCGGGTGGCCTACCTCAGCGCCGTTGGCGACGACCCGCACGGCGATGCGCTGCGCGCGCTGTGGGATGCCGAAGGTGTCGATCGCAGCGCGGTCGCGACCGACAACGACGCCTTCACCGCGATCTATCTCGTGACCCACGGCGCGGCCGGCCACCAGTTCCACTTCTTCCGCCGCGGCTCGGCGGCCAGCCGGATGCAGCCTAACGCCCTGCCGCAGGTGCTGATTCAAAACGCGAAGGTGCTGCATCTGTCGGGCATCTCGCTGGCGATCTCTGACAGCGCCCGCGAGACCGGCTTCGCCGCGATCGAGATCGCGCGCAGCGCGGGAGTGCAGGTTTCTTTCGACACCAACCTGCGCCTGCGTCTGTGGCCGCTCGAGCTGGCGGGCGAGGTCATGACCGCCGCGCTGCGCCGCTGCGATATCTGCCTGCCGAGCCTGGACGACATCAGCGCGATCACCGGCTTGAACGACCCCGACGCCATCGTCGACCACTGCCTGGCCCTGGGTGCCCACACCGTGGCCCTGAAGCTGGGCGCGGCTGGCGCGCTGGTCGCAACCGCCAACGAGCGGCATGCCATTGCGCCGCACCCCTGCAAGCCGGTCGACGCCACCGGCGCCGGCGACACCTTTGGCGGCGCATTTGTCGCCCGCCTCGTGGCCGGCGACACGCTGCTCGCGGCCGGCCGCTATGCCGCAGTCGCCGCGGCGCTGTCGACCGAAGGTTTTGGCGCCGTCGAGCCGATCCCGCGCAGCGACGCAGTCTTCAACGCGATCGGCAACAACGCCTGATCAACGCGTTGATCCGCCAGTGATCCGCCAGTGATCAGCGAGCGCTCAACCAGCGCTCAGAATGTGCCCGGGTAGGCACCGCCATCCATCAGCAAGTTTTGGCCAGTGATGTAGCCGGCGTGCACGCTGCACAAAAAAGCGCAGGCGGCACCAAATTCTTGCGCCGTGCCGAAACGCATCGTCGGGTTCAGCTTGCGGCGCTCGTCGAGCAGGTCTTCGATATCGCGGCCGGTCTTCTTTGCTGCGCCGGCCATCGTGCCACGCAGCCGGTCGGTATCAAAGGGCCCGGGCAGCAACGCATTGATGGTCACGTTGCGCGATGCGATGCGCGGCTGGCGCGCGACGCCGGCGACAAATCCGGTCAGCCCCGAGCGCGCGCCGTTGGACAAGCCGAGGATGTCGATCGGCGCTTTCACCGCCGCCGAAGTGATATTCACGATGCGCCCGAATCCGCGTTCGGCCATGCCGTCGACCACCGCCTTGATGAGCTCGATGGGGGTCAGCATATTGGCGTCGATCGCGGCAAGCCAGGTGTCGCGGCTCCAGTCGCGAAAGTCGCCCGGCGGCGGGCCACCGGCGTTGTTGATGAGGATGTCGACCTGCGGCGCCGCCGCCAGCGCCGCGGCGCGGCCGGCCACGGTGGTGATGTCACCGGCGACCGCGATCACCTGCACCGCCGGGTTCAGCGCCCGAAACTCGGCCGCGGTGGCCTCGAGCACCTCGGCGCCGCGCGCCGTGATGACCACGTTCACGCCGTCGCGCACCAGCGCCTGCGCGCAGCCTTTGCCGAGGCCCTTGCTCGCGGCGCAGACGAGCGCCCATTTGCCTGCAATGCCGAGATCCATCTGGGGTTACTCCGTTGGGGTTGGGTGCGCGATCAGCGCGCGGGTACTTGGGGTTCGGACCTACCGCACTGCGCTGGCGTCAAAGTGCGGGTTGAAGATCAAGCCCAGGCGGTTGCCAAAAGGGTCGCACACCGCCGCGACCTTGATGCCCTCACCGACCTCGGTGACGGGCTCGATCGATGTCGCGCCGAGTTCCAGCAAACGCAAAAAACTCAGCTCGATATTTTCGACGCCCCACAGCGGCTGCGGCCCGGTCACAGCCGGCGTGGCGTCGGGTAGCAGGCCGAGCTCGAAGCCGCCGACCGAGAAGCCGACATAAAACGGCTCGTCAAAATAAGGCGGCTGGCCGAGCAGCTTGGTGTACCAGGCCTTGGCCGCGGCGAGGTCGGGGGCGGGGTAGATCGCAGTGCGCAGGCCGAGCAGCATAGTGGTCGCTTCCAAAACTTTCAGTCGCGGATTTCAACTTCGGCCTCGATCTCGACCGGGATGTCGAAGGGCAGTTCGGCCATCCCAACCGCACTGCGGCTGTGCGCGCCAACCTGCGCGCCAAAGACCTCCAGGATCAGGTCAGAAAACCCGTTGATCACGGTCGGCTGCCGATTGAAGCCGGGGGCGGAGTTGACCATGCCGAAGACCCGCGTCCAGGCCACGATGCGGTCGAGATCACCCAGCGCGCGCTGCAGGCTGCCGAGCATCGAAAGGCCCGTGAGGCGTGCGGCAAGCACCGCCTGCTCGAGCGACACTTCGCGACCGACCTTGCCCAGTGGCAGCGCGAAGGAGCCGTCGGCGTTCTGCGGGCCGTGGCCAGAGATCAATGCGCGCCGGCCGACGATGTGGACAAAGCGAAACGGCAGCACCACGCCGGGTGGCGGCTGCGTAGGTGGCGGCAACGTCAAGCCGAGCGATTGCAAACGCGACTGCAATCGAGATTGAATTCTGGATTCAGCCACGGGCTTGGACTCCGTTGTCGATGCATGCAGCGCAAGATTGTGCAACGCCGGGTTGTGCAGCGCCGGATTCTGCAGCACGTACCCGGCCTCGTCGTCGCCCACCGGGCCGGTGAACTGCCAGCCGGCGATCTCGTAAAAACGCTGCGCGCGGGTACCGATGCCAGTGCTCAAGTTCAGCCGCGCCAGGCCTTGCGCGAACAGCCAATTCACCATGACGTCATGCAGCCGCCGGCCGTGGCCCCGGCGGTCGTGAGCGGGGTCGACAAACAGCGCCCAGATATTGCCAGTGAGCCGGTTGCCCACCGCAAAGGCGACGATCTCGCCGGCGTCTTCGATGACCCAACCGCGGCCGGTGTTTTCGATCGCGTCGACGTATTGCTCCTCGCCGATGATCGTGGACGTTAGCCTGTTTTCGAGCACCGCCATGCGCACCCGGTAGAGGCCGGGAAAGTCGGCACGTGTGGCCTGTCGGAGCAGCGTGTTGGTGGTCGTCATTCAGCGTCCCCGGGCGAGCAGCCAGACGCCGGCCAGCACCAGCGCCGTGCCCGCCGCTACCCACGCGGTGAACGGCTCGCCGAGGATCAGCACACCCATCAGGATCGTGCTCAAGGGGCCGATCATGCCGGTCTGCGCCGTCACCGCGGGGCCGACACGCTCGATCGCCATCATCACCAGCAGCACCGGCACAAAGGTGCACAAGGTGGCGTTGAGCACACTCAACCAGAGCACTGCCGGCGCAATTTGGAAAGCGACATCGATCGGGCACAGCAGCACAAACTGCACGATGCACAAGATGCACGCGACCGATGTCGCCAGGCCAGTGAGCCGCAGCGAGCCCAGGCGCTTGACGACCTGGCCGCTGTACAGCAGATAGACCGCGTAGCTCGCCGCGCTGCCAAAGACCAACACTGAGCCGAGCGCGACATTCGCGCCTTCGAGCGTGATCTCGTGGCCGAAGACAAGCACAACGCCGAGATAACTCACCAACAGCGCAAGCAGTTGCTGGCGCGTGACGCGGCGTTGAAAGAGCAACCAGCCGAGCAGCATCACCAGCGTCGGGTTCAGGTACAGGATCAGGCGCTCCAGGCTGGCGGTGATGTACTGCAGGCCGGCGAAGTCGAGAAAGCTGGCCAGGTAATAACCGCAGAAACCGAGCGCGCCCACGATGCGCCAATCGCGCCCGCTCAACTTGGGCTGGCCGCGGCCGGCCCACCAGGCCAGCGCCACGAACAACGGCAGCGCGAAGAGCATGCGCAGCATGATCAAGGTGACGGCATCGACACCATGCCGGTAGGCCAGCTTGACGATGATCGCCTTGGCCGAAAACGCGATCGCGCCGATGGTCGCCAGGACCAAGCCGGTCGTGCGCTGGTGTTTGTCGAGGGTCACGCCGCCGCGATGCCGCTAAAAGCCCGCCGCCTGGCCGTCGCGCCGTGGGTCACTGGCGGCTGCATAACCTTCGACCGCAGCGTCACCCCGGCCTTCGTCGAGGCGCCAGATGAACTGCCCGGCGCCGTAGTCCTGGTAGCTGTCGGCAAATGGCTCGACGCGGTGGCCGAGTTCGCGCAGGCCCTGCGCCGTGGCCGCATCGAAGCCGGCCTCGGCATTGACCAGGCCGTTGTGGTACCGCCAGCGTGGTGCGTCGCAGGCGGCCTGCGGTTGCTGCCGGTAGTCGAGCATGCGCACGACGGTCTGCAGATGGCCTTGTGGCTGCATGTCACCGCCCATCACGCCGAAGCTCATCACCGGTCTGCCGTCTTGCGACAGGAACGCCGGGATGATCGTCTGGAACGGTCGTTTGCCGGGCGCCACGAGGTTGTCGCTGGCAGCATCGAGCGTGAAGCCGTGGCCGCGGTTTTGCAGGCTGATGCCGTAACCTGGGATCACGACCCCCGAGCCGAAGCCCATGTAGTTGCTCTGGATGAAGCTGATCATCATGCCGCTTTGGTCAGCGGCGCTGAGGTAGATCGTGCCGCCCTGCGGACCATGGCCGGGACCGAAGTCCTGCGCTTGTCTCGGGTTGATGAGTGCAGCTCGTTTGGAGAGGTAGGCATCGTCGAGCAGCTGCGCCGGGGTCAGGCGCATCGTCTTCGGCTCGGCGACGTATTCGTAGACGTCGGCGAAAGCGAGTTTCATCGCCTCGATCTGCAAATGCTGCGAAGCCACACCGTCCAGCGGCAGCGCGGCGACGTCAAATTTGTCGAGGATGCCGAGCGCGATCAATGCCGCGATGCCCTGGCCGTTGGGCGGCATCTCGTGCAGGGTGTAGCCGCGGTAGTTTTTCTGGATCGGCTGCACCCATTCGGGCTGGTAGGCAGCCAAGTCGGCGGCGGTCATCACGCCGCCTTGCTCGCGCGCAAAAGCTTCGATCGCGGCGGCAACTTCGCCGCGGTAGAACGCGTCGCCTCGGGTCTGCGCGATCAGCTTGAGGGTGCGCGCCGCGCCGGCAAGCACAAACATCTCGCCGACCTGCGGCGCCCGGCCGTTGGGCAAAAAGGCCGGCGCAAAACCGGGCTGGCAGTTTAGCTCGGGCAGCGACGCTGCATTGGCCCATTTCTGCTGGATGATCACCGGCACCGCCGAGCCACGTTCGGCGATCTCGATAGCCGGTGCCAGCAGGTCGGCAAAGGGCAGCTTGCCGAAGCGTGCATGCAGCGCCGCCCAGCCCGCCACCGCACCCGGCACGGTGACCGAATCCCAGCCGCGTTTGGGCGGTGTCTTCGTTTCGTCGCCGTACTTTGATTTGAAGTAGGCCGCCGTCCACGCCGCCGGCGCGGTGCCGGATGCGTTGAGGCCGTGCAATTGCTGGCCGTCCCAGAGGATGCAGAACATGTCCGAGCCCAGGCCGTTGCTGCACGGCTCGACGAGCGTCATCACCGCAGCCGCGGAGATCGCGGCATCGACCGCATTGCCGCCGTTTTGCAGCATGCGCAGCCCGGCCTGCGCGCCCAGCGGGTGCGATGTCGAGACGACGTTGCGGGCGAATACGGGCGAGCGCCGGCTGGTGTAGCCGGTGCTCCAGTCGAAGGGGTTTTTCATCGGGCGGTGCGTGGTGGTGTGAAGGTGTTTGATCGCGGCCGCCAGTATCGCGCGGCTACGATTGAGCGATGTTGATCAAGCTGCCATTGCGGCCCATCTGGCGCGACACCCCGGTGCTGGCCGCAGTCACGCTGCTGTTGATCCTCTTCACTGCGATGCGCTTGGTCGGGCTCTTCGGCCCGACAGCGTGGCGCGTGCTGTTGCCCTTGAGCTTTGTGCTGATGGCCGCGGCGCCCTTCGTGCTGCTCGGCGCCAAGGGCCGGCGGCAGATCGGCCTGAAGCGCGCCGGC
>JANPDN010000245.1:0-3533 GCA_031431555.1 Rubrivivax sp.
GGCGCAACGCCGGCCGCGCGCAGGCGCTCTGCCGTGCCGGCGAAGGTGCGCGCGGCGTCTTCGGTGATGTCGCGGTTGCTGCGCCTGGGCTTGAACGAGTCAGGGTCTTGCCACAGCGCACGCAGGCGCTGCTGCACTTCGGGCCGGGTGATGTCTTCGAGCGCGAAGACATGCCGCTCGCTCGGCGTGCCGGTGAAGTGCGTGTGGATCTCGATGCGCAGCCGGTCGCTCACCACCAGCAGCGGCGGGCTCTCCAAGGGCAGCGCGTACATCATCAACTGGCGCAGCGCCCCTTCGAGGCTCTTGCCCGGGGCCTTGTACTCCCACGCGAAATGGCCTTTCAGCCAGACATCGGCAAAACCATCGGTGCGGCCGGCGGCGCTGCCGGTCTTGGTGACACCGCGCTCGAAGCAGTAACGCGTCGGGTCGTCGGGCTCGGGCACGCCGAGCACACGACAGAGGTCGATGAAGTGCGCCTGCGCACCGGCGCGTTCGTTCAGCGCGTGCGCTGGCGAGCCGGGGCCCCATTTGCGGATGAAGTCGTGCGGCTGCATGGTGGCTGCATTGTCGTCGGTCGTGGGGCGTGGGTTGTGCGCTGGGGCTGGTCTCGGCGCCGCATTCGGCCACCCGATGCCGCGGCGCACGAGGGGGTGGCAATACTCACGCGAATGACTCCCGTCCTGCATAATTTCAACGCGAGCCCGACATGCCACTTATCAGCAGCTTCTACGGTGTCCTGATCTATCTGTATTGGCTCGACACCCGCCAGCATCACCTGCCGCATATCCACGCGATGTACGCTGGCGACGAGGCCGTGTTCTCTATCGACACTGGCGAGGTTCTCGACGGCAACTTGCCACGCCGGCAGACCCGGCTGGTTCAAGCCTGGATCGAAATTCATCGCGACGAACTGATCGCCGATTGGGCGCTCGCCGTCCGCGGCCAGCCGGTGTTCCCGATCGACCCTTTGAAATGAAAGGCCCGCCATCATGAATCCGCGCGTCGCCAGCGTCACCGCACTCCAAGACCAAACGCTGCTGCTGCAATTCAACAACGGCGAACGGCGGCGCATGGATATCCGCCCCTACCTGGCCTACCCGGTGTTTGCGCGGCTGTGCGAGCCCGGATTCTTTGCGTTGGTGCGGGCCGACCATGGCACGGTCAGTTGGCCGGGCGGTATCGACCTCGACCCGGACTCGGTCTATCTCGAAAGCGTCCCTGCACCGCACCCGGCAGCGGCCTGAAAACAAATCTGCTGCCCGTCGAGGCGGCCGGGTTTTCTGGGAGACGACCTTCAGCGTCTCGTTGAGCCGCCGTGCAGCCCGCTCCCCAGCCCGCTACCCCACCTGCATCCGTAACCGTCTCGCCGATTCTTCGGCCCGCGCATCATCGATCTCGCGCATCACGCCGCTCAGGTCCACCGCACCGGCCTGGCGTTGATAGCGGCCGGTCAGCGGCGTATCCACATGCAGCAGGCCACGCTCGAAGAGCTGCCAGATCTCGGCGCCGTATTGCGTAGCCCGCAGCTCTGGCGCGCAGGCGCCGAAAAAATTGCGCAGGTTGTCGACATCACGCAGCAGCATGCGCTGGGCGTGGTTGTTGCCCGCCGCGTCCACCGCCTGCGGCAGATCGATGATCACCGGGCCGTCGGCACCGAGCAAAATGTTGAACTCCGACAGATCGCCATGCACGACGCCGGCGCACAACATGCGCACGACTTCCTTCAGCAGCGCGGTGTGGTGCCGGCGCGCATCCTCGGCCGTGAATTGCACATCGTTCAGGCGCGGCGCGGCGTCGCCGTTTTCATCGGTGACCAGCTCCATCAGCAGCACGCCGTCGTGAAAATTGTGCGGCTTGGGCACGCGCACGCCGGCCGCCGCCAAGCGGTACAGCGCATCGACTTCCGCGCTCTGCCAGGCCGCCTCTTGGGCTTGTTTGCCAAAGCGCGTGCCCTTGGCCATCGCGCGCGCCTGGCGGGTATTTTTGACCTTGCGGTTTTCGGTGTAGTCCACCGCCTGGCGAAAACTGCGCTGCGTGGCTTCCTTGTAGACCTTGGCGCACAGCGTCTCTTCGCCGCAGCGCACGACGTAGACCTCGGCCTCCTTGCCGCTCATCAACTGGCGCGTGACGCTGTCGATCAGGCCTTCGTCGACGAGCGACTGCAAGCGTTTCGGGGCCTTCATCGCGCGACAGCTTTCATGCGCTGATTTTGCCTTGCTCGCGACACGACACCCGATGCCGCCGGGCGCCGCCCGGCGCTACCCCCGAGAATCGCCGGATGTCTTTGTCCCCCGATGCGCCAGCCGCAGCCGCTGCCCCCGATACGCCGGCGCTGTTCCGCCCGCGCCTGACTCTGCACACCTTGACCCGCGGCGACGGCCTGCTCGGCATGCGCGCCGCGCCAGGCTTCGGCCCACGCAGCTTGCAATTGACGGCGGCGCATGTGGTCTGGACGTACGTGACTGCCAGCGGCCTGCATTGGGAAACGCCGGCCCCCACGCGGCTGCTCAATACCCGCCCGAAACCCGAAGTGCTGCGCGGTGCCTGGGCGCACCAGGAAACGCTCGAGCGCAACCAGGCTGCCGAAAGCGACGCCCGTGATGCCTTGTGGGCCAGCGGCCTGCGTCCGCTGCCAACGCACTTCATGCAATGGCGCCACCCCGAAGCCGCGCATGGCTTTGACGACCTGTGGTCGCTGCCCGAAGAGACCCAGTTCGCCGACTTCTGGGCCGACCAGGTGCCGCGTTTGCAGGCGCAAGGCTGGCAGGTCATCGTGCGGCCGGGCTTTGCACACGAGAGTGTCGGCGTGCAACGCTGGCGCCTGGTCATCGACCCGGTGAGCGGCGAAGAAGCCGGGCGCGAGCCGGCTGAAGCGCTGTCGCCCAGGTTGCTCGCGCTGCACAACCCGAAGCGCCAGGGCTCTTTCATGTTGAGCCTGGGCATCGAGGTCGACGGCAAGATGCTGGACTTGGCGCCGCTGCTCGCCGACTTGCTCAAACGCGATCCGCGCTGGCTCGACGCGGTGCAGATCGCGGCCATCCGCGACGACGAGGTGATCGCGCTGCGCACGCCCGACGGCCGGCGCATCGACGCCCCGGCGGCGCCGCTCAAGGCGATCGTCGGCGCGATGGTCGACCTGCTCACCGACCCGAAGCGCAATCTCGACAGCGCAGGCCCGCTCAAGCTGTCGACCTGGGAGGCGCAGCGCATCGAAGAACTGCGCCTGAGCCTGCTGCAGAACCAGGCGCAGCGCGCCGGCCCGCATGGGGTCTGGCAGTTGCAGGGCGACGCCGGCCTGGCGGCATTGGCCGAGCGCCTGGCGGCGGCCGGCAGCCCGCCGCCGGTGGCCGCACCGGAAGGGCTAACGTTGCAGTTGCGCGGCTACCAGCTCCAGGGCCTGGCCTGGTTGCATTACCTGCGTGAGCACCACCTGGCCGGCATCCTGGCCGACGATTTGGGCCTGGGCAAAACGCCGCTTGTGCTTGCGCATCTGCTTGTCGAACAAGCCGCCGGGCGGCTCGACCGCCCGGCGC
>JANPDN010000246.1:0-15388 GCA_031431555.1 Rubrivivax sp.
GCGATGAGTCGATGTCGCAGCCGCGCAGGTTGCACAGCTCGCTCACGCGCATCCCGGTGGCGTAGGCGGTCATCAACAGGGTCCGGGCCTTGAGGGACATCGGCGCGGCGAGCACGGCCGCCACCTCGGCACGCGACAACACCTCGGGCAGACGCTGCGGTGTCAGCGCCATGGGGATCCGCGAGCGCCGGTCGGCCTGCCCCAGCACCTCGCAGATCAGGAAGCGCGTGGCGCTGGAGACCTGGTTGACGCTGGTTCGAGCCAGTTGCCGATCACGCACGAGGTGCAGCAAGTACGCCTGCACCTCTTGGTCCGTGATCAGTTCGGGACTACGGTGGTAGTGGCGGGCCATCTGCGAGACGGCCCTGAGGTAAGACACCTGGGTGCGCGGCCGAACGCCGCGCAAGACCATCGCATCGATCATGCGTTGACGCAGCGTTGTCATCATCGTCTCCGGGTTCCGGGGAACAGTCCCCGGGAACCAAGCTACGACTCACAACCC
Organism: Rubrivivax sp.; assembly: GCA_031431555.1. Lineage (GTDB taxonomy): Bacteria > Pseudomonadota > Gammaproteobacteria > Burkholderiales > Burkholderiaceae_C > Rubrivivax. Next base: position 503 of record JANPDN010000246.1, read on the forward strand.
CCTGCGTCTACGAGGTCCGATCGGCCGCGCACCACCACCGCGTCAGCGGTTTGGTCCAACGACCCAGAGCAGCCGGCGGCGGTTTTCTCACCGAGCGACCGGTCTACATTGGAACTTGACGTTCGCCGGCGCCGCCGAGCAAAGCCGAGGTGGCGACAGCGGTCGTTCGCGGAGGCCGGCCGAAGGTCTCGACAGTTTTGGCGTCGGATGTCTGCATCCGATGGTCACGAACTGGCGCTGCCGACCCCCAGCTGCTGTTGGCCGAGTCGTCCTGGGCGCCGGTGATGCAGCGATTGCCGCCCTTCGCTGCGGCGCGTCCAACGTCAGCAGGGGGCGTTACCGGACGGTCGATACCCCGCCGCGCAAAGGCAGGCTTTGGGGGCTCGGCGCGCGCATAGCACCCGGCCCCTGCAGGCAGGGGAGACACCTACAGGCACCCTAGAGATCCAGAACATGCGGCTTCGCTGGGGGATTAGACGGACCGTCAGCCACAGCAGGCAGGCGGCGAGAATCCAGAGTAGAGAAAGGGCGGCGCGTGTCATCGCCACTGAGGTTGTGCAACACCTGCAGAGGCAGTACCAACAAGCACCAGGTGCGCCTGGCAGAAGCAGTCACTCGGGAGCCCACGTGGCAAAAAGCAAGAACGAAAAGAAGGGCGATGAGTTGGCGGCCCTCGAGCGCGTGAAGCGCCTTGCCGTGATGGCGATGTTTTCCGATGACCACCTGATGGACGAGCTCGTGCTCAAGGGCGGCAACGCCATGGCCCTCATTCACAAGCTGACCTCGCGGGAATCCGTCGACCTCGACTTTTCGATGCAGCACGACTTTCCCGATGGCGTCGAGGCCATGACCGCCCGCATCGGGCGGGCGCTGCAGCGTACGTTCCCGCCTGCCGGCTACATGCCTTTCGACCTCAAGATGGCCGAAAAGCCGGCCAACATTTCGCCCGACATGGCGAGCTTCTGGGGTGGCTACGCGGTCGAGTTCAAGCTGGTCACGCTCGACCAGTTCGCCACGCACAAGGACAACCTCGAGCAGATGCGCCGCGAAGCGTTGAGCATCGGCCAGGGTAAGAAATTCCTCATCGACATCAGCCGGTTTGAGTACGTGGCCGACAAGGAGGAAACCGACCTTGAGGGCTACCGCATCTACGTGTACTCGCCGACGATGATCGCCTGCGAGAAGCTGCGCGCCATCTGCCAGCAGATGGAAGCCTATGCCCCTATCGTCAAGCGCAGCGACGGCCGGCCTGGCTCACAGCGTGCGCGTGACTTCCTCGATATCCATACTCTCGTCGAGCGCCTGGTCCTCGACCTGACCGCGCCGAAGGCCATCGACATGACGCGCGAGATGTTCGCGCTCAAGCATGTCCCGCTGGACTTCCTGGGGCAGATCGGGGCGCAGCGCGAGTTCCATCGGCAGGGCTTCCCGTCGGTGCAGGCCACGGTCGCCCCCAGCTTCGAGCTGCAGAGCTTCGATTTCTATTTCGACTATGTCGTCGACCTTGCCACGCTCGTGCTGGCCACGGCAGCCGAAGCGGAGACGGCAAGGAAGGGCTAGAAGCCTTTGGGCACGTGCAGCCGCCAGGCCTTGTCGTATCTGGTCTCCGCCATTTCGTGCGTGAGGTAGAAGTCGAACTTCATCGGAAACCGGCGCATCAGGGCGAGCGAGCTTGACCGGTAGCCCGCCCGCTCAAGGTAGAAGCCGATGGCCTGGTGATACGGGTAGCCGAACTCAAGCTTCTTGAGCATCGCGCCCAGCGCGTTCACTGATACCGTCTCTCTAGCCTGCTCGTAGGCCTTGGCCACTTCGTAGATGCCGCCGCTGTAGGCAGGGCGCACCGCGGCATCTATCAGCGTGCGTTCGATGTTGGTAACCTGAACGAGTTCCGTCGCCCCCTGCCCGGCGGGGTGTGGGATGACGCCCTCCATGTTCGTGAAAGCGCTGTTTATCAGAACGATGCGCTGGTCGCCGAAGTCGACGGCGTTGTTGCTCACCCGCGCCGGCTGGCGAAACGCTTCATCGATGGCGGCCTGGTCGAGCTCTGAGGCATTGGTCGCGCTCATTTCCGAGCGCTCGTGGCTGATGTAGACGGTCTTGGGCACCTGCTCCGTCAATCCATGCAGGCGCATAGCGGTGTAGTGGCTGAAGTAGCTCTTGGCTTTGAGGTGCTGCAGCACCTCAAGCAGGGGCACGTCCCCCCACACATACAGCGTCTCTGGTCGGTTGGGGAACTCGAAGGCATGCCTCTTCAGCTCGCCGCTCTTCATCAGGAATTTGATGAACACGTCGACCGTCGTGCTTTGCGCCAGCCGCCAACCGCCGCGCTCGGCCGACAGGAAGGCGCTGACCTCTCGCAGCTTGAACACCTTCTGGGGCTGCGCAGCAAAAAACGCCAGGATGTCCGGCTTGGCGATCTGGAGGCGTGATCTGTTCATTCGGAGTCCACTTCAATGTGTCAACGTGCTGGGTGGCATGCATGCCACCCAGCATGATACCAAATCGAGAAATGGTCAAGAGCAAAAGGCACAGGACCCCGCCTTAGCCCCTTCCCGTCTATTTCCCTCGGAGGGCTTTCACAGGGGCTTGCATTCGAAGCATTCTTGACATATGCTATGTGGCATGCATGCCACATAGCACGACTATTCATTCGCAGATCTCTTGCGCTGCCTGGGGAAAGCTTGGCAAAAAGCTAATCTAATGTTATAATCAGTAGCTTATAAGCTACTGATTACATATATTCGTTTGAATGGAGAGAGTTTGAGGTTGACCCAACAACGTCGCCATTGCCCTGGCATTGAGGGGTCGCTGGGCTTCGCGTGCCTGCAATCTGTGCTGCGGTCAAAGGCCTGAGCACAGCGCTGCGCGTCTATCGAATGCACCCGCCGCGCTTTGCGGCGGGTGCCTCACTCCGGATTGCCGTCAGTCTCGCCTCCTCTTGAAATTGAACGACCGGCCACCGCCGCCGCCGTCCTCCACCTTGAGGACGAAGTCTCAGCGTAGTCTCCGGCGCTAGCACGCGGCGCTATCGACAGCAACCGTCCGTGCCGGCGCTCATCATCGGCGTGGGCGCACTGAGATCGACGTCCACGGCTTTGGTACGCGCGCACTTCTCAGACCTGCACTACAGGCTCAAGAATCTGGCCGAGGCTGACCGCTGCTTCAGCGCCGCGGTGGACCGTGCCACAGCCCTGGGTGCGCAAGCGGCGGTGCTTTCAGGCGACGCTACGGGACACGCCCTTGACCTGAACTCGCCTTCGGCTTAGCCCGTCTTTCTCAGATTTCCACCTAGAGTTCAATGTGAGTTGAGCGGACGGGTCTCGGTCCACTTTTCCAGGTCGGTGCGGCGCCACGCGACGACCCGATTGTTCAGGCGCACTGGCGATGGGAAGTCGGCCGTGGCCATCATCCGATAGATGGTTGAACGGCCCAGGCCTGTGACGCGCACCACCATCCCGATGCGCAGAAGCAATGCTGGTGAGACGCCGTCACTTGGCGTCGGCGAGGGGCGACTGCTGCGTTTCATGGATGTACTCCGACGGTGGGGTCCGAGAACTTTAAGACTGCGAAGTCGGTTTCTGACCGATGCTTTTCTGCCTAAAGTCACCGCTGATCTGAAAACAACTTTGGCCCCTCACGCCAGCGCGTCGCCGTCAGGCGAGAATGCGTAGCGGCACTTTCGGCCAACTTTCGGTGTCAGTAACCCTTAGTCCACGCCGCGAGCCCGGACTGAATGCAAGGGCTCAGATTTATGTGGGTAGGTAAGGGGTAAGAGTCTGGAACATCGACTTTCACCTCGTATTTGCGTGGCTTGTGTAGGACTCCCTTTCCGCCATCAGACACACGCCCGCGCCGCGGGCGTTTTGTTTGGTGCAGTGAGTTCTCGACCCTTGGAGTGCCTTCGTGAGCGACACCTTCGTGCTGACCTTCTCCTGCCCCGACCGCACCGGCATCGTGCATGCGGTGACCGGCCTGCTTGCCGAACATGGCGGCAATATCGTCGAGGCGGCGCAGTACAACGACCAGGACACCGGCCGCTTTTTCATGCGCGTGCAGTTCACGTTGCCGCGGCTGCCCGCGCCTGCTGATGCCGCTGCTGCGCTGCGCTCAGCGATCGCGGCGCTTGGCGAGCGCCTGCAGATGAATTGGGCGTTGAACGCTGCCGCGCGAGCGATGCGCAGCATCATCATGGTTTCCAAGCTCGGTCATTGCCTGAACGACCTGCTGTTCCGCTGGCGCAGTGGCTTGCTGCCGCTGGATATCCGCGCTGTGGTCTCGAATCACCGCGACTTTTACCAGCTCGCGGCGTCGTACAACATTCCTTTCCACCACATCCCGGTGACCGCCGACACCAAGGCGCAGGCCGAAGCCAAGCTGCTTGAACTGGTCGCGCAGGAGGAGGTTGACCTCGTCGTGCTGGCGCGTTACATGCAGGTGTTGTCAGACCCGCTATGCCGCGCGCTCGAAGGCCGCGCGATCAATATCCACCACTCGTTTTTGCCCAGCTTCAAGGGTGCGCGGCCGTATCACCAGGCACACGACCGCGGTGTCAAGATCATCGGCGCGACGGCGCATTTTGTGACCGGTGATCTCGACGAGGGGCCGATCATCGAGCAGGATATTTCGCGTGTCGACCATGCCTGCGACACGCAGCAGTTGACGACGATGGGTCGCGATATCGAAAGCGCGGTGCTCGCCCGCGCCGTCACCTGGCACGCGCGCCACCGCGTACTGCTCAACGGTCACAAGACGGTGGTCTTCAAGTAGGCGGGGCGTCTGCCGATCGCGGCGGCGGCAGTGTTTTGGCGATCGATGTCGACAATTTTTTCGGCGCAGCCGGTCGTCACTCGCGATGAGCAGACTGGCAACCCTCGTCCCAGTCGGTGTTGCGACCGAGGACGCTATCGGGCCAGCAGCCTGGACGGAAAAACGATCGTCGGCCGGCGGTCAGCCGGGGTCGACCATCACCACATCGGCAAACGTCTGCCTGCGCGCCCGCCATCGAGTGCCCACCCAGGCCGGCTCTTCAACCAACTGCCGCAGTGCCAAGCAGATGCCACGCAGCCGCTTGACGATGGCAGGTGCTACGGTGGCGCGCGGCGCAGCGGGCATCGCGGTTTCACCGCCGCCACGTCACCGGCAGCGCGAGCCCGCACGCGGACCACGTCATTGACTCACTCGCTGGCCCGCACACCGCCCCGCACGCACCGCTGGATCGCCGGCGCCGCGCGGGCACGGTTGACCAAGGATGCGAAATCGTTGCGGTTCGGCGCCCGCCAGTCGTCATGACCCCGGCCGAAGCCGGCGACATCGCCGACATCCCGGTTCGCGAACAACGCGTAGAGCAGGAGCAGCACGGCGAGCAAGCACAAAACCTTGACGCCGACGCGGCTCGGGCCGCGCCACCGTGCGAGTTGTGTTCGCGTCCTGTCCTTCACGCGCAGCGGCCAGGCGCGGCTGCGCGTGTGCAGCGCCTGCAGCCATGGCAGCAGGGTCTGCAGGCTGCGCACCAGCATCGCGGCCAGGCGCTCGTCGGGTTCATGGTCTTCGTCGAAGGCCAGCAGGAGCACCGCGCAGGAGGGCTGGTCCTGGCGGCGCAGCGGCAGCGACATCAGGTGCGACTGCGGATAGGTATCGGGGTTGGTATTGGCCAGCGATTCGCGCAGCCGGCCATGCGCCGGCCAGCTGCCGGCGCCGGCGCGGTCGGTCGCCGCCAGGCGCACGCCGCCGTCCTGGTCGAGCGCTTCGTCGAGTGCATCTTCGGTGAGCTCGATGGGCCGGCTGAAATGGTCGAAGTGGTCGCGATGGCTGATCGCGACAACCCGCATGTGGTCGCCGTAACGCCAGCCGAGCACAACCTGCCCAGCGCCGGTCTGCGCGGCCAGCGCGTTGACCAGTGTCAGCGCCGCCGGGCCGAAGCGGTCCTGCCGAGCGACATGCTCGCAGACCTCCGCAAGGCGCAGCCACAACTCGGGCGTTAGGGGCGTGTTGCCGGCGGCCGCGGCCGCTGCTGCATCGCCGGCGCCCGAATCCGATACACGCGCTGCTGCCGGCCCGTCCAGCGTTGGAAAATCGGCGACGATCTGCGCCCGCAGCAGCAGCTCGTTGATCTGTGGCCGCTCAGTGTCGGGGATCGCCAGCAGCAACCAGCCGCCGACGATTTGCTCCAACCGCACCGCGGCCCACCACAGCGCTGCACCGCCCGAGATGCGGCCAGGGCAACTGGCAAAACCCTGCTTCGCGGCGCTTTCGATGAGGGTCTGCAGCTCGGCGCGAAAATGTTCCTGCAGCGGGTCTGCCGCCGCGCCCATGGCAGCGTGTGCGGCGCCCAGTACCTGCCAGTCGTCGTTGTCGCTATCGTTGTCGTTGTGGTTGTCGCTCTGCCCGCATCTGCGCAGCAGCCAGGCTGCGTTGGCATGGGTCAGGCGCATCAGGCCGGTTGCCAACCGAGCCCAATAGTCGGGGCTGCCAGGCGCCTCACGCAAGGCGTGCAGCGCGTCGATCAGATCGCGCGCATTGAGTTGGCGCGCGCCACCTGGCACGGCCTGTGTGGTGGCGCCGCCGAGGTTCACGGCAGGGCGATGCCGGTGCAGTCGGTGGCCAGGGCCGGTTCGGCCGCGGCCAGCGCTGTGCAGAACAGTACGGCGATCATGGTGCGGGTGCGCAGGGACAAGCGTCGGGGCTGCATGCTATTCCAGGTTTCCACTGCCTGCTCAGCCACGAATCGAGGCAGCCCGGGGCCAGTGGCGCGAGCCTGCGCCCCAGCGCGCACTACGAGGTCTGGGGCAAGGCCTGCGTGTCTGACCCTGCCCGCAGGCAGTGGCCGGGTCGGAGGCACAATCACCGTCGTGTTCCGCCACCAGCCTGCCTCACCGACCGCTGTTGCGGTCTCGGCTCCGCCACTGCCGTCGACCGCGACGCGACGACGGCCGCGTTGGCGCAGGCTGCGGCTGATGACGCTGCTGCTGAGCGCTGGCATCGCCGGCTGCGCCACACGAGCGGTGGATATCGTACCCGCGCCCACCAGCCCGGCGGAGTTTGTGCAGTGGGACTGCGAACGCATCGACGCCGAAGGCGACCGCGTCCAAAAACGTGCCGCCGACATGGCCTATTCGGTGGACGAGCGGGCCGGCAACAATATCGTCGCACTCGGCATCGGCCTGGCCGTGTTCTGGCCGGCGCTGGTGGCGATGCGCGCGGCCGGGCCCGAGGCTGATGAACTCGCACGCCTCAAAGGCCGCTTCGAAGCGCTGCGCGGCGCCGCCGCGGCCAAGTCTTGCGCTGCGCCGGGCGTCGAGCTGTCGCCGGCACAGGCCGCCACGCTGCCGTTGGCGGTGGGCGAGCGCCTGGTCTACGAAGAGCGCCACCAGCCTCGTGGCAGCAAGGGCCTCAGCGCGGCGCCGCAGCGCGAACTGGTGCTCAAGCTGCTCGCGCTGCGCCGCGACCAGCTCGAATTTAGTTTCGAGACCGCCGGTGTTTTGGCCAGCGCGCCGTGGCAGCAGGACCGTGCCGGCAATGTCACCCAGGCGCCGGCGGGCTGGCTGCAATGGCCACAACTGCTGCGCCACGAACCGCAGCTCGGCCAGGTGCTGGCCGGCACCATGAGCTTGGCCGACGACGCTTTTCAGCGCGCGCGCCTGCGCGGCCAGGTCGTTGCGGTAGGCCCGCAGACACTCGCCGGCCGGCGCTTCGACGTCGCCGTGATCGAGCTCTTTGGCGACGTGCAGCAGGGTGACAGCGCGGTGCGCCTGGACGGTGTCATCGTCATCGACCGCGCCAGTGGTGTGTTGCTGCGCCTGGATCTGCGCAGCGCGCAGCGCGGCTTCGATTTGCAGCGCCGCCTGATGCGTGTGGATGCTGCCGAGCCGGCGCGCTGAAACAGATCTTTACCCCACCGGCAAGGGCGCGTTACCGGGGCCCGGCACGATGCCTTTCATCGTCAACCCCTGAGGAGCCGTGATGGCCACGAACCGATTCCCGCTGAAACTTCTTGCCGCCGGCCTGGTGCTGGCCACCGTCGGCAGCTTCACGCTCACCGCCTGGGCACAACCGATGGCCGGCCACGGTGAGTCGGGGGGTCATGGCCGCCGGGGCGCGATGATGATGGGGGCTGGGCAGCACGGCGGGCATCGTGGCCCTGGCGGCATGATGCATTTGTCCGAGCGCATGCTCGACCAGGTCAACGCGACGCCCGAGCAGCGCGCCCAGATCAAGCAGATCATGCACAGTGCAGCCACCGAGTTGCAAAGCGGCCGCGACGGCCGGCGCGCGCAGCACGGGCAGATGATGCAGATCTTCACCCAGCCGACCGTCGACGCGCGTGCCGCCGAAGCCCTGCGCCTGCAGATCGCCGCGCAGCACGAAGTGGCATCCAAGCGCATGCTGCAGGCGATGATCGAAACCAGCCGTGTCCTCACGCCAGAGCAGCGCAAGACGCTGGCGGACTCGATGCAGCGGCGGCATGAAATGATGGACCGCCACCAGCGCGAGCGCCGCGTACTGGACGCGCCAAAATCCTAGGGCGCTGAACCGAGCCGATGCAAAGCCGCCTGCTGCTAATCGATGACGACACCCGCCTGACCGCGATGGTGGGTGACTACCTGCGCGGCCATGGGTTCGAAGTCGATGCCGCGCCGTCGCTGGCGCAAGGGCGCGAGCGGTTGCGGCTGAGCGCCTACGACGCACTGCTGCTCGACCTGATGCTGCCCGATGGCGACGGCTTGGACCTGACCCGCGAGCTGCGCGCCGAGGCGCGCACACGCCGGTTGCCGATATTGATGTTGACCGCGCGCGGCGAGCCGATGGACCGCATCGTCGGGCTGGAGATCGGCGCCGACGACTATCTGCCCAAACCCTTCGAGCCGCGCGAATTGCTGGCGCGCGTCAAGGCCTTGCTGCGCCGCGCCGCGCCTGATGAAGGCAGTGACGCGGTACTCGAGTTTGGCCGCCTGGTCATCGATCTTGGTGCGCGCCAGGCACGCATCGATGGCCGGGCCTGCGAACTCACCAGCCACCAGTTCGACCTGCTGGTCGTGCTCGCCCGCGCGGCTGGTCGCGTGATGACGCGCGACCAGATCATGGACTCGCTCAAAGGCCATCCGCTGGATGCCTTCGACCGCAGCATCGACGTCCACATTTCGCGCATCCGCGCCCTGATCGAGGACGACCCGAAAAACCCGCGCCGTGTGATCACCGTGCGCGGCACCGGTTATGTCTTTGCGCGACGGCAGGATCATGATTGAAATGACTGCCCCCACGCTTGCCGCTGCGCGGCTGCGCTGCCCCCCAAGGGGGCGCAGGCCGCTTGGGGCGGCCCGGCGCCGGCCTGAAATGACCGCCCCCACGCTTGCCGCTGCGCGGGCCTGATCGCCCGCTGCCGTATAGCCTCCATGCGGTCGCTGTACTTTCGCATCTGGCTGACCGTCGTCGCTGCACTGGGGCTGTTTGCGCTGGCCTCGGGCTGGCTCGTGCAGCGCCATATGTCGCAAGAGCGCCAGCGTGTGGAGTCCGCAGCGCAGAGCCGGGTCGAGGCCTGGGCCGACCTGCTCCAGCGCTCGCTGCCGGCGCCCGACGCCCCGACGGCTGAACAAGCCGCCGCGTTGCGCGACTGGTCGCAGCGCCTGCGCCTGCCGATGGCGCTGGACGATGCGCAGGGCCAGCGCATCGGCGCCTCCGACGCCTATCTGCGCCGCGAAGCCGACAGCGCGGCCGGGCTGCGTCCCGGCGTCGCGGTGCGGCTCGACGATGGCCGCACCCTGTGGGTCACACGCGGCAACCCGAACCGACCCGAGCGCGGTGGGGCCGGCCCGGGCACCGGCATGGGCATGGGTACGGGCACGGGCGAAGCCCCGCGCGGCGGCGACGACCGCCGCGGTGAGGCCTCGGCACTGTTGATGCCTCCGGTCGCGCGACACATGCTGGTGATGCACGGCCTGCCCGATGGCGCCGGCATCGTCGCGCTGCTGGCGCTGCTGTTCCTGGCGGTGGCGGGGGGCGCCTACCCGGTCGTGCGCGGCCTGACGCGCCGGCTCGAAGCCCTGAAACAAGGTGTCGAGGCTTTCGGCGGCGGCGCACTCAGTCAGCGTGTCGCCGAAGACGGGAGTGACGAAGTGGCCGCATTGGCGACCAGTTTCAACCGGGCCGCGGGGCGCATCGAAACGCTGCTGCGCTCGCACCAGAGCCTGCTTGCGAATGCCAGCCACGAACTGCGCTCGCCGCTGGCGCGGTTGAAGATGGCGGTGTCGATGCTCGACGACGCGGCGCCGGTGCAGCGCGAAAAGCTGCGCCGGGAAATCCACACCAATATCGCCGAGCTCGATGCGCTGGTCGAAGAGGTGCTGCTGGCGAGTCGGCTCGACGCCGCCAGGGAGAGCCTGCGCCGCACGCCGGTGGACCTGCTCGCGATTGCGGTCGACGAGGCTGCGGCATCGAAGTCCGCTCACGCGGCTAACGTTCAAAGTGAGTATCAAGGCGAGCTTCAAGGTCAAGCGCTGGTGGTGCAAGCCGATGAACGCCTGGTGCGCCGCGCCCTGCGCAACCTGCTCGAAAACGCGCAGCGCTACGCTGGCGGGCAGGTGGATGTGCGGGTGCGCCGCGTCGCTGGCGCTGCCGAGATCGAGGTCTGTGACCGCGGCCCGGGTGTGCCCGAGGCTTATCGCGAGCGCATCTTCGAGGCGTTCTTTCGCCTACCGGGCCACGCCGAGCGCGAAGGCGGCGTCGGGCTCGGCCTGGCGCTGGTGCGGCAGATCGCCACCGCCCATGGTGGCAGCGTGCGCTGCGCGCCGCGGCCGGGCGGCGGCAGCTGCTTCACGCTGACCCTGCCGGTTTGACCGCGGCGGCTTCGCTGTCAGTGTCCCTGCCCTCGCCAAGCGCATCGAGTGTCGCGCCGCGTGGTGATGTGTGTGGCGGCGTGCAGCGGCGCCCGAGCGGTCGTCAAGACACGGGGTGGCAGTCCGATCCGACATCGGCTACGGTAGGGGTCGCCGAGGAGCCCACTGCCGCGACCCGGCGCCCGATAAAGCCGCTTGCCGTCGACCTGCCGTTGCTGCCTCCGCCGCCACCACCACCGCTCGTGCGCGAGGCTTTGCGCTTGGCGCTGTCGTCACCAGAATTTGCCAACGCCCGGGCCCACCAGCGCCTGCTCGCCTACCTCGTCGAACATCTGCTGGCGGGTGACACCGGCCGGCTCAAGGAGCCGGTGCTGGCGATCGAAGTTTTCCAGCGCCGCGCCGCCACCTTCGACCCGGCGCAGGACAGCATCGTGCGTGTCGAGGCGCGGCGGCTGCGCCAGCGGCTGGTGCGCTACTACCTCGGGTCCGGCGCGTCGCAGGCGGTGCGGTTTCATTTGCCGCCGGGCCAATATGTGCTGCAGGCCGAGTGCACCGGGGCGCTGCCGCTGGTAGCGGCACCGAGCGCGGTCGGCGACGCGCAGGAACTCGCCGAGCGCGGCGAGTTTTTCCTGCGCCTGGGGCATCAAGAAGGCATGCAGAAGGCGCTCGACCGCTTTGGCCAGTCGGCGCGCCTGGCGCCTGGCGCAGCGCGTGGTTATCTGGGCTGCGCACGGGCCTTGTCAGCACTTGTCGGCATGACCTATGTGGCACCGATGCCGGCTGTCGCCAGCGCGATCGAGTACGCCGAAAAGGCGCTTCAGATCGACCCCGACCATGCCGATGCGCTGGCACTCCTGGCCGGCCTGCGTCACCGCTTTGCCCTCGATTGGGCTGGTGCGCAGCAGCTCTATGCGCGGGCCCGGCAGGCGAGCGCGCCGAGTGCTTTTTTGCACCACCAGATTGCTTTTTCGCTGATGTTCGTGCGCCGTTTTGACGAGGCCGCCAGCGAGTTGCAGATCGCACGCACGCTCGACCCGCTGAACAACTCGGTGCGTGCCCACGAAGCCTTGCTCGCGCTGTACCGGCGTGACTTCACCAGCGCCGAGGCGCATCTGCGTGCGCTGTTGGACCTGCAGCCGCAGGCGCTGGCAGTCAGCCTGCTCGGTTATGTGCACTTGCAGCGGGGGCAGGCCGAAGCGGCGCTGACCTGCTATCGCCAGGCCGAGATGCTGTTCCCCCAGCTCACGATCGGGGCGATCGGTGTCGCGCAGGCCCAGGCGCTGCTTGGGCAGCCGGCGCAGGCCCGCGCCACCATCGAGCAGCTCAAGGTGGCGCGCGGCGCGCTGTACCTGCCGCCGTACCAACTGGCATTGGTCTGCGCCAGGCTCGGCGAAACCGCATCCGCCTTGACACTGCTCGAGCAGGCGCAGCAACAACGTGATTCCAATTTTGTCTGCCTGCCGGTCGATCCGGGGCTGGATGCGCTGCGCGGTGAGCCGCGGTTTGCCGCGCTCGAGCGGCTTTGCGGCTTGCCTGACTAGGCCCGCCGCGAAGCGGTTTCGACCGACGGCGCGGCGGCGAGTGTCTGGCGTCGCAGCGGTTGGCAAATCGCGTCTTGGCACATGGTCTTGTTCCCCGGCAGCAGTGCTGATGCCGCACTGTGGCGCGACGACCGTGCCGGCTCAACCGGCGCGGGGTGACATCGCAGTGACACGCTGGCGCTGCAGCATCTTGACCATGTAGATGCACAGAACCACCGCCGCGATGACCAGCCCGGCGGTGGCGGCGACCCAGAAGCCGCGTGCGCCGGTCAATCCGGCCGGGCTGATGCCCAAGGTATCGAAGGCCAGGACGTAGCCACCGAACAGGCCGACCCCCCACAGCGCGCCGACGTAGACAACCAGCGTGATCACCGTGACGCGGTAGGCGCGCAGTACAAAACCAGCGATCGCCTGCGCGGCGTCGGCAAGGTGGAACAAGGCCAGCCAGGCGACCAGCGACAGCGCCACCGCAGCCACTGCGGCGTCGGCGGTGTACAGCGCGACAACCGATTCACGCGCCAGGAAAACCGTGCCACCCATGAACGTCGCGACCGCGCAGCCGATGAGCAGGCCGTGCCAGCCGAGGCGCCGCGCATCGCGCAAATCCTGTGCGCCGATGCGCTGCGCGACCAGCGTGCTCGTGGCGTTGGCCAGCGCCAGCGGCATCATGAACAGCAGTGCGACGAGGTTGGCGGCAATCTGGTGCCCCGCCACCGGCACCGCGCCAAGGCGGGCGATGAAAATCGCCATGAAGGTGAAGCCGGTGACCTCGATCAGGATCGTCGCGCCGATCGGCAGCCCCAGCCGAAGTTGGGTGCGCAGCGCAGGCCGGTCGGGTGCATCCAGGCCGCGGCCCCAGAGCTCGAATCGATCGTAGAACGGGTCGCGGCGCAAGACCACGACCGCGGCGATGAGCTGCGCCCACATCGCGATGCAAGTCGCGATGCCGCAGCCGACAACACCCAGCGACGGTATCCCCAGACCCGGCACGCCCCAGACCAACGCTATCGACAGCGGCACTTTCAGCGCCAGCCCACAAAGCTGCAACACCATCACTGCCTTGGGCCGCGAGACGGCGGTATTGAAGCCGCGGTAGACGGTGAACAGCAACGATGCGGGCAGCGAAAATGCAAGCGCCGTCAAGTAGCCCTGCAGCTTCGCGCCGACCTCGGGCGAGACCTGCGCGATCGCCAGAAAGGGCTGCGGGAAAAGCAGCAACGTGCTGCCGATGCCGGCCATCGCGAGTGCAATCCATAGCGCCTGGTGCACCTCGCGGCCAGCTTGGGCGTACTGGCGCGCGCCGAAGAGCTGGCCGACGATCGGCCCGATCGCCAACACCACGCCCATGAAGCCGATGAAGACCGTCATGTAGATCGCCGCGCCGACCGCCAGCGCGGCGAGGTCGAGCGACGAAAAACGAGCCACCAGCAAGGTGTCGATGGTGCCGAAGGCGACCACCGAAAGCTGCCCCACCAGCACCGGCCAGGCCAGCTTGGTAATCCGCCTGGCGCTGCTGCGCAGCGAGCGGTCGGTGTCGTTGCCCGGAACCGGATCGCTCAAGCAGCGCCGCCTTCACCGGCCAGCGGCGCGAACAATTTCGGGCTCGGGTGATCGATGCCGGTGGCCAGGCGCGCCCGCTCGGCATAGCGGTTGAAGCGCCAGGCGCGGGCTTCGAGCGTGATGCGACGCCAGACCGCGCGTTTTTGCGCCGGCGTGTAGGCCGTCCAATGCTGGACTTCGTCAAAACTGCGGCCGCAGCCCTTGCATTCGGCGTCGCCCTGGCTGGTCGAGCAGATCGCGATGCACGGCGCGTCGGGAGTGGACGCATACCAGGCCAGCCAGGCGGCATGTGCGGCCTCGGGCATCGAAGTTTCATCACACTCGTTGTCGCGGTAATACACGAGCAGCGCGTAAACCTCGGCCAGCGCGCGCACCTCGGCGCAGGCGGTGATGCCGTCGGGCGAAGGCGAGCGTTCACGCCACCAGTTGATGGCGCCTTCGATATCGTTGATGTGCACGGCGGGCATGGGGGCGCAGAGCATAGCCGCAGCGCTAGCCGGGCGTCCCGGATAGGCATCGCCAGCGGCCAGCGGCGCTGAAGGGTGGTCGATGTGGTGTCGATGCGGTGTTGCCGCGTTGTCACCGCGTTTTCACACTTGCGCCGGAGACTGGTCCGGTTCACGCTGACAACACCAACCCGCCAGGAGAAAACCCATGTCCAGATCCTCGAAACCGCTGATTGCCGGTGCCTTGGCCTTGCTGCCGCTGGCTGCCGCACTCGTCGCCACCCCGGCCGCTGCCTACAACACGCTCAACGGCCAGGCGCCGCTGGTCATCGGCCACCGCGGCGCATCGGGTTATTTGCCCGAGCACACGCTGCAGTCGTATGCGCTGGCGATCCAGCAGGGCGCCAGTTTCATTGAGCCTGATCTGGTCATGACGCACGACGGCATCCTCATCGCGCGCCACGAGCCGATGCTCGATGACACCACCGATGTCGCCGCAAAGTTTGGCGC
>JANPDN010000247.1:0-2580 GCA_031431555.1 Rubrivivax sp.
GCGCAGCGCCTGTGGCCAGCGAGCCAAATCGTGTTGGGGTGCTTTCTTTGCTTACTTTCTTTGCACCAGCAAAGAAAGTGAGTCGCCCGCCGGGGCGACATCCCGGCCGGCGGCAGCCACCAACAAAAACCAGACCCACTTCGCCAAGAACGATCGACCGCACAAGCCGCCCGCAGGGCAAATAAAAGAGACCCCCCATGGATGCCCTAGCACTGCTGATCGCCGCCACCCTCAACGCCGGTACGGTGCTCGCACTCGCCGGCCTGGGCCTGCTCATCAACGAGCGCGCAGGCATCGTCAACCTCGGGGCCGAAGGGATGATGCTCGTCGCCGCCATCGCGGGCTACGCCACCGCGGTGCACACCGGCAGCGACTGGATCGCTTTTGGAGCCGGCGCGGCGGCCGGTGCGCTGATGGCGGCTGCGTTTGGGGTGCTCGTGATCTGGCTCAATACCAACCAGTACGCGTCAGGCTTGGCGCTGAGCCTGTTTGGTGCCGGCTTCTCGGCGTTTGTCGGCATCAGCTACACGCAGGCCAAACTCGGCGAGCGGGCGCAGTGGGCGATTCCTGTTTTGGGTGACATCCCGCTGATCGGCCCGGCGCTGTTCCGCCAGCATCCGATGGTCTATATCGCGATTACCTTGACGCTTGGGTTGGCCTGGTTTTTGTACCGTTCGCGCGCTGGCCTGGTGCTGCGATCGATCGGCGAATCGCCGGAAAGTGCGCATGCATTGGGCTACCCGGTGCGCCGCATCAGGATGATCGCGGTGATGGTCGGCGGCGCGCTGTGCGGCGTCGCCGGCGCCTACATCTCGGTGGTCTACACGCCGTTGTGGGTCGAGGGCATGGTCGCCGGCAAGGGCTGGATCGCGCTGGCCTTGACGACCTTCGCCACCTGGCGGCCGGCACGTGTCTTGCTCGGGGCTTATCTGTTCGGTGGCGTGACGATGCTGCAGTTTCATTTGCAGGGCGAGGGCGTCGAAATCCCGAGCCAGTTCTTGAGCATGTTGCCGTACCTGGCGACGATCGTCGTGCTGGTGCTGATCTCGCGCAATGCCGGCTGGATCCGCATCAATATGCCGGCTTCTCTGGGGAAACCCTTCTTCCCGGGGTCATGAGTCGCGCCGCGATAATCGCCCCCGTCGTTTTCAACCTTGCCAGGAGAAAAAAACCATGTCGATGTTCACTCACAAACGCTCGCTGATCCAGGCCGCCGGCTGGGCCGCGATCGCTGCCACCGCGGCCCTCGTTGGCTGCGGCAAAAAAGAAGAACCCAAAGCACCGGCAGCGGCTGCACCCGCGGCCGCATCGGCCGCAGCGCCGAAGGCCGAGCCGCTGAAGATCGCCTTCGCTTACGTCGGCCCGGTCGGCGACGGCGGCTGGACCTTCGCCCACGACAACGGTCGCAAGGCCGTGGAGAAGGAATTTGGCGACAAGGTGGTCACCAGCTTCGTCGAAAAAGTGCCCGAGGCGGCTGACGCCGAGCGGGTCTTCCGCGACATGGTCGGCCAGGGCAACAAGCTGATCTTTGGCACCACCTTCGGTTATATGGAGCCGATGCTCAAGGTCGCCGCCGATACCAAGGGTGTCAAGTTCGAGCATGGCACCGGCTACAAACAAGCCGACAACATGCGCACCTACGACAGCCGCACCTACGAGGGCGCCTACATGGCCGGTGTCATCGCCGGTGCGATGACCAAAACCGGCACGCTGGGCGTGGTCGGCTCGATCCCGATCCCCGAGGTCATCCGCAATATCAACTCCTTCACGCTCGGTGCGCAGAGTTCCAACCCGAAGATCAAGACCAAGGTGGTCTGGGTCAACGAGTGGTTCAACCCGCCCAAGGAAACCGAAGCCGCGCAGAGCCTGATCAACCAGGGCGCTGACGTGCTGTTCCAGAACACCGATTCGTCGGCCGTGTTGCAGACCGCGGGCAAGAACAAGAAGCTCGCTTTTGGCTGGGACAGCGATATGACCGCGTATTCGCCAGAAGCGCACCTGGCTTCGGCGGTCATCAACTGGGGCCCGTACTACATCAAGGCCACCCGCGAAGCGCTCGAAGGCAAATGGGCCGGTGGTGTCAACACCTGGTGGGGCGTCAAAGAAGGCGCGATCGATATCGTCTCGATCAGCGACAAGGTGCCGGCCGAGGTCAAGGCCAAGGTCGACGCCGTCAAGGCGGGCCTGAAGGACGGCAGCTTTTCGATCTGGAAGGGCCCGCTGGTGGGTGCCGACGGTAAAGAGCTGCTAGCCAAGGACGCGGTCGCCGACGACAAGTTTCTTGGCGGCGTGAACTTCTACGTCAAGGGTGTCGAAGGCAAGGTGCCTTCGGGCAAGTGAGCGGGTAGGTGACTCGGCAAGTGGTCGCACCCAAGCCCTTGTCGACACCGGTTCGGCGCTGACGGCGCTGCCGACATCGACCCCCACGCCGCCGCGCGAAACGCTTCGCCCGGCGGCGATTTTTTTTCTTCTGGGATTGCATCAAGACATGGCCATTGATTTCGACCGCATCCCGCATGCCCGCCTGCCCGCGCTGCTGCGCACGATACCCAAGGCCGAGCTGCACATCCATATCGAAGG
>JANPDN010000248.1:0-9357 GCA_031431555.1 Rubrivivax sp.
GGGGGGCGCGGCCCCGCCAATAAACGGCGGCGCGGCGCCCGCCCCTCGACGGGGGGGACCCGCGCGCACCCGCGCGCCCCACCGGCCCAATCGCGCGCCGATGTCCGAGCCCGGCAGCGAGCGCGCTCGCCTAGGGCGACCGGACTTTCACCGATCGCCCAGACGTTCAGCGAGAGCCCGTCAACCGCCGCCGTACAGGTAGTTCGGCAACCACAGCGTCAGCCCCGGCCAGATGTACATGAAGACCATGCACAGGATGACGATGAGCATGTACGGCATCATGCCGGCGAAAATCTGGTTGATCGTCACATGCGCTGGTGAAACGCCCTTCAGATAGAAGGCCGACATCGCCACCGGCGGCGACAAAAAGGCCGCTTGCAGGTTGACGAAGACGAGCACGCCCCAGAGCATCGGGTCGATGCCGAAATGTGGCAGCAGCGGCAGGAAGATCGGCACGAAGATGACGATGATCTCGGTCCATTCCAACGGCCAGCCGAGCACGAAGATGATCGCCTGCGACAGCAGCATGAACTGCAGCGGCGTCAGGTCCATGCCCAGGACCCAGGTCTCGACCAGACGCTGGCCGCCGAGCAGCGCAAAGACCGCCGAAAACAGCGCCGAGCCGACAAACAGCCAGCACACCATCGAGGTCGTCTTGGCGGTGAGAAACACCGCCTGCTTGATGCGCTCGAAGTCCAGCGTGCGCGCCCAGAAGGCCATCAAAAATGCCCCGGCCGCGCCGACCGCCGCCGACTCGGTGGCGGTCGTGATGCCAAACAGGATCACCCCGAGCACGATGAAGGTCAGCGTGGCCAGCGGCATCACCGACGACACGACCATCGTCAGGATCTCGTACTGCTCGGCGTCGAACTTGATGTAGTACCAGGCCAGCAGCAGCGCGGCGATGAGCACGGTGATGCCGAAGCCGATGTAGAAGCCCTCGGGCACTGCCGGCGGCTTGGGTGCGTCCACCGGCCCGCCGCCCATCTGCTGCAAGGTCTCGGGGGCTTCTTTGGCCGCGGCTTCGGTCTCGGCGCCGGGGGGTGCCGAGAGGCCACCGCCCTCTGCCGACTTCTCGGTCGACGTCGCACCGGCCGGTTCAGCCAAGCCACCAGCAGCTGCCGGCGGCTCTTGCACTCCGGACGCAGCCGGCGGCTCTTGCACACCGCCCGCAGCGGCACTGCCCGAAACCGCGGCGTCCTGCGTCTGCTGCATCGTCGGCATCGCCGCGTTGTCGTCACCCTTTTGCGAATGGATCGTCACATACCACCACGCCGCGCCCAGGCAGGCCAGCGCGAGCCACAACGGCACCAAGGCGCGGAAGAGCGCCCAGACCAGTTGCAGCCAGGTCACGCGCAAGCCCTCGGCGCCGGCACGAAGCACCCGCGCCGGCAGCACGACGGCCTGCATCAGCGCCGGCAGCATGCGCTGAGAATAGGTAGACGCGATGTGGGCGACCCAGGGGCTGATCGGTGCGCGCTGTTGTTCGATCGGCAGCTTCGGCGCGACCTTCGGGTTGATGATTGCCCAGCCGATGACGTAGATCAGGTACAGCAGCGCGAGAAAGAAGCCCGGGAACATCGCTGCCGCGTAGAGCTTGACGACCGACTGCCCGGCGACCGCGGCGTAGACGATGATCATCACCGACGGCGGGATCAGGATGCCCAGCGTGCCCCCGGCGGTGATGACGCCAGCGGCCAGGCGGGTGTCGTAACCGGCGTTGAGCATCGGGCGCATCGCGATCACGCCCATCAGCACGACGACCGCGCCGACGAGGCCGCTGGCGATGCCCCAGAAGGTGCAGATGATCAGCGTGGTGACGGCCAGCGAGCCCGGCACCTTGCGGAACGCGAGCTGCACGCTGTGGAACATCTTGTCCACCAGCGCACCACGTTCCATGACGTAGCCCATCAAGACGAATAACGGTATCGACAGCAGCGTTTCGTTGGTCATCGCGCCATAGGCGCGCTGGACCATCAGGTCGAAGATCTTGTTGTCGAACCAGGGCATCGCGGGGTCGTAAAAGGCGATGAACCCAAAGACCATGCCCAGCCCCATCAGCGTGAACGCTGTCGGGAAGCCAAGCATGATGACGACGATGATCAGGCAGAGCATCGTCAGGCCCAAAGCTGCGTTGCTCATGTGTGATCCCTCCCGCCCATGCCACGTTGATGCGCGGCTTCATCGATCTGGTGCGCGCGCTGGATGATTTCCTTGCGCGCGGCGTCGTCGACGTATTGGCTGTTGGCAAGCTGCTGCTCGACGACGTCCATCTCTTCGGCATCTTTGAGCCGCGGTGTCCAGGCGCCGGTGCGGATGCAGACCACGCAGCGCAGCATCTCGGCCAGGCCTTGCAGCATCACGACGACACCGGCCACCGGGATCACGAACTTGAACGGATACAGCGGCAGCGGCGTGGCATTGAAGGTCTGCTCGCGCATCGCCAGCGACTCGTTGAAATAGGTCCAGCCGGCCCAGGTGAGGGCGCCGATGCCGGGCAGGAAAAACAGGAAGTACAGCACCAGGTCCAGCCAAGCCTGGGTGCGTGGCGTGAAGCGGCCGTAGAAAAAGTCTCCGCGCACATGACCGTCATGCGCCAGCGTGTAGGCGCCGCCCATCATGAACAGCGTGCCGTAGAGCATGTTGTTGACGTCGTAGATCCAGGCCGTGGGGGCGTTGAGCGCATAGCGCTTGAAGACCTCGATCACGACGACGAGCATCAGCACCACGATCAGCCAGGCAAATGCCTTGCCGGCCCAGGTGCTGAAGCGGTCTGCGGTGTGCAGCAGGGTTTGGGTTGTCATCGGTCCGCCTTGTGAGGGGCCGCAAAGTGAATCAGCCATCCGTGCGGTCGCGCGGATGGCTGCTGACCAGGGCCCTCTGGGCCCCGGTGTCGAGGCTCAGGCCTTCTTCTTGGCGAAGTAGTGGTTGTAGGCCATCTTGAAGTCGACCATGTAGTCGTTCTGCCAGGAGATCGCACGTTCGGCGTAGGTCTTCTGCGAGGCGAGCACCTTCACGAACAGTTGGTTGTCGACCGACTTCTTGGCGATCGTCTTGTCCCAGGCGGCAAGCTGCGCGCGCAGGATCGAATCGGGCGTCTTGTAGAACTTGATGCCCATCTTCTTGAGCTCGATGTAGTCCTGCGAGTTGCGGTCGATGGCCTTCCAGCTCATGTCGGCACTCGAAGCCTGCACGGCGTAGTCGATGACCGACTTCAGCTCTTGCGGCAGGGCGCTGTACTTGCCCTTGTTGAACAAAATTTCAAACTGCTCGCCGCTCTGGTGGAAGCTCTGCAGCATGCAGTTCTTGACCACGTCGGGGAAGCCGAGCAAGCGGTCGCTGGTGGCGTTGTTGAACTCGGCCGCATCGATCAGGCCGCGGTCGAGTGCCGGCACGATCTCACCACCCGGCAGCGGGTTCACCGCGGTGCCGAGTTCGGTGAAGATGTCGACCGACAGGCCGACGGTGCGGAACTTCAGGCCCTTCAAGTCTTCGACCTTGGCGATCGGCTTCTTGAACCAGCCCAGCGGCTGGGTCGGCATCGGGCCGTAGAGGTACGAGACCACGTCCATATTGATCGACTTGTAGATCTCCTCGAGCATGGCCTTGCCGCCACCGTAGTTGTGCCAGGCCAGGACCATATTCGGGTCCATACCGAAGGCCGGGCCGGAGCCCCACAGCGCCAGCGCGGCCTGCTTGCCGTAGTGGTAGGCGACAACGCCGTGGCCACCATCGAGCGTGCCCTTGTTGACGGCTTCGAGCAGCTGGAAAGCCGGCACCACCGAGCCCGAAGGCAGGACTTCGATCTTCAGCCGGCCGCCGGCCATGTCGTTGACCTTCTTGGCGAAGTCGTTGGCGTACTCGTGGAAGATGTCTTTCGCCGGCCAGGTGCTCTGGAAGCGGAAGGCCACGGTCTGCGCCTTGCTGACCATAGGCACGGCCATCGCGGCGGCACCGACGGCACCGGCCGACGCGTTCTTCAGGAAACCGCGGCGAGCGGCCGGGGTGCGTTGGATCTTGTCGCTCATTCAGGAGTCTCCATGGAGCAAGTGGTGGGGCGTGAAAACACAGGCTGCCGACGCCAGGGCGCGCGGCGTGCAGCCCATCACTGTCGCGCAAATTTGTCGCTGAACAACCCGGCCGAACCCGATCAACCGCAGGCGTTTCGGTGGAATGAGTTTTGACCGGCGCAGGGGTTATGCGGGTGCACGGCGTGCCGCCAGTTGGGCCAGTGGTGCAGCCAGCTGTCGCCGTGCCGACAGCGGCAGCAGGCCATGCCGCAGCAGGAAGTCCAGCGTCACCAGCGCTGCGTCGACGGTCATCGTGTCACCGGCGGCGAGCCGCGCCGCTTCTTGCACCGGCACACGGTCGAACGACGCGACTTCGCCGTCCTGGTTCTGCGGTGTCACGCCGCGTGGCAGTTCGAGGTCGAAGCTGTGCAGGTGTTCGTGCATAAACCCCTCAGCGATATCGCACGCGATCTCGATCACGCTGCCGGCCAGCGCACGCTGCATCGTGGCTGCGTCGAGGCCAGCTTCTTCAAAACCCTCACGGTGCAACGCTTGTTGGGCGGTCTGGCCCCGCGGCACGCCGCCGCCGACGAGGTTGTCCAATTTGCCGGGGTCGGTGGCCTTGTGCGCTGCGCGGCGGGCAATCCAGATCTGGCTCGGCCGGCCGTCGCTGCCACGGACATAGCCGGTGCAATGCGCGCCACGCGTCAGCGTGCCCCAGAAGCGGCTGGCAGCGCGTTCGATGACCGCCAGCTCAACGTCGCCGGCGGCCGACCACAACGTGAAGGGCTCGTCGCGCCAGGCGACGACCAGGCCTTCAGCGCGCAGCGCATCGTTCATCACCGCCAGCGCCGCGCCACGCGCGGCCAGCGGCACGACGAGGGTGATGCCGCGGAGACCTTGTTCGATCCAATCCGGCCAGCGGGCGAGCGCTGCGAGATGCGTGCTGGCGACCGACCCGACCCGCTCGCCGGCAATCCAGAACGGCACCCGGGTGACGACCTGCCGGCGCGCGGCGGCGACGGCCGGCCAGGGCGTGTCTTTCAAGTCTTCGCCGCGCGGCCCGCTCAAACGGCACCGCGCAGGTTGTCGGACGACCAGCCGCGCTCCAGCGCCTGGCGGTAGACGTCGAGATGATCCAGGCCGGGCCAGACGAGTTGCATCACGGCACGCCGTTGGCACCCCAGGTGCAAAAGCCCGGCCGCTCGAGCAGGCGCGCGTGAAACTGCGTCAGCGCGCCGAACGCCGGCCGCTCGATCGGCGTCATCAGCCAACGCTGCACGGCCAGCCCGAGCACGATATCGGCCAGCGTAAAGTTGGCGCCAGTGACAAAGGCGCCGGTCGATTGCAGTTGGCGGTCGAGCAGCGCGATATGGTTGTTCCAGTTGGCGATGCTTTGTGCGATCTGGGCCTTGTCGGTGTAGGCCGGATGTTTGCGCACCAGCGCCATGAAGGCGTAGCGCCAGGCACTGTTCAGTTCGGTCGTCTGCCAGTCCATCCAGCGTTCGACATCGGCCTGCGCACGCGGCTCGGCGGGCAACAAGTCAAAGCGGTGGCGGCTGCGCGCCAGATAGCGGCAGATCGCATTCGATTCCCAGAGCACGAAGTCGCCGTCGATGAGCACCGGCACCAGCCCGCCGGGATGCAGCTTGGTGTGATCAGCGCCAGCGTCGCGCCGATCAAAGTCGAGGCCGATCTCGACGCAGGCCCATAGCACCTTGCGCACATTGATCGATGTGCTGCGGCCGATGATTTGCAACATGCGCGCATCGTGCCACGACCCGTGGCGCTTGCCGGCCCGCGTCGGCATGTCGGACAAGCGATGCGCGCGCTCCTGGATCGGCGCGCGCAGAGCCGACACGGCGGTGGCCCGGCTACGTTTCTGGAATTCTTAGGCTCTTCGCCGGGCCACCCCCGCGCCGACTCTGCGGGCCACGGTGTTGGGGCTTCAACCGTGAGCCTGGCCGCCACTGTTGATTGGGCTTTGCGGCGCCCAGGCCGCCACCGGCCCAGCCGGGATTGGGGTGGCCGGCCGGCGTAAGAGTTCCACAACCGAAGCCGGCCACCCCAATCCGGGCTGCGAGAACAACCCAAGCCATGAGCACGCGTTTTCATCGACGCATCAGGCCGCGCTCGCCAACCCGCGGCCGGTGCCGGCCACACCCGCAGTCGCAGTTCAGCCGCAGTCGATCAGGCCTGCGCGCCGCCGCGCCACTGCGCCATCAAGCCGCTCCACTTGGCGCGTGCGGCTGTCAAGTGCCGTTCCTTGACATGACCATAACCTCGGATCTCTTCGGGGATGCGCGCGATCTCGGCGGCCTGCGCGACGTTCGCCGCTGACAGGGTCTTGAGCAGCTCGTCGATGCAGGCCCGGTAGTCGACGATCAACTGCCGCTCGCTGCGCCGCTCGTCGGTGCGGCCGAAGATATCGAGCGTGCCGCCGCGCAGGCCCTTGAGCTTGGCGAGCACGCCGAAAGCGCTGCGAATCCAGGCGCCAAAAGGCTGCTTGATGAGTTCGCCCTTGTCATTTTTCTTCGCGATCAGCGGCGGCGCGAGGTGGTGCACAAGTTTGTAGTCGCCCTCGAACATCGCCGCGATCCTGGCCGTGAAGGCCGGGTCGGTGTGCAGGCGGGCAACTTCGTATTCGTCCTTGTAGGCCATCAGCTTGAAGAGATAACGCGCCACGGCTTCGCTGAGTTTGTGGCCGCTGTTCAGTGGCGTTTCTGTAGCCCGCACCTTGTCGACAAAGGCCTTGTAGACCTGCGCATAGGCCGCATCCTGGTAGCCGGTGAGGTACTCGATGCGCTTGTTGATCATCTCGTCGAGTGACGGCTTCTTGACGATATTGATGACCTGCTGCGCCTGGTACAGCGCCTGCACCGCGGGCAAATCGTGGGCGCAGCGCCGACCCCACTCGAAGGCCGCCTTGTTGTTGTCGACCTGCACGCCGTTGAGCTCGAAGGCACGAAAGATCGACGCGTGGTTGAGCGGGATGCGGCCCTGTTGCCAGGCGTAACCCAGCAGCAGCGGGTTGGTATAGATCGAGTCGCCGATGAGTTGCACCGCAGCCGTTTCGGCATCAAAAGCGCCGACCAGGTTTTCGCCGACGCTGGCGCGCACGGCGGTCTCGCAGTTGCTGCCCGGGAACTGCCAGTCCGGGTTTTTGACAAACGCCGCGGTCGGTGTGCCGTGGGTGTTCAGCGCGACATAGGTGCGGCCGGGTTGCATCACGCTCATCGTGTATCTGGATGCGCCGACGATGCTGTCGCAGGCGACCACGAGGTCGGCCTTGGCGGTGTCGACTTTGGTCGTGTAGATCGCGTCGGCGCGGTTGGCGATCTGGATATGGCTCCAGGTCGCGCCACCCTTTTGGGCCAGGCCGCCAGCGTCTTGCGTGACCACCCCCTTGCCTTCGAGGTGGGCGGCCATGCCGAGCAGCGCGCCTATTGTTATGACCCCGGTGCCGCCGACCCCGCCGACGACGATGCCCCAGGCCTCTTCGGCGACCGGCAGTGACGGCTCGGGAATCGCCGGTGCCGCAGCGAGGTCGCCGCGCTTTTCTTTCTTGGGCTTTTTCAACTGCCCGCCTTCGACGGTGACGAAGCTCGGGCAGAAACCCTTGACGCAGGAATAGTCCTTGTTGCAGGTGTTCTGGTTGATGCGGCGCTTGCGGCCGAACTCGGTTTCGACCGGCTCGACGCTGAGGCAGTTGCTCTGCACCGAGCAGTCGCCGCAGCCTTCACAGACTGCCTCGTTGATGACCACGCGTTTTTCAGGGTCGACCATCTTGCCGCGCTTGCGGCGGCGGCGTTTTTCGGTGGCGCAGGTCTGGTCGTAGATGATCGCGCTGGTGCCCTTGATCTCGCGGAACTGGCGCTGGATCGCATCCAGCTCGTCGCGGTGGTGCACCGTGACACCGGCCTCCAAGCTGACCCCTTCGTACTTCTCGGGCTGGTCGGTGACGATGACCAGCTTGACCGCGCCCTCGGCGAGCACGCTCTTCATGATCTGCACCACCGAGTGGCCTTCGGGCCGCTCGCCGACCTGCTGTCCGCCGGTCATTGCGACGGCGTCGTTGTAGAGGATCTTGTAGGTCACGTTGACACCCGCGGCGATGCTCTGGCGGATCGCCAGCAGCCCGCTGTGGAAGTAGGTGCCGTCGCCGAGGTTGGCGAAGATATGCTGCTCCGTGGTGAACGGCGCCTGGCCGACCCAGGGCACCCCTTCGCCGCCCATCTGGGTGAAGGTGCTGGTGCTGCGGTCCATCCACACGGCCATGAAATGGCAGCCGATGCCGGCCATCGCGCGGCTGCCTTCGGGCACCCGGGTGCTGGTGTTGTGCGGGCAGCCGCTGCAGAACCAGGGCGCACGCTCGCCGGTGTCGAGCTTGAGTGCGCTCATCTGCGCTTCGCGCGCGTCGATGACCGCGATGCGCTGCTCCATGCGGCTGATGATGTCGGCACTGATGCTGCCGTCGCGGCCGAGTTTTTTCAGGCGTTTGGCAATCGCCCGCGCAATGATCGCTGGCGTCAGGTCGGCCTTGGCGCGCAGCAGCCAGTTCTGGCTCGGGTTGGGCATGCTCCATTCGCCGCCGGTGTGGTCTTCGCCACCATCGCCATCCGGCTCGTCGAACTTGCCGAGCACGTTCGGCCGCACATCCGAGCGCCAGTTGTAGAGCTCTTCCTTGATCTGGTACTCGATGACCTGGCGCTTTTCTTCGACGACCAGGATCTCGGTCAAGCCGGTCGCAAATTCGCGCGTGATCGTCGCTTCGAGCGGCCACACCACATTGACCTTGTGCAGGCGCAGGCCGATCGCATGGCAGGTCTCGACATCGAGCCCGAGATCGGCGAGTGCCTGGCGGGTATCGTTGAAAGCCTTGCCGCTGGCGATGATGCCGAAGCGGTCGTTTTTGCTTTCGATGACGTTGTGGTTGAGCCGATTCGCGCGCACGTAGGCCAGCGCGGCGTACCACTTGTAGTCCATCAGCCGCGCTTCCTGGTCGAGCGCGCCGTCGGGCCAGCGGATCTGCAGGCCGCCGGCGGGCATCACAAAATCTTCGGGCAGGATGATCTTCACGCGGTCGGGGTCGACCGACACCGAGGCCGACGACTCGACGACTTCCTGGATCGTCTTCATGCCCGACCACAGGCCCGAGAAGCGGCTCATCGCGATCGCGTGCAGCCCCATGTCGAGGATGTCCTGCACGTTGGACGGGAAGAACACCGGCAGCCCGCAGGCCTTGAAGATGTGGTCGCTCTGGTGTGCCGCGGTGCTGCTCTTGGCGACATGGTCGTCGCCGGCAATCGCGATCACGCCGCCATATTTGCTGGTGCCGGCCATGTTG
>JANPDN010000249.1:0-5332 GCA_031431555.1 Rubrivivax sp.
TGGTGTGGCCAGCAATGGGACGGCCAGAGGATGTGCCGTGCCCCGCTGTCGCAGCTCGAAGATCCCGATCGGGCCGCTGTGGCGCAGCCACTTGGTGCGTCCACCGCGAGCCCGTCATGCCCGGCGGTCTGACGATCCTCCACCAGACCGGAGCTTGGACACGGCGCAGGCTCGGCTGCGTAGCCTTGATCGGCCTGATCGTGCCCGCCGCTGCCGGTGCGGTGATGCTGGCCGAGTCGGATGCTCGTGCCGTTCGCCAGGTCGTCGAGGCGCAGCTCGAAGCCATTGCAGCGGACGATCCCGCTCGCGCCTTTTCCTACGCGTCGTCGTCGATCCAGGCCCTGTTCGGCGATGCGAACACCTTCATGGCGATGGTGCGAAGCGGCTACCCGATGGTGGTTCGGCCGGCCGCTGTCTCGTTCTTCCAGCCCCAAGTCGAGGTCGGGACGCCAGCGACGGTGACGCAGCTTGTGCAGTTGCGTGATCGCGAGGGGCGCCTCTGGAAGGCTACCTACGTGCTCGAGCGGCAGGCCGGTACTGACTGGCGCATCAGCGGCTGCGTGGTGGCGGCTGACAGTGGAAAGTCTTCGACCTGATGTCTTGCAACGCAGCGGCCGCGACATGACGGGCACGGCTGCGCTGGTCTGGTTCAAGCGCGATCTGCGCATGCGCGATCACGCCCCGCTGGCAGAAGCGATGCACTTCGAAAGCGCGCTCGGCCTGGTCGTGATCGAGCCGCAGTGGCTGGCGAGCCCGGAGTGCGACCCACGCCACGTCGGCTTCCTGCTCGATTGCGTGGCCGAGCTGCAGCACGGCCTGGCAGCACGTGGACTGCCACTGCTTGTGCGCACCGGCGCGATGCCGCAAGTGCTGCAGGCGCTGCGGCGCGAGTTCGTTTTCACCCACCTGTTCAGCCACGAAGAAACCGGCCCGGGTTGGAGCTACACGCGCGATCTGGCCGTGGCCGCATGGTGTCGCAGCCAAGGCGTGGACTGGACCGAATTGCCACAGACTGGCGTGGTGCGCCGCTTGCGCTCACGCACCGGGTGGGCCGGGCGATGGGCACAACGCATGAATGCACCGGAGGCACCGGAGGCAAATGCGGCACACGCGGCCAGGGGCTTGCGCACGGCGACGGACCTGAAAGCGTCGGCGCTGCCCACCTTGCGCGAGCTGGGCCTGCCCACGTTGAGCGCTGCGTTGCCACCGGGCGGCGAGCGCGCCGCGTGGGCCCTGCTCGACAGTTTTCTCGACGGTCGCGGGCGCGACTACCGCCGCGCGATGTCCAGCCCGCTTACGGCCTCCGAAGGCTGCAGCCGGCTGAGTGCGCATCTGGCCTTCGGCACGATATCGATGCGCTGTGTGCACCAGGCTACCGAAGCGCGCATCGCGGCCACCACCGACCGCGATCTGGCCTACGCCTTGCGCGGCTTTGCCAGCAGGCTGCGCTGGCACTGCCACTTCATGCAAAAGCTCGAAGACGAGCCGGCCATCGAGTGGCGCAACGTCGCGCGCACGGTCGACGGGCTGCGGCCCGGCGACGGCGTGCGCGCGAGCCCAATCGATACCGAACGACTGCAGGCCTGGTGTGAAGGCCGCACCGGTTTCCCCATGGTCGATGCCTGCATGCGCCAACTGCGCGCCACGGGCTGGCTGAATTTCCGCATGCGCGCGATGCTGGTCAGCTTTGCGGCCTACCACCTGTGGCTGCACTGGCGTGAGCCGGGGCTGTTTCTGGCGCGCCAGTTCCTCGATTTCGAGCCCGGCATCCACTGGAGCCAGATGCAGATGCAGTCGGGCACCACCGGCATCAACACACTGCGCATTTATTCGCCGGCCAAGCAAGCGCGCGACCAGGACCCTCAGGGCCGGTACATCCGGCAATGGGTGCCGGAGTTCGGCAGTGCGGCCTACCCCAGCCCGATCGTCGATGAACGCAGCGCGGTCGCGGCAGCGAAAGACCAGTTGTATGGCTTGCGCCGGACCCAGGAGGCACACGCCGAGGCCGACGCCATTCAACACAAGCACGGTTCACGCAAAAGTGGCTTGCCACCCACCACCACGCAGAAGCGCCGTACCCGGGCTGCGCCGGACGGCCAGGGCCAGTTGTTCTAACCGGCCGAGCTTCCAGCATGCAACCATGACGAGGTCATCATGAACCTGTTCAACAAACTCCCCGGCTTTGTGCAATCGGCGCCGGGGTTGGAGCATCTCGTCTGGCGGCGCCTGCCGGCCATTCTGATGTGGGGCACGCTGCTGCCGCTGGTACTTGCAGGAGCGAACCACGTGCTGGCGCCAGTCGCTCCCGAGTCCACCGCCGGCGCCGGCGCGCTGCTGCTGTGGGACTACACGAGGTTCGGCGTTGCCGTGTTGCACTGGACGCTGGTGCTGACGCTCGCGCTGGCGTGTTTCATCGTCAGGGTCATGAAAGGGCCGGCCTATGTGGCCGACGCCTATCCGCTGCCGCAGCCCATCGACGCCGACTCCGACGAGCTTGCATCGAAGCCCTGAGCGGCTGCTCGAAGCTACATCGCGGGGCTGCGGATCAAGTGATCGAAGGCCGAGAGCGCCGCTTTCGAGCCCTCGCCGCTGGCGATGATGATCTGCTTGTAGGGCACCGTGGTCACGTCACCCGCCGCAAATACGCCAGGCAGGCTGGTGGCGCATTTGTCGTCGATCAGGATCTCGCCGTACTTCGACAGCTCCACCGTGCCGCGCAGCCATTCGGTGTTGGGCACCAGGCCGATTTGCACGAACACGCCTTCGAGCGCCACGCGGTGGGTCTGGCCACTCGCACGGTCCTTGTAGGCCAGGCCGTTGACGCGGCCGTCGGCTCCGGTGATCTCGGTGGTCTGCGCACCGGTGTGGATCTCCACGTTGGGCATGCTCTTGAGCTTGTTGACCAGTATCGCGTCGGCCTTGAGTTGATCGGCAAACTCGATCAGCGTCACGTGCGCTACCACCCCGGCCAGGTCGATCGCGGCCTCGACGCCCGAGTTGCCGCCGCCAATCACCGCCACGCGCTTGCCCTTGAACAACGGGCCGTCGCAGTGCGGGCAATAGGCCACGCCTTTGTTCCTGTACTCCTGCTCGCCGGGCACGTTGACATTGCGCCAGCGCGCGCCCGTGGCCAGCACCACCGAGCGGGTCTTCAGCGCCGCGCCGTTGGACAGCGTCACCGTGATCTCGCCACCCGGCTTCGGCGCCGGCTCGATGGCGGTGACGCGCTGGCTGTTCATGATGTCCACGCCGTAGCTGCGCACCTGCAGTTCCATGTCGGCGGCAAACTTGGGCCCCTGCGTTTCCTGCACCGAGATGAAGTTCTCGATGCCCAGCGTGTCAAGCGTCTGCCCGCCGAAGCGCTCGGCCACGACGCCCGTACGGATGCCCTTGCGCGCGGCGTAGACCGCTGCCGCAGCACCGGCCGGGCCGCCGCCCACGATCAACATGTCGAAGGCTTGTTTCGCGCCCAGCTTGGCGGCGTCACGCGCTGCCGAGCCAGTATCGATCTTGGCCAGGATGTCGGCGAGCTCGATGCGGCCCGAATGAAACATCTCGCCATTCAGGAAGACCATCGGGACGGCCATGATCTGGCGCGCCTCGACCTCGGCATGAAACAGTCCGCCGTCGATGGCCACGTGCCGGATGCGCGGGTTCAACACCGCCATCAGGTTCAGCGCCTGCACCACGTCCGGGCAGTTGTGGCAGCTCAGCGAGATGTAGGTCTCGAAGACGAAGTCGCTTCCATCGTCATTGCGCAAGGCCTGGATCTGCTCGATGACATCGGCCTCCACCTTTGGCGGGTGCCCGCCGGCCTGCAGCAGTGCCAGCACCAGTGAAGTGAACTCGTGGCCCATTGGGACGGCGGCGAAGCGCACGCCCATGTCAGCGCCAACCGCGCTAATCGAGAACGACGGGCGGCGAGCATCGGTGCCGTCGTAGCGCACGGTGACTTTCTCGCTGAGCGCGCCAATCTCGTCGAGCAACTCGCGCATTTCCTGCGAGGCAGGGCGGTCGTCGAGTGACGCGACCAATTCCACGGGCCGCGTCACGCGCTCCAGGTAGGCCTTTAGCTGTGCCTTGAGACTGTCGTCCAACATGGTGTGAATCCTTGTACGGGGTTTTGAGGGCGTGTCTGTTTGGGCCCGGTCGACAGCCCGCCCCCAAGAACCAGGCGGGCTGTCGACAGGACCCGTTGGTCCTGTCATCAAGCCAAGGCTTAGATCTTGCCCACCAGATCCAGCGACGGGGTCAGCGTCTTGGCGCCCTCCTGCCACTTGGCCGGGCACACCTGGCCGGGGTTCTTGGCCACGTACTGGGCGGCCTGCACCTTGCGCAGGGTTTCTTTGACGTCACGCGCGATGGCGTTGTCGTGGATCTCGGCGGTCTTGATGATGCCGTCGGGGTTGATCACGAAGGTGCCGCGCAACGCCAGGCCTTCCGCGTCGATGTGCACGCCGAACATGCGGGTCAGCGTGTGGGTCGGGTCACCGACGAGCGGGAACTTTGCTTTGCCCACGGCCGGGCTGGTCTCGTGCCACACCTTGTGCGAAAAATGAGTGTCGGTGGTGACGATGTAGACCTCGGTACCCATGTCCTTGAACATGGGGTAGTTGTCGGCGGCGTCCTCAACTTCGGTCGGGCAGTTGAAGGTGAAGGCGGCCGGCATGAAGATCAGCACAGACCACTTGCCCTTGAGGCTTTGTTCGGTGACTTCGACGAACTTACCGTTGTGGAAGGCTTGGGTTTTGAACGGTTGAACCTGGGTGTTGATGAGGGACATGGATGACTCCGTGGGTTGAATGAAATGGGTTCGAGGAAGCGCAACGAGACGAAGTATTGCTGCGACGCAGCATTGCGTGGGTTGATTAAAAAAATACAGCAGATAGCTAAATGCTATGAAGTCCGATCCTGACGCGACGTCCGACCCGTTGGGCCTTGTCGCAACGGCGATCAATTCGGCCTGGCCCGGTCACCGCCGGGTGCGCGCGCTCATCGTTTGCTCATCGTTTGCTCAGTGCGCAGACTTGACAAAGCTGGAGATGTAGTTGACCGAGACGTTGCGCGTCCACCAGGCGCGATGCACAGCGGGCAGATAGCCCATGCCGCGGCAGTCCTGCTGCGCCAAGCCACAGGCCAGCGCGGCCTGTTGCAGTTCGTCTGGTCGAACGAACTGCGCCCAATGGTGGGTGCCCTTGGGCAGAAGACGGAAGATGTACTCGGCACCCACGATGGCCGTCATGAAACTGCGCGCGGTGCGGTTGATGGTCGATGCCAGCAGCAGGCCGCCGGGTTTGAGGTGGCGCGCGGCTTGCTGCACGAAACCCTGCAC
>JANPDN010000250.1:0-16068 GCA_031431555.1 Rubrivivax sp.
AAATCTTCGGGCAGGATGATCTTCACGCGGTCGGGGTCGACCGACACCGAGGCCGACGACTCGACGACTTCCTGGATCGTCTTCATGCCCGACCACAGGCCCGAGAAGCGGCTCATCGCAATCGCGTGCAGCCCCA
Organism: Rubrivivax sp.; assembly: GCA_031431555.1. Lineage (GTDB taxonomy): Bacteria > Pseudomonadota > Gammaproteobacteria > Burkholderiales > Burkholderiaceae_C > Rubrivivax. The sequence continues at coordinate 137 of JANPDN010000250.1, forward strand.
TGTCGAGGATGTCCTGCACGTTGGACGGGAAGAACACCGGCCGCCCGCAGGCCTTGAAGATGTGGTCGCTCTGGTGTGCCGCGGTGCTGCTCTTGGCGACATGGTCGTCGCCGGCAATCGCGATCACGCCGCCATATTTGCTGGTGCCGGCCATGTTGGCGTGTTTGAAGACATCGCTGCAGCGGTCCACCCCTGGGCCCTTGCCGTACCAGATGCCAAACACGCCGTCGTATTTGTTCTCCTTTGGGTACAGGTCGAGCTGCTGCGTGCCCCAGACCGCGGTCGCGCCGAGCTCTTCATTCACACCGGGCTGGAACACGATGTGGTTGGCGGCGAGATGTTTTTTCGCCGCCCACAAAGCCTGGTCGTAGGTGCCCAGCGGGCTGCCGCGATAACCGCTGATGAAGCCGGCGGTGTTAAGGCCGGCGCGTGCGTCGCGCTGCCGCTGCAGCATCGGCAGCCGCACCAGCGCATGTACGCCGCTCATGAAGGCCCGACCGGCATCGAGTGTGTACTTGTCCTCCAGCGTCGCGGTCTCGAGGGCTTTGCGCACATCGTCGGGCAGCGGGGCATTCATCGCGGGGGTCTCCGGGCGTATAGGGACGTGTGGGGCTGGGGGTCGGGCATCGGCGGTGAGCGCAAGTTTAGGCGCTGATGCGGCTATCGCAGCCGGTGTACGCTCGGGCCCGCAAATGACAGCGCCCCCACGGACCCTGACCCGCCGCCTGCTCGATGCGCTGCTGACCACCGAGCCGGCCCAGAGCACCCGCCTGGCCCAGGCCGGGTTGTCGATGCTGGTCATGGCCGCTGGCGTTGCCGGCATGCACTACTTTGTTTATGCCGGTGTCGCGCCCGCGCGGCCGGTCGCTTGGTGGACGCTGGTCTGCGTGGCCTTCCTGGTCGGCACTTTTTTGCTCATCCGCAGCGGCTGGTCGCGGCGCTTCGAAGACGCCTCGCTGGTCGTGCCGCAGATGGTCTGCTCGATCGCGCTGGCGGCCTGGGCCTACGCCTTGCTCGGCAGCGCGCGCGGCGCGGTCTTCCCGATCCAGATGGTGATCCTGATGTTCGGCCTGTTCGCCGCCACCGCGCGCCAGATGACCTGGATCAGCGTCTACGCGGTGCTCATCTTCGGCCTCGTGATGCTGGTCATGGCCACCATCGCGCCGGCGGTCTATCCACCGGCGCTCGAACTCGGTCACTTCATCATCGTGGCCACGATGATGCCGGCGGTATCGATCCTGGCCGCGCGCCTGAGCCACATCCGCCACCGGCTGCGCATGCAGCGCATCGAGCTCAAGCAGGCGCTGGCGCGCATCGAAGAACTCGCCACCCGCGACCCGCTCACGGGCCTGGTCAACCGGCGCCATATGCAGGAGCTCGTCGAGCGCGAACGCCAGCGCAGCGTGCGCAGCGGCCATGTCTTTTGCCTGGCGATGTTCGACATCGACCGCTTCAAGGGGGTCAATGAACGTTTTGGTCTGACCGCGGGCGACGAACTGCTGCGCCTGTTCGCCCGCGAAGCATTGGTCGCCGTGCGAGTCTCCGACCGCCTCGGCCGCTGGGGCGGTGAATCATTTCTGCTGATGCTCACCGACGCCCGCGCGACGCTGGCGCGGGGTGGTGTTGAGCGCCTGCGCGAACGTGTCGCGGCGATCGCGATGCCTGCTGGCACCGAGGTCGTGCGCATCACGGTCAGCGCCGGCCTCACCGAACACCATGCCGGCGAGTCCGCGCAGCAGGCCATCGACCGCGCCCAGGCCGCGCTGCGCGAAGCAAAGCAGCAGGGGCGCGACCGGGTGGTACTGACTTGAGCGCTCGCCTGCCCACGACCCACGCGCTGCTCGCGCTGGCCGTGGTCGCGGTCTGGGGCACCAACTTCGTGATCGTCAAGACGGCGCTGGCGACGATGCCGCCGCTGCTGATGGCGAGCCTGCGGTTTGTGCTCGCGGTATTGCCGGCGATTCTGTTTTTGCCGCGGCCTGCGGTGCCGTGGCGCGAACTCGCGGCCTATGGCGTGCTCATCGGTGCCGGCCAGTTTGGCCTGATGTTTTTTGCGATGGACGGGCTGATCTCGCCGGGCCTGGTCTCGCTGGTGATCCAGACCCAGGTGTTTTTCACGATCGCGCTGTCGATGCGCTTGCATCACGAACGCCTGCTGCCGCTGCAATGGCTGGCGCTGGCACTGGCCGCAACGGGCTTGATCACGATCGCGGTCTTTGCCGACGCCAGCGCCACGCCGACCGGGCTGGCGCTGGTCTTGACCGCAGCGATGTGCTGGGCCGCCGGCAACCTGGTCGCCAAGCGGGCCAGCGGCGTGAACATGCTCGCCTACGTCGTCTGGGGCAGCCTGTTTTCGGTGCCGCCGCTGCTGCTGATGTCGCTGCTGGTCGAAGGCCCGGCCGCCATCGGCACCGCGCTGCAGGCCGCCGGCCTGGGCGTCTGGGCCGCGGTGCTGTGGCAGGCCGTTGGCAACACGCTGTTCGGCTATGCCGCCTGGGGCTGGTTGCTCGCGCGCCACCCGGCGGCGACGATCACGCCGATGGCGCTGCTGGTGCCGGTATTCGGCCTGGCGACTGCCGCGCTGTGGCTGGCCGAGCCGCTGCCGGCCTGGAAACTCGTCGCTGCCGCGCTGGTCATCGGCGGCCTCGCGCTCAACCTGCTCGGGCCGCGCCTGCGCCTGCTTTTTGCGCCGGGTTGACCAACCGGCAAGCGCGATGTGGATCCTGATTCTCGAAGCCTTCGGCGCGCTTGCGCTGCTCGTTTTCATCGTCTGGTGGACGATGTTCAGCGGCCGCCGCGGGGGTGAGCGACGCGACGACGAGGATTGACCGGACGCCCACCCGCCGGCCTCAACTCGCAGGCCAGTCGCGCGGTGGCGGCAGCACGAACGACAGCGGCCGGCGCCACATCCGGCGCCTGATCGCGCGTGCGATGTAGGTGCGCTCGCGCACATGCACGCCGCGGGCGCGCAGGGCGACCTTGAAGGCGAGCCAGAAGCTCACACCGAGGTTGAGCACCCCGGTGACGGCGATGCCGGCCACGCACCACCAGAACTGCGACGCCTGCAATGCCGGCCAACCAAGCGCGCCCAGCGCCGCGGCAAGCTGACCCGACGACAGGGTGACATGCCGGGCCTCGATCGGCGGGCCGACAAAATCGATCAGTACCGGCACCAGCCCGAGCATCATGCCCAGCGAGACATTCGCCGCCACGCTGCTGATATGCAAGCGCCACCAGGCCGCCCAGCGGCGCGCACGAGCGGCGCCCAGGCGCGCCACGATGCGCGGGTTCCATTCGATCGCGCTGTCGATGCGGTGCAGCACAAACCAGTTTTCGACCCAGCCCGCGATCAGCGAGCTGGCAAAGAGCAAGACCCCCGTGAACGCCGCAAAAAGCGCCGTCGGCCCGAGCAGCGTGATCGACTCGAGCACGTACTGCGCTTCGGCGCGGCCCACCAGCGGGCTGCCCCAGACGACCTGGGCCAGCCATTGGATCAACAGCACCAGCGGCACGCACATCGCCAGGTTGCCCACGATGCCGGCCACCTGCGAGCGGATGAGGTGGGCCACTTCGTCGACAAAAGCCTCGACCGCGCTGTCGGTGTCGGCCCGATGCCGGGCCTCGGCGCCTTCGAGCCCGCCACCGACCGCGCCGGCGGCGTCGTCGGCCATGTCGGCGCGGACATGGGCCAGCTTGGCCGCCAGCGCAGGTGCCGTCATCGCCGGTTGTTTGGTCGCCAGCGTCCAGTGCATCAGCATGATCACGATAAAACTGCTGGCGTAGTTGGTGCCGGCCCAGAAGCCGCCCCAGAACGCCGACAACCCGAGCGCCATCAACGCAAATTTGGCGAAGGTGGTGAGCGCGACGACCGCCCCGCCACCGGCCGCCGCGCGCAGCATCGCGCGGTACTCGTCGCGACTGCGGGCGATGTAGTGTTCGCCAGTCTCGGCGCTGCGCTCGGCGACCTGGCGTGCCAGCTGGGTGCCGTGCTGCGCGAACAAAGCGCGCACGCTGCGGCGTTCGGCCTGGATCACGACCAGTGCATGCAGCAGCCGGCGTGCCTGCGCCGGGGCGGCGCCGTCACCGGCGGCCAATACGGTGTCCAGGACCAGCTCGATGCGCTCGGTGCGCTGGCGCAACTGGTCGGCTTCGAAAACGATGTGCAGCGAGACGCCGTACTCCTCGAGGTGGGTGGCCACCGAGTCGGCAGCGCGCCGGCAGGCGTCGAGCAGCGCGCGCAAGAAGTTCGCCTCGCGCTGCCAGGCGGCCGCGTCGGGCTCGCGCACCACCGCGCGCAGGCGGTCAGCCGCCGCGGCGAGTTGCATGAACGGGTCGTTGGCCAGCGCCTCCGGGCTCATGCGCAGGCGCAACGCGCTGCCGAAGCCGGCTGCGCGCACGGCGCTGCACAAAAAGGCGATGGCGTCGATCATCGCGTCGCGCCAGCCCTGGGCTGGCCACAGCGCGGCGATGCGCGAGAGCGTGGTGTCGTCGATCTGCTCGATCCACGCGGCGTCGGCGCCTTCGAACAGCAGCGCAAACAGCTCCGCCAGGTTGCGTGTGTCGGGCGTGCCGGGCAAGAGGTGGCCGCGAAGCCGCGCCATCAGCTCGCTGGTGAACGACGCCCGCGCCGCAAACCCGAAGTCGGCAAACAGCGATACCGCGTCGGCGCCCCCGGCGATGCCCGCGAGCACCCCCTGCACCGCCGCGCGGTGCAGCTCATGCTGCTCAAGCACCGTGCAAAGCTGGCGCAGGCGCAATACCGGCGTGGGGGTGGCGCCGGCCGCCGAAGCCGCTGGCGCTGACGGTTCGGCCGGTGCCGCGCCGGGGCGGCCGCTGCCCTTGCGGCTGGTATGGCGCAACCACTCCAGCAGCCGAGCGGCCCAGAGGTGGCGCTCGGCGCGCGGGGCCGCCGGATCAGCGGCGTTGAGCAGCGCCGTCAGGTCCCAGCCGGCGGCCATCGCTTCGTCAGTGCAGCGCCTGCGGGCGCGCAAGCACAAACAGCGGCACCGCGGCGTCGAAGGGTTGGGCGTCTTCGGTCATGCAGAAGAAGGTACCTTGCATCGTGCCTTGTGGGGTATCGATGCGTGTCCCGCTGGTGTACTCAAATTCCTCGCCCGGTTTGAGCAGGGGCTGGTGGCCGACCACCGCCAGGCCGCGGACTTCTTCGGTGCGGCCATGGGCATTGCTCACCAGCCACTGCCGCGCGACCAGTTGCGCGGCGATATCGCCGGTGTTACGGATCGAGACGGTGTACGCAAAAGCAAACGGCCCGTCGGGCGCTTGACTCTGGTCGGGCAGGTACTGCACCCGCACCGTGCATGTGAATTCTGGGCGGGGAGAGGTTGCAGTCATGCCCGATTCTAGAATCGGCCCGATGCAACCGTCCGCCACCTCCGCCAAGCCCGCCCTCCCCGCCCGCCTCGCGCTGATCGCGCCTTCGATTCTTTCTGCCGACTTCGCCCGCCTAGGCGACGAAGTGCACAACGTACTCGGCGCGGGCGCCGACTGGATCCACTTCGACGTGATGGACAACCACTACGTGCCGAACCTGACCTTCGGCCCGATGGTCTGCGCGGGCTTGCGCAAACACGCCGTCAAGCCCGACGGCAACGCGGCGGTCATCGTCGTGCACCTGATGGTGCAGCCGGTGGATGCGCTGGCGCTGGCCTTCGCCCAGGCCGGCGCCGATGTCATCAGCTTCCACCCCGATGCCAGTGCGCATGTCGACCGCACGATCCAGTTGATCACCGGTGCCGGCTGCAAGGTCGGCCTGGTCTTCAACCCGGCCGCGCCGCTGGATGTGCTGGAGTGGACGCTCGAGAAGATCGACCTCGTGCTCATCATGAGCGTCAACCCCGGTTTTGGCGGCCAGAGTTTTATCGAGACCAGCCTGCGCAAGGTCGAGCAGGTGCGCCGGCTGATCGACACTGAAACGCAGCGTTCGGGCCGCCAGATCAGGCTCGAAGTCGACGGCGGCATCAAGGTCGACAACATCCGGCGTGTCGCCGATGCCGGCGCCGACACCTTCGTCGCCGGCAGCGCGATCTTCGGCCAGCCTGACTACGCCGCGGTGATCGGCGCGATGCGCACGCAACTTGCTGCTTGAGTGCCCGCCACTATCATCGGCGCATGTCTGTGGCCGCCCTTCGCCTGGCGTTGATCGTGGTGCCGGTGATGGTGCCGGTGATGGCGCTGGTGCTGACGCTGCTCAGCGCCAGCCCAGCCTGGTCGGCGCCCAAACCGCTGGTCTATTGCGCCGACGCCAGCCCAGAAGGATTTGACCCCGGCCTCTGGGACAGCACCAGCACCAGCAACGTCACCAGCCAGCTCTTCGAGGGCCTGGTCGACCTCAAACGGGGCGGCACCGAGATCGTGCCCCAACTCGCGACCGCATGGGCAGTCTCGGGCGACGCCAAGACCTTCACCTTCATGCTGCGCCGCGGTGTGAAGTTCCACACCACGCCCTATTTCACACCCACGCGCGAATTCAACGCCGACGATGTGCTGTTCACCTTCGGCCGCTTTTTCGACGCCCAACATCCGTTCAACGTCGCCTTCCCGGCGACCTTCGTCTACCCGCAGAGCCTGGGCCTGGCGCAGATGGTCGCCGGCATCGACCGACTCGGTGACCACCAGGTTCGCTTTCGCCTGCGCAGCGCGAATATCACTTTCCTGTCGATCCTGAGCGGCGCTTTTGCCGGCATCCATTCGGCCGAATATGGCGCGCAGCTGCTCAAGTCCGGGCGCGCCAGCGCGATCAACAACCAGCCCGTGGGCAGCGGGCCGTACCGCTTCAAGAGCTACAAAAAAGACGACGTGATCCGCATGCAGGCGCACCCCGAGCATTGGGGCGGCGTGCAAAAGACCGCGGCGCTGGTCTACTCGATCAGCCGCGAGCCCAACGTGCGCGTGCAAAAACTCGCGCGCGGTGAATGCCATGTCGCCGCGCCGATCCGCGATGTCGATATCAGTGCGCTCAGCGGCCACCCTCAGGTGCAGATCCTCAAGACCCAAGCGCTGAATATCAGCTACCTCGGCTTCAACATGAAACGCGCGCCGACAAGCCGCCAGGAGGTGCGCGAAGCACTCGACATTGCGGTCGATCGCAGTGCGCTGTTCAAGGTGCTGTTCCCGCGCGGCGACGCGATGCAGGCGGTGAGTGCCTTCCCGCCGGCGATTCCCGGCTACAACCGGCAACTCAAAAACGAATTCAATCCGGAGCGTGCCAAACAGCTGCTTGCTGCCGCCGGCTACGCCAACGGCCTGGAGATCGACCTCTGGGCCTTGCCGATCGCCCGACCGACCAACCCCAACGGGCAGTTGATGGCGCAGATGATCCAGCAGGACTGGGCCAAGATCGGCGTCAAGGCGCGCATCGTGACCTACGAATGGGGCGAGTACCTCAAGCGCGCGAACAGCGGCGAGCACCATGTCTACATGAGCGGCTGGTCGGGCGATACCGGCGATGCCGACGACTTTCTCGCCCCCAACCTGAGCTGCGCCGCCAGCCGCGGCGGCATCAAGTTCTGCGACAAGGAATTTGATGCCCTGCTCGACGCCGCGCGCGGCGAGGTCGATACGCCCAAACGCCTGGCGATGTACGAACGTGCGCAGGTGATCTTCAAGCGCGTGCGGCCATGGATCACGATGGCGCATTCTTCGGTCTACATCCCGCTGCGCCGCGACGTTAGAGGGTTCGTGATGTCGCCCAACGGCAGCGTCGATTTTGAAGGGGTGTTCCGTGAATGAAGCGCGAGTGAAGCGCGAGTGAAGCACGAATGATCCGCGTCGAAGATATCCCCGCCGACCCGGCGTTTTGCCACCTGCAAACGCTGGCCGGCATCCAGCACGACCTGCGCTACGCCGGTACCAACAACTTTGCCGGGCGGGTGCTCTATGCCGGCATCGACTGCGCCTGGCTGCGTGCAGAAGCCGCTGCCGGGCTCGATGCCGCGGCCGGCTGGCTGAGCAGGCAGCGCCCGGGTTGGCGCCTGTTGGTGCTCGACGCGTTGCGCCCGCAGCGGGTGCAGCAGGCGATCTGGCGCGACGTTGCCGGCACCCCGGCGGCGATGTACTTTGCCGACCCGGCACGCGGCTCGATCCACTCTTACGGCATGGCGGTGGATGTGACACTCATCGACGACGTTGGGCATGAAATCGACATGGGCAGCGGCTTCGACGAAATGAGCGAACGTTCGCACCCGGCGCTGCACGCGCTGCATCTCGCCGGCGGCGCGCTGCAAGCGGCGCAGGTGGCGCAGCGCGAGCTGCTGCTGGCGGCGATGCAGCAAGGCGGCTACCGGGGTATCGGCACCGAGTGGTGGCACTTTGATTGTGGTGACCGCGATGTCGTGCGGCGCACGTTGCCGATGGTCGTCTGAAACCGCTGAAACCGCCGCAAGAGGGGCCGATCTTGAACAACCGTCGCCAGTTTCTCGCCGCGCCCGCCGTGTTGGCCGGCGGCATCGCGCTGGCGGCCAGCGCGAACACGATCGCCAACGCCGCACCCCGCCCGCCGGCCATCCGAGCGCGCCGCTTGCAGCCCGGCGACACCGTCGCGTTGATCAATCCATCAGGCGCGATCTACGAACGCCAGCCGTATGAAGTGGCGATCGAGTCACTTCAAGCGCTCGGCTTCAAGGTCCGCGAGGCGCCCAACCTGCGCGCCCGCCGCGGCCATCTGGCGGGCACCGACGAGCAACGCGCCGGCGATGTCAACGCGATGTTTGCCGACCCTGGCGTGCACGGCATCCTGGCGATGACCGGCGGGTCGGGCGGCAACCGCATCCTGCCGCTGATCGACTATGCGGCGATCCGCCGCAACCCGAAATTTCTGGGCGGCTTTTCCGACCTCACCGCGCTCATCAACGCGGTGCAGGCGCGCACCGGCCTGGTCACCTTCCACGCGCCGATGGGCGCCTCGGAGTGGAACGCCTTCAGCGTCGAGCATTTCAAGGGCACGGTGATCGACGCCCAGGCAATGACCTTGCGCAACCCGGTCGACAAGGACGATGCGCTGGTGTCGAAAACAAACCGCACTTTTATGATCCGCGGCGGCCGTGCGCGCGGGCCGCTGGTGGGCGGCAACCTGGCAGTGCTGACGTCGATGGCCGGCTCGCCGTACTGGCCGGATTTCGACGGCGCGATCCTGATGCTCGAAGATGTCAACGAATTTATCTACCGCGTCGACCGCATGCTGTCGACCTTGAAGATCGCCGGTGTGCTCGACAGGCTCGCTGGCGTCGTGCTCGGTGCCTTCACGCGCTGCGAGCCGGGTGAGGGTTACGGCACGCTCACCCTCGACGAGGTTTTTGACGACTATTTCAAGCCGCTGAATATCCCCGTCTATGGCGGCGCCAGCTTCGGCCACATCAAGCGCAAATTCACGCTGCCGATCGGCTTGGGCGTCGAGATCGATGCTGATGCGGGGACGCTGCGCTACCTGCAGCCGGCAGTGCTCTAGGCTGGGCGCTGATGGGCTGATGGGCTGATGGGCTGATTGGTTGATTCGTTGATTGGCTGATGCGCGCGCAGCGCCGGCACGGGCGTGGCCCGGCTCCGTTTATGGAATTCTTATGCTCTGCGCCGGGCCACCCCCGCGCCGACGCTGCGAGCAAAAGTTGTGGCGCTCCAACCGCAAACCGCAGCTGCCCGTAGCAGGGGACTTTTTTCAACGCCCAGGCCGCCACCGGCCCGGCGGGGATTGGGGTGGCTGGGCGTAAGAATTCCACAACCGAAGCCGGCCACCCCAATCCCGGCTGCGAGGACAAAAACGTAGACCGCCGCGATGCGCTGCGACCCGATGTCAGGGCCCGCCCTCGCCCGGCGCCCGCGCTGCCGGCGGCCGCCCCCGCGCGACCCATTCGACGAGTGCATCGAGCACCGGCCGCGCCTTCGCCGCGTTGTCGTGGTTGACCATCGCCACCAGCACCTGTGGCCGGCCGCGGTGGTCGGGCACGATGCCGGCGAGTGCGGTGACGTTGCGCAGGGTGCCGGTTTTCAGCCGCGCCCAGCCGGCCGCGGGGCTCGTTTTCAGGCGGTTGCGCATCGTGCCGTCGACACCCGCCACCGGCAGGCTCATCAGCAGGTCGCTGGCGTATTTGCTCTGGTGCGCCACGACCAACATCTGCGCCAGCTGGCGCGGCGAAATGCGCGCGCTGCGGCTCAGACCGGAGCCGTTGTCGGGCACGATGCCGGTGGCGTCGATGCGGTGGTCGCTGAACCATCTCAACACTTCGCGGTCGGCCCGCTCGAGGGTCGTCGCGGTTGTCAAGAGGGTCGGGTTGACGGGTGTGTTGCCGGGCACCTTGCCAGACGAGCTGGCAGGCAGGTTGGCAGGCACGTCGCCAGCGATGTCGCTGGCCATCGCACGCTGGCCGATCTGCAGGAAGAGCAGGCGCGTGAGCAGGTTGTCCGAGGTCTTGTTCAGCGGCCGCAGCAACTCGCCCCAGGGACGCGCGTCGCGGCGCACGAGTACGCGTGCGCCTTCGGGCGCGGTGGCCTCGCGCACGACACCGCGCCAACTGCCGCCCAGGCGCTGCCACATCGATGCGAATGTCAGCCCGGCCAGGCGGCTGCGATCGAAGAGTTGCAGCTCGGTGCGCGCGGTGCAGTCCTTGGGGAAGGGGCCGCGCAGGTTGATGCGCACCGTGCTGCCGTCGTCGCTGACGGCGGGGAATTGCCAGTCGTCGTCCCAGTCGGCGCAGCGCGCGCTGCTCAGGGTCATCGCGCTGGCATCGAACTCGATGCCGGCGATGGTGGGCAGCGTGCGCGCCCGCACGCCGCCGCCGTCGCTCTTGATCTCGATGGCGAGCAGGTTGTTGGTCAACTGCAGCGCATCGGGGATGCCGTTGTAGGCAAACTCCATCGACTCGTCGAACGGCGGCACGCCGATATCGATGCGCGCCGGGCGGAAAAGACTGCGGTCGAGCAGCAGGTCGCCGCTGATTTCGCGCAGGCCCTGCTCGCGCAATTCGATGAGCAGCTGCCAGAGCTGCGGCAGACCGAGCTCGGGGTCGGCGCCACCGCGCAAGACGAGGTCGCCGCGCAGCACGTCACCGTCGATCGGCGCGGCGGTCATGACTTCGGTAAAGCCGCGGTGGTTGGGGCCGAGGCGGTCGAGCGCGACGATCGATGTCACCAGCTTCATCGTCGATGCCGGCTGCATCAACTGACCCGCACGATGCTCCCACTTCGGCGACCAGCGCTGCAGCGGAATCACGGTCGCGGCCAGCGCGTCGGCTGGCACTTGCGCCTTGTCCAGTGCGGCCTGCACCGCCGGCGGCAGTGGGCCGCGAGCCTGTGACCAGACAGGTTGGGCACTGAGTGCGACGACAACGAGGAGCGTCGCCGGCAGGGATCGAAAGCCGTTTTTCATCGGCCGCGATTGTCGCCTTTGCAAGCCCTTGGCGAACCTGTCACGATCGAGGCCGAGAGCCCGCCGGGCCGCCTGCGGCCAGAGGCCGCAGTCCTTCGACAGGCGCAACACCGTCCTCAGGACGGTGTTGCGTCCAGTCTCAGCCCCAAGGGCGAACACCGGAGTGCGCAGCACGAAGGTACTCCAATGAGCTCCGAGAATCCTGCCGGCCTCGCCCTGGGCATCGACGCTGGCGGTACCCAAACCCGCTGGGCGCTGGCCGATCGTAGCGGCGCGATCGTTGCCGACGGCGTGGTGGCCGGCTTCAGCGCCGTGCAGATGCAGTCGCCCGATGGGCGCGCCGCGATCAGCGCAGCCCTGGTGGCGCTGGCTGTCGCGACGCAATCGGCTGGCGCGCTGGGCAGCGTGCATGCCGGAGTCACCGGCTACGACGCGGCTGAGGTTTCCGGCCCTGCCGACGGCTTGCCGACGCTGATGAAGCAGGCGCTGGGCAATGTCGCGATGCGCATCACCAGCGATATCGAACTCGCCTGCCGCGCGGCCTTCGAGCCCGGTGGTGGGTATCTGGTTTACGCCGGCACGGGGTCGATTGCGGCCTATGTCGATGCTGCCGGGGCGATGCACCGCGCCGGTGGCCGCGGCGGCCTGCTCGACGACGGCGGCAGCGGCTACTGGATCGCGCGCGAGGCCTTGCGCCGCACCTGGCGTCGCGAGGATCAAACACCCGGCGCCTGGCAGCGCAGCGTGCTCGCCTGCACGCTCTTCGAGCATCTCGGCGGCAGCGACTGGGCGACGACAAGGCGCTGGTTGTATGGCGCGTCGCGCGGTGAAATCGGCAGCGCGGCGCTGGCGGTGGCCGCGGCGGCCGTCGCCGGTGACGATGAAGCAAAGGCGATATTGGCCGCGGCCGGCCAAGAACTGGCGCGCCTGGCGCTGGCGCTGCTGCAACGCCACGGGCCGCGGCCGGTGGCGCTGGCCGGGCGTGTATTTGATCTTCATCCTGGCATCGAAGCGGGCTTGCGTGCCGCGCTGGGCGCCGATACTTCGCTGCGCCGCGTTACGCTGTTGGCGCATGTCACCGCGGCCCGGCTGGCACTTGCCGCGCTGCGGTCAGCGCAGCCAGATTCATCGACGATGGCACTTTGACGACCGTAGCCTGATTGCCGCACCTTGGCGATTGCGCCTCGACCACCGACCATGACCAAGATTTCTTCTCGATTCCACGGCCCCCAACGATTCACCGCAGTGGCAGCCCTGGCCGCCGCTGCGCTGCTTGCCGGCTGCGCCGCGCCGTCGCTGCTGACCTCCGGCGGCGTGCCGATCGATACCCGCTACAACTCGAAGGGGCAGGACAGCCGGGTGCTGTTTCTGGTCATCCACTACACCGTCGGCAACTTCGAGTCGTCGCTGAAGATCCTCACCGAAGGCGAGGTGTCGTCGCATTACCTGGTCACCGACCACAGCCCGCCGCGCATCTACCGGCTGGTCGATGAAAGCCGGCGCGCCTGGCATTCCGGGCCGAGTTACTGGCGCGGCCATGGCCAGTTGAACGCCAGTTCGATCGGCATCGAGATCGTGCATCCGGGATTTGTTCAAACGCCGCAGGGCCGTGTTTACCAACCCTATCCGCCGGCGCAGATCGACGCGCTGATCCCGCTCATCAAGGACATCGTCAAGCGCCACGAAATCCGCCCCGAGCGCATCGTCGGCCACAGCGATGTGCTGCCGCAATACAAACAAGATCCAGGGCCGACTTTTCCCTGGAAGCGCCTCGCCGACGAGGGCCTGATCCCGTGGCCCGATGCCGCCCGTGTGGCCGCGCAGCGCGTTGTCTTCGAGGCCCAGATGCCCGATATCGTGTGGCTCCAGAAATCGCTGCAAACGCATGGCTTTGCACTGCCGCAGACCGGTGTACTTGACGACGCGACACGCGACGCGCTGGCGGCGTTTCAGATGCGTTTTCGGCCGCAGAAATACGACGGTGCACCTGACGCAGAAACCGCGGCGCTGCTGCATGTGTTGATCACGACTGCGCGGCCTTGAGCGCCCGCGCGCCTGAGCCCATGACCCTGCCTGCACGGCCGAGCTTGCAGCGGCGCGGCTTCATCGCTGGCGCAGCGGCGCTGGCTTCGGGTTGCGCTGCGGTCGGAAGCGGGCCGTCGTCATCACCAGCGGCTGGCGCCGAAGTTGCAAGCCCTGCGGCAAGCGCAGTCACAGCCCCCGGCCTGCCAGCGCACGAACTGCCGCCAGCCGCGCCGCGCGAGTTCCGCGCCGCCTGGGTTGCAACTGTCGTCAATATCGACTGGCCCAGCCGGCCCGGCCTGCCGTCCGATGTCCAGCAGGCGCAGGCACTGTTGCTGCTCGATCGTGCGCGTGAAGTCGGCCTGAATGCGATCGTGCTGCAGGTGCGCACGTCGGGCGACGCGCTCTACGCATCGGCCTTGGAGCCGTGGAGCGAGTACTTGAGCGACACCCAGGGCCGCGCGCCGCAGCCGGCCTACGACCCGCTGTCGTTCTGGGTCGAGCAGGCGCACCGGCGCGGCCTCGAACTGCATGCCTGGTTCAACCCCTACCGGGCGCGGCATTCGGCTGCCAAATCCGCGCTCGTTGCGCCGCATCTGGCGCGAACGCGGCCCGACGCCGTCAAGGTTTATGGCGACCAGCAGTGGATGGACCCTGGCGAGGGCGCGGCGGCCGAGCGCACGCTGGCGGTTGTCGCCGATGTCGTGCGCCGCTACGACATCGACGGTGTCCATATCGATGATTATTTCTACCCTTACCCGGTGCAAAAAGACGGTGTCGACCAGCCCTTCCCCGACGACCCGGCCTGGCTGCGTTATCTGCAAGGCGGCGGCACGTTGGTGCGCGACGACTGGCGGCGCGACAACGTCAACCGGCTCGTGCAGCGCCTGTACCGCAGCGTGCACGAGCTCAAGCCTTGGGTGCGTTTTGGCATCAGCCCGTTTGGCCTGGGCCGGCCCGACCGGCGCCCGCCCGGCATCGAAGGTTTCAGCCAGTTCGACAAGCTCTATGCCGATGTCGAACTCTGGCTCAGCGAAGGCTGGCTCGACTATCTGGTGCCGCAGCTCTATTGGCCGATCGACCGCGCCGCGCAGTCCTTTGCGGTTCTGCTGGACTACTGGCTGGCGCAAAACCCGCGCGGCCGCCCGGTCTGGCCGGGGCTCTACACCAGCCGCATCGGCGCGCCGCAGAATTCTTGGGGCGCCGCCGAAATTGGCGAGCAGATCACGCTATCGCGCCGCCGCTTGAGCACCGCCGGCGGCGCGCTGACGGCAGGCCATGTGCACTTCAGCATGGTCGCCTTGATGCAGGACCGCGAGGGCATCGCGACCAGCCTGAAAGCCGGCGCCTATGCGCAGCCGGCGCTGGCCCCGGCGTCAACCTGGCTCGACGACCAGCCGCCACCCGTGCCCACGCTGCGGCTCGATGGCCGGCGCTGGGTGGCCGAGCCGGGCCGCGGCAAGCCGGTTTTTGTCTGGGCCATCTGGCGCCGCCAGGCCGGGCAGTGGCGGTTTGCAGTCCAGCCGGGGCATGATCGCTTCATCGACCCGGGCACCGACTGCGATGCGATCGTGCTCAGCGCCCTGTGCCGGGTCGGCAACGAGAGTGTGCGTGTCGCGCGCCGCCTGGGGTCGACCTGATGAGCCTGCTGAAAACCGAAAACCCGAGCGCGCTGCATACTCAGCTCGACCGTTATGCCAGCCCGGCGCTGGTCGATGCCCTGGTGGCCGACCAGCAACTCGCGGCGGCTGCGGTGTGTGCGGCCGGGCCGCAAATCGCCGCGGCGGTGGACGCCGCACTGCCGCGCCTGCGGGTCGGCGGCCGCCTGGTTTATGTCGGCGCCGGCACCAGCGGGCGTCTGGGTGTGCTCGACAGCGTCGAGCTGCTGCCGACATTTTCCTGGCCCGCCGAGCGCGCGCTGGCGCTGCTCGCCGGCGGGCCGGGGGCGATGTTCGCGGCGGTTGAAGGTGCCGAGGACGACGAAGCGCAAGGCGCGACTGACCTGCACGCACTGCAAGTCACGCCCAACGATGTCGTGATCGTGATTGCCGCGTCGGGCACGACGCCGTACGCGCTCGGCGCCTTGCGTGCCGCGCGCAGGGCCGGCGCGCTGACGGTGGGATTGAGCAACAACCCGGGCACGCCGCTGCTGGCGGCCGCCGAGATAGCGGTTTTGCTCGACACCGGCAGCGAGATCATCTCCGGCAGCACGCGCCTGAAAGCCGGCACGGCGCAGAAGATCGCGCTGAACACCTTGTCCAGCGCGCTGATGGTGCGCCTGCACAAGGTTTATGGCAATTTGATGGTCGACCTGCGTGCAACCAACGCCAAGCTGGTGGAGCGTGCGCTGCGGCTAACGTTGCAAGCCAGCGGCACAAGCAGCAGCGATGAGCCGGCAGCGCGCGCCGCGCTCGACGCCTGCGCCTGGCAGGTCAAGACGGCGGTGGTGATGTTGAAGGCGGGCCTCGATGCGACCACGGCCCAAGCGCGGCTGGATGCGGCGCAGGGCAGCGTCGAGTTGGCATTGGCCGAG
>JANPDN010000251.1:0-9703 GCA_031431555.1 Rubrivivax sp.
CGCTTTTGAGAAAACCGAGCTTTCATGCGCCTTTGCGGGCAGCGATGTCGCAGACCCAATCGACGACAACGCTAACCAGTTGATCTTCCAGGACTTTTAACCGGACAGTAGTGGGAATTCTTATGCTCTGCGCCGGGCCACCCCTCGCACCGGCTCTGCGAGCCAGGGCGTTGGGGCTCCAACCGCGATCGCAAGCCGGCTGAATTGGTCTTTGCAGCGCCCAGGCCGCCACCGGCCCAGCCGGGATTGGGGTGGCCGGCGTAGTGCGTAAGAATTCCACAAACGAAGCCGGCCACCCCAATCCCGGCTGCGGGGACAACGCAACTCGAAACGTCGGGTTTCAGGGCTTGCGCAGCCGCTTGCTCACCACGAGCGCAGCCAGACCCAACAGCATCAACGCATAAGTCTCGGGCTCAGGGACCGCGCCGATATCACCGGCGTGAACTGCCATCGCCGACTTCTGTCGGAATTTCAAGTCTGGAGCCTGTCCACCGCTGATGTCGAAGTACCAGGCGAAGTTCTGGTACGGCAAGTAACCCGGCCTCTGGGACGGCGCGTAATCCAGCCCGAGCCAGAAGCTATGAAAGATATCGATACCCACAAAGTCGGCGGTGTTGCTCGGCCCCCAACCTGCTTGAACATTGCAGACGCTCACCGTCGACGAGTTGGGATCGCAGTAAGACTTGTTTCCCAGGGTGACGAAGAACAGGTGCGAGAGCTCAAGTTTTGCCGCCGCGCTGGGCATGTTGTAGCCGCAGTCGGTGCCACCGGCGCCGCCACTCCAGTCGCAACCCGGTGCCCCGGTGTCGACCATGGTCGGCAGGCGCCAATCTGTGTGGCCGCCGAACACGAGGGCGCCGGCCCATGCATTTGCCGCGTTCCAGTTGCCCGCAGAGCCGGGGAGATTGGTGTCGCGCAGCCAGGTCAGGTCGAGCGCGGTGTCGTAGAAGGCGTCTGTCTGGCCATTTTTGTCGAGGTCACGCGGCTGCAGGGTCGTCTCCCAAGTGCCTTGACCCGGAACTCCGGCGGCCTGCACCGTGACCGGCGACAAGACTGCCGAAAAACCCAACGCGGCAACGGCCGCTGACCTCCTGAGGTGGCTTGTTTTCATTTTGACTTCCTATTGCTGGCGCTGCCTGTGGCTGCCGACGCGGCAATCACTGATTTGCAGCGTGCCCCCCCGCCCGCCCGCCCCGCACTGTCAACCCCCCGCATCCCGGGGGTTTCAGCATTGACTGCGGGGTCGGAAGACGGCCGAGCCAGCGGGTATCAAGGGCTGGCGGCTCGCACCCTCGCCGCCCAGCCGGGCACCCGATGCTCCATCGCCCGCACCACCGCGGCATGCGTCGCTGCGCTGAACTGCTGGGCGCGAGCACGGCCCAGCGGCGCAGCGTCGATCGCGCGGGCGCGATGGCTGGCAAGCGGGTCGGCGCGGGCAGCAGCGACCACATCGACCTGCGGCGAAAAGACGTCGGTGCGGTTATTGGTGTCAGTACGCGACATCACGAGCAGCGGCCGGAAGGCATTGCCGGCGCTGACCAGGCCCTGGTAGTCGCCCAGGAACAGCCCGCCGGCATCGGGCGCGGCGTTCATGTCGAAGGGGCCGTGGACGCGTGTCTCGGTCCAGCTCAGGCCGTCGCGCGAAGTCAGCAGCCAGGCGTCGGCGAGCAGCGTCGTGGTGTCGGCCGTATTGCTGCGCAGATCGTAGTGCAACACGCCGACCAGGCCGTCGGCGCGCACATGCAGGGTCGGGGTGAAAGCTGGTGTTGTCGCGACCTTGTTGATGGCTAACGGCGCGGTCCAGCTGCGGCCGCCGTCGGTGGATCGCGACAGCGCGATGGCGTCGACCATGCCGTCGGAAAAGCGGCCGTCCTGCCAGGCCACCCACAGGCCGCCATCGGGCGCGGCGGCGATCGTCGGCAGGATCGAGCCATCGCGGATGGCCTTGCCGCTGCCGGCGTCACGCGCGCCCACGGCACGCAGATCCGCGACAAACACCGGCGCCTGCCAGGTCACGCCTTTGTCGATCGACCGCACGATGCCGACCCGCGAAACCGAGGTGCCGCTGACGGTATCGATCTGCGTGAAGACATTCACCAGCACACCGCGCTCAGGCCCGGCAGCGATGACGACGACTCGGTTGCCCACCGTCTGGCTGATCCCCAGGCTGGTCGGGATGTAGAACTCGCGCGCCGGCTCCCAACTCAAGCCGGCGTCGGTGGACCTTGCGAGCAGCGCCGGGCCGCGGCCAGCGCGGTCGAGCCGGTCCCACACCGCGTAGACAAAACGCGCATCGGTGGTGTCGGCGGTGATCGCATTTTTGTCATTGAAAAAAGCCTCGCCGTCGCGCACCAGCGTGATCGGTGTGCTCCAGCTGCGGCCGCCGTCGGTGGAGCGACTGGCCAGCATCGCGCTCACCGCGCCTGGTGTAAAGCTGCCGCCGCTGAAGGCCAGACCCATCAGGTGCGCGGTGCCGTCGGGGCCGAAGTCGACCCAGGGATCGGTGGCACGTTCGTAGTCGCCAACCGAGCCTGCGATCGCGCCGCCGCAGCGCGACATCGGGATCAGGCTGCGCTGCCAGGTTGCGCCGCCATCGCTGCTGACCGCCGTGACCAGGGCGCGCGCGCCGCCGTTGCTCCAGCGGTCTTGCTGCCACGCCGCGAGCAGCTGGTTCGGGTTGAGCGGATGCGCAGCGGCAAAGGGCTCGACTTCGGCGTTGGCGTAGTTGGTGCCGCTGATGCTGCCACCGGTGCAGCCCGCCGCGACCGGCGTCGCCACACTCGCCTGGCGCGACGGCAACGCAGGCAGGCCGCCCGCGCCCGGGCCGCCGGGGTCGCCGGCATCACTTCCACCACCGCCGCAGCCCGCCAGCAGCAGCGTCAAGACCAGCGCCGGCAACGGTGAGAGCTTGTTCATCGTGGCAGGATACTGCGTTGACGAAGTTCGCAGCCACACGTCGCGACCGCACTCCAACCCGAAGGACAATCCCGCATGGCCAGCAGCGCAAAATTTTCCTGGGACGACCCGTTCCACCTCGACAGCCAGCTCAGCGACGACGAGCGCGCGGTGCGCGAAGCGGCGCATGCTTATTGCCAGGAGCGCCTGGCGCCGCGGGTGGTGGATGCCTTCCGCAACGAGACCACCGACTTGCGCGTCTTCAGCGAGATGGGCGCGCTCGGCCTGCTTGGGCCGACGATCCCCGAGGCCTACGGCGGCGCCGGCCTCAACTATGTTTGTTATGGCCTCGTGGCGCGCGAAGTCGAACGTGTCGATTCGGGTTACCGCTCGATGATGAGCGTGCAGAGTTCGTTGGTGATGGTGCCGATCAACGAGTTCGGCACCGAAGCACAGCGCCAGAAATACCTGCCCAAACTTGCGCGCGGCGAATGGATCGGCTGCTTCGGTTTGACCGAGCCGAACTTCGGCTCCGACCCCGGCGGCATGATCACCCGCGCCAAGGCAGTGCCCGGCGGCTATGCAATCAGCGGATCGAAAATGTGGATCAGCAACTCACCCATCGCCGATGTTTTTGTCGTCTGGGCCAAGGACGACGCCGGCCAGATCCGCGGCTTCATTCTCGACAAGGGCATGCCGGGCCTGACGGCACCCAAGATCTACGGCAAGGTCGGCCTGCGCGCCAGCATCACTGGCGAGATCGTGATGGATAACGTCTTCTGCCCAGAAGAAAACGCCTTCCCAGAAGTGCGTGGCCTCAAGGGCCCGTTCACCTGCCTGAACAGCGCGCGTTACGGCATCGCCTGGGGCGCACTCGGTGCGGCCGAAGACTGCTTTCACCGCGCCCGCCAGTACACGCTCGACCGCCAGCAGTTCGGCCGCCCGCTCGCTGCCAACCAACTGGTGCAGAAAAAATTGGCCGACATGCTGACCGAAATCAGCCTGGGCCTGCAGGGCTGCCTGCGGCTGGGGCGGATGAAGGACGAAGGCACGGCGTCGGTCGCGATCACGAGCATCTTGAAGCGCAACTCCTGCGGCAAGGCGCTCGATATCGCCCGGCTGGCGCGCGACATGATGGGCGGCAACGGCATCAGCGACGAGTTCGGTGTCGCCCGCCATCTCGTCAATCTCGAAGTCGTGAATACCTACGAGGGCACCCACGATATCCACGCGCTGATCCTCGGCCGCGCGATCACCGGCATCCAGGCTTTCCAGTGAGCAGCAACACGCCATCGCTGCCGTCATCACAACCGCCGGCGATGCTGGCCGGCATGCGTGTGCTCGACCTTTCACGCGTGCTCGCCGGCCCCTGGTGCGGGCAACTGCTCGCCGACTATGGCGCCGACGTGATCAAGGTCGAGCGCCCGGGCAGCGGCGACGACACCCGCGACTGGGGCCCACCGTTCTGGGGCGACCCGGCCGACCAGATGGCGGCCTACTACGTCAGCACCAACCGGGGCAAACGTTCCATCGCAGTGGATATCGCGACCACCGAAGGCGCCGCGCTCGTGCGCCAGCTCGCCGAACACGCCGATGTGCTGATCGAAAACTACAAGGTCGGCCAGTTGGCCAAATACGGTCTCGACCACGCGGCCTTGTCTGCCCTGAACCCGAAGCTCATCTATTGCTCGATCACCGGCTACGGCCAGGACGGCCCCTACGCGCAAGCCGCGGGCTACGACTTTGCGATCCAGGCCACCGGCGGGCTGATGAGCGTCACCGGCGAAAAGGACGGTACCCCCGGAGCTGAGCCACAAAAGGTCGGCGTTGCGGTGAGCGACCTCTTCACCGGCGTCTACAGCGTCACCGCGATCCTCGCCGCCTTGATCGAACGTGGCCGCAGCGGCCGCGGCCGGTTCATCGACGCCGCACTGCTCGACGTGCAAGTCGCGATGCTGGCCAACCAGGCAAGCAACTATCTCGTCGGCGGCAAGACACCCAAGCGCATGGGCAACGCGCACACCAATATCGTGCCGTACCAGGTCTTCGCGACACTCGACGGGCATATCGTGCTGGCGGTCGGCAACGACGGCCAGTTCAAGCGATTCTGTGAACTCGCCGGCCGGCCCAATGTGGCGCTCGACCCGCGTTATGCCAGCAACCCGGCGCGTGTCGAGCGGCGTGCCGAGCTGGTGCCGATCATTGCCACCTGGATGCTCGAACGCAGCACCGCTGCCTGGGTCGCGCTGCTCGAACCCAACGCGGTGCCCTGCGCGCCGATCCTCGAACTGCCGCAGACATTCGCCCACCCGCAGGTGGTCTCACGCGGCATGCAGGTCCAACGTGGCGGCATGCCGATGGTCGCAGCGCCGATGCGCTTTGACGGCGAGCGCGCGGTAGCCCATGCGCCGCCGCCGCGGCTGGATGAACATGGCGATGCGATCCGGGCGGCGCTGGCGGCTCTCGACGGCAAGGCGGGCTGGCCTGGCGGCTGATGCGGGTTGGAAGGCGGGGCTCAGACGCGGGCGGTGTACAGCCCCGATGCCTGCTTCGGATCGTCGGCATCGGTGACCATGCAGATCATGAGATCGGCGCCCGAGACCTGGACGTCGACACCTTCGACCTTGATCGTCACTGCCAACGGCCGTTGCCAGACGCGGCGCCCTGCGGCGTCGATGCGGCCGATCACCGACCCCTTGAAGGCGCCGTCATCGACGCTGTTGTCGGTATCTTCGGCGACCGCCGAATAGAGCCAGCCGCCATCAGGCAGCGCAGCACCATCGGTGAAGCCGAGTGGCACGCCGGCCAGCGCGCCGAGATCGTGGTGCTCGATGTGCAGCGGGTCCAGATCAACATCGGCGCCGTCGACAAGCCGCTGCAGGTCCTCGCGCCGGTAGCGCAACGCGGCGTTGTGGCTGCCGTTGACGCCGCGGTTCAGCAGCAGCACTTCTTCGCCGATCAACACCGCGCCTTCGATATTCAGAGCACCCAGCGCCGCACGCAGCGGCCCGAACAGCGGGCCGAAGTCGATCAGCGCCGCCGCGCCCACCGGCCGCCCGTCGGCGCGCAGCGCGATCGACCAACCACGCTCGCGGTTCGGCCGCGAGCCCGAGCCCAGGGCCAGCAAGCCGCTCGTGTTGCCGCTCGTGTTGCCGCTTGATTTGCCGCGCGCTTTGCTGCTCGGCTCACCACGCGCCGGCGCGGCCCAGCGCAACAGGCATTCGAGGTCGGGCTTGCGCTTCTTGCGCGCCTTCATGCCGTCGGGCAAATCGCCGGGCACGATGCGATGCAACTCACCCGGTGCGTCCAGGCTGTCGAAGATGCCGAGATGGTGTTCATCATCGGCGACGACGTAGACCCGGCCGCCACTGCAGACCAGCCCACTGGCCGCGCTCAGATGCGCCTGGCCGCGCGGGTGCGCGCCGGCATCAAGCCCGAGCCGGCGCAGCAGTTGCGGGCGGATCGGCTCAGCGGGTTTCACGCTGCACGTCGGCGTCGAAGTCCCGTGGCGGTGCCGCCTGGGGTGCGCGCGACGCCGCCATCAGGCGCGGGTAGACGCGCTCGAAGTCGGCGACGATCTGCGGCAGTGGCATGTCGTCGAAGCTGCCGCGTTGCAGCACATATTCCATATGTCTGTTGCCGGCGCGGTCGAACGGGTGGTACAGCGAATCGGCGCGGCCGTCCCAGTCCAGCGGCAGCAAGCCGAAGCGGTCGCAAAGTTCGATATTGAACGCCGGTGTGCATTTGACCCAGGCGCCGTCGAGCCACATCTCGGCATAGCCGTGCCAGATGAAGACGTCGGTCTGCATCAACTCGCGCAGGCGCTCGGTGGACAAATGGTTCTGCACATCGGCGTAACCCACGCGCGCCGGGATGCCGACCGCTCGCGCCGCGGCGGCAAGCAGCGCGGCCTTGGTCACACACCAGCCGACCCCGATCTCGAGCACCCGGCTGGCGCGCATGCCTGCTGGCGACATGTCGAACCGGTAGGGGTCGTAGCGAAAGCCGTCGCGCACCGCGTGGTACAGCGCGACCGCCCATTCGCGATAGGTGTCGCCTTTGACAACGCCGCGGGCGAAGTTGATCACCGCCGGGTGGTCGCTGTCGATCAGCGCGGTGGGCGCCAGCGTGGCCGGGTCGGGGGTGGGCAGCGTGTAGCTCACTTCAGCGTGCGTCGAAGGGATACGCCGGATCGTTGTAACCCGGTGTCGAAGGATGCCCCGGTGTCACCAGCGAATCGACGAGCGCTTCGTCCTCGGCCGTGATCGTTACTTCGAGCGCCGCGAAATAGTCCTGCCATTGCGCCAACGTGCGTGGCCCGGCGATGACCGAACTCACCGCGCTGTGTTTGAGCACCCAGGCGGTCGCAAAGTGCTGCAGCGCGATGCCCTTCTTTTCGCAATGCATCTTGAGGGTCTGCGCAATGACCAGCGACTCTTCGCGGAACTCGGTTTCCATGATGCGCTTGTCGCCACGCGCGGCGCGGGTGCCTGCGGCCGGTTTTGCGCCCGGCGCATATTTGCCGGCGAGCACGCCGCGGGCGATCGGGCTGTAGGGCACGACGCCCAGCCCGTAGTGCTTGCAAGCGGCGAGCACTTCAATCTCGGGCTGGCGGTTGAGCAGGTTGTAGTACGGCTGGCAGACCACGGGTGCTGCCATGTTCAGCGCGCGCGCCGCGTGCACCACCTCGGCGATGCGCCAGCCGCGAAAGTTGGACAGGCCCCAGTAGCGGATCTTGCCGTCGCGCAGCAGTGAGTCGATGGCGCGCAGCGGCTCTTCGAGGTCCATGCCATTGAAGTCACGATGCAGGTAGTAGATGTCGATATGGTCGGTGGCCAGGCGCTGCAGGCTGGCCTCGCAGGCACGCATCACCCAGGCGCGTGAATACTGCGACTCGTTCGGCCGCGCCGACATCTTGTTGCCCAGCTTGCTGGCCAGCACCCAGTCGTGACGCGCGCCTTTGAGCAAGGCGCCGACCATGCTCTCTGAAGCGCCGAGCGTGTAGACATCGGCGGTGTCGATGAAATTGACGCCATGTTCGTGTGCATGGGCGGTGATCTTCGCTGCCTCGGCGGCGTCGGTCTGGTCGCCGAACATCATCGTGCCCAGGCACAGGGCGGACACCTGCAGTGGGCTGCGGCCGAGGTTTTGGTATTGCATAGGGGCGGGCGTCTCGTGGTCTCGTGGATTGGGCCGGCCGATGTTAGCCGCTGGCGCCTGAAGCCGGCGGCGCGACAGGCCTCTTCAGGCCCACGAGTCCCAGGCTGAGCGCGGTGCCGAGCAGCACCACCGCGCCGCCGGCGACCGTTTGCAGCGTCACCGGCTCGTCCAGATAAAACGCCGCAGCGACGATGGCGACCACCGGGTTCAAAAAGGTCACCGACATCGCGCGCACCGCGCCGATGCGGCGCAGCAGTCTGAAGTACATCAAGAACCCGAGGCCCGAACTGGCGACGCCGAGAAACAGCACCTCGGCCCAGGCGCGGGCATCGGGCGGCTGCGCAGGCCATTGCAGCCAGGCCAGCGGCGCCAGACTCAGGCTGGCGGCAGCCAAGCTGCCGACGGTGATCGCCAGCGGGTCCAGGCCGCTCAAGCGGCGGCGCGCAAAGTTTCCGCTGATGCCCCAGACCATCGACGCACCCAGCACTGCCGCCACCGCGAGCAGCCCGCTCGCAGATTTGAAGGAGGCATGGCCCCACATCAGCGCGGCGACACCGACAAAGCCAATGACCAGGCCGGCGGCACGCCAGCGGCCGAGCCGCTCTTTGAAATAGTGGTGCGCAACGATCGCGGCGAAGAGCGGCGCGGTGGCGTTCAAGACCGCCACCAGCCCGGCGGTGATGTGCAAGGAGCCGTAGGCGAGCAGCATGAACGGCAGCGCCGTGAAAGGCACGCCCAATATCAACAGCGGCACCGGCTTGGCAAGCATCGCCGGCAGGCCGCCGCGCAGCACCAGCAGCGGCAACAGCATCAACGCCGCAATGCCCAGCCGCAGCGCGACCAGCGGCGCCGGCCCGAAAGCCGGTACCGCAGCGCGCATGAACAGGTAGGCGGCGCCCCAGAGCAGGCTCAAAAGCAGGAGTTCGACGACATCGCGGGGGCGCATCGGCAGCAGCTTAGCCTGCATGGCTGATGCGCTGGCGGCAGGCGTCGGCATTGCGCGGCGCGCAACGGTTGGGGTCGCCACGCGTCGCACAATGCAACGATGAGCAATACAACCCGCATCGCAGCTGACAACGCAGTCGACGCCGCGATCGATACGCCGATCGACACCGAATGGCTGCACGTCGCCTACACCGAGCAAGCCGCGTTTACTGAAACCTATGGCTTCGCCGGCAGCCAGGGCGCGGTGAATCTCGAAGGCCTGTTGCTGCGCCCGCGCGGGCGGCCGTCGAAGACTCTGCTGGTCTTCATGCACCCGTCGTCGACGCTGCAACTGCTGCCGCTGCCACGGGCTCTGGTGCAGTCGGGTGCACATGTGCTCTGCGCCGCCAGCCGCTATGCCAAGAACGATGCGGCGCTGATCATGGAAAAAGTCGTGCTCGACCTCGGCGCTTATGTGCGCCACGCCAAGACCGTGCTCGGCTACGACAAGATTGCCATCGTCGGCTGGAGTGGCGGCGGCTCGCTGGCAATGTTCTACCAGGCCGAGGCTGAAAGCCCGCGCATCACCCACACCCCCGCCGGCGACCCGGTGGACCTGACGCGCGCGGCACTGCTGCCGGTGGACGCGGTGATCTTCCAGGCAGCGCATCTGTCGCGTGGCCACCTGCTGCTCGACAGCATCGACCCGTCGGTGCTCGACGAG
>JANPDN010000252.1:0-6411 GCA_031431555.1 Rubrivivax sp.
CGCTTTTGAGAAAACCGAGCTTTCATGCGCCTTTGCGGGCAGCGATGTCGCAGACCCAATCGACGACAACGCTAACCAGTTGATCTTCCAGGACTTTTAACCGGACAGTAGTGGGAATTCTTATGCTCTGCGCCGGGCCACACCTCGCACCGGCGCTGCGATCAGAAACGTAGGTGCTCCAAACGTCGAACAAGGCAGCGCGCTGAGTTGATCTTTGCAACGCCCAACCCGCCACCGGCTCAGCCGGGATTGGGGTGGCCGGCGTAGAGCATAAGAATTCCATAAACGGAGCCGGCCACCTCAATTCCGGCTGCGAGAACAGCGCTGCATCTTTGCGCGCCAACCCGCCGCTGCGAACCGGTCGAGTCAGCCCGACACGGCCAGCGCGCAGGGCAACTCAAAGCGCGTCGTTGGCCGCCGCCGACGAGCCACCGTCGAAAAGCTGGCCCATGCCGGCGCCGCTGTCGCTGGACACCTGCGAGGCCTGCGCCGAGGCGCGCCGCAGCAGCGCCTGCGCGTCAGTGCCATGCTCGGGCACCAGGGCCAGGCCGACACTCGCGGCCACCGCATGGCCCTGCCCGGCGACAGTGAAAGGCTGGCGCAGCGACTGCACCAGCTTGCCGGCCACGCGCTCGGCATGTGTCGGCGCTTCGAGGTGGCTGAGCAGCACACCAAAGCTGTCGGGCCCGACCGAGGCGACGACGTCGCTGGCACGCAGCCCACCACGCAGCCGCACCGCGACCTTGCGCCGCAGCACATTCGCCGCTTCGCTGCCCATGCGCGCGCCGGCGGTGGCAAAACCCTGCACGCGCAGCACGATCAGCGCCATCGGCGATGGCGCGCGCTCGCGCAGCGCCAGCAGATGGGTCATGTGCTCGATCAACTGCGCCTGGTGCGGCAGGCCGGTGGCCAGGTCGGTGGCATACGCGGTGCGCGCTGCCCGCTCGAGCTTCTTGCGCTCGATCGCATGGCGCAGCGCGCGGGCCAGCGTTTCGCTGTCGGCCGCGGTCACGACCTCTTGCACGCCGACGCCGAGCAGTGCGATGCAGGTTTCGGGTTCGGCCAGCCGGCAGGCGATGACCACCGCGGTATCAAACGCAGCCTGCGGCAACTCGGGCAGCATCACAAACTGGCGCAAGACCTCGGCGCTGGGCAACTGCACCAGCAACGCGTCGTGACGCCCGGCCTGGGTGATGTCTTCGCCCTGGGTCAACAGAAACGGGCCATGGCTGCTCGCCGCCAGCCCGGCCGGATCGGGCGCGCCGAGCACGAGCACATCAAAAGGCGGCAGCTGGGGCATCGAAGACATGCCCGCGATGATGCCGTATCGGCGGCGTGGCGCGGCCGCGATGTGGCGTGCGACGATAGTCGGCCATGCACCTGCAACACCTCGTCCATCGCTTGCAATGCTGCTGGTCACCTCGCTGGGCACTTCGCTTGGCACCTCGCTGGCCACCACACCGGCAGCGGCCGCTGCGGGCGCAAAGGCAGCCGCTCGCCGCCGCGCTGCTGTTGCTCGGCGCCGCGGCCGCCAACGCCGGCAGCTGGGACGCCCGCGGCAGTGACGGCCAACAATGGCTGATCGTCGAAGACGCAACCCGCGCCCGCGACGGTTTTGTACTCGAACGCCGGCACGCCGACGGCCGCCTCGATACGCGCTTCGGCAATGCCGGCAGCGTGATCTTCTCGCTCGGTGCAGCGCAAGGCGGGCCGGCCGATCTGAAGGTCGACGCTGCCGGCAGGCCCTGGGTCGCCGGCCACACCGCGGCGCCCGAGGGACAGCGCGCAGTGCTGCTGCGCTTCTTGCCCGACGGCAAGCCCGACACCGGCTTTGCAGCTGCCGGCCGCGTCAGCCTGGCACCGCGCGAATTGCCAGCCCACGCCACCGACCTGCTGCCCTCAGCCGACGGTTCGGCATGGGTCGGCGGTCAGATCTTCGAGCCCACCGGACACAGCCGCAGCGGCGCCTGGCGCGTCGGGGCCAGCGGCAAACTCGACACCGGGTTTGCACAGGCCGGCCTGTGGCTGGACCCCGATGCTGGCGATACCGAGATCGGCGGCCTGCTGCTCAGCGCCGGCGGCGTCGTCGCGCTCGGCGTGCGGCGCAACGACGGCAACAAGGTATCGCTCGAAACCTGGGCCTGGCCCGCGGCGGGCGGAGCGCCGCAGCGCGCAGCGCAGGTCGAAGCCAGAACCGCAGGCGAAGCCGAAGGCGCGGTCTTCGTGCTGCTCGGCGGCGTCGCGCGCTGGGTCGCTGCTGATGGGGTGGCGATCGATGTGGCGCCGGCCGCCTTGCTCAATGCCGCGGGGACTGCCGGCGCGGCCTCGAACACGGCCGCAAGCACGGCCGCAACCAGCGCAGAACCCGCCTCATCCCAAAACGTCGCCCTACCCTACACGATCGCCGCTACGGCCAGCGGTGCAGCCCCGGGCGATGCAGTCAGGTCGTCATCCCGGGTTTGGTGGGCGGCGGTGGCGGCGGCCGCGCTCAGCGCGCTGGTGACGACGGCATGGTGGTGGCGCCGCCGTCGCTGACGGCGGCATGCGGTGCGTACAGGTGTCGCTGAAAGCCGAGAAAAACGCCGCGCACCTGGTCGGGCTGCCCGAGTTCGGCAAAGGCATCGGACAGGGCATTGCGGTAGCGAAGTTTCAGCAGCGGCGACAGCTTCTCGGCATCAAGTTCGTCCACGCCTTGGCGGACATATTGCGCCAGCACGAAGTCGACGAAGGCTCGCTGCTTGTCGGTGAATTCGACGGCCGTCGCTGACTTTGCCGCGACGGCACGTTCGGCCCTTGTCAGCGGCTCGGCCGCGAAAGCCACGTAGGCCAGCACATCGAACAGGTCGCTATTTTCCGCGTCGATGGCCTTCTGCATTTCGGCCAGCGGCTCGCGACCAAAACCCTTGTCGGCCAGGCCGGCCAGCAGCGCCTTGCGGGTATCAGGCACGCTCCAGATGCGCCGCAACTCGTCTTCGTCATTGAAGAACTCGGGCAGCGCGCCATAGAGCACCTCGAGAAACTGCGCCGCCGACAGCGGGCGCCCGTCGGCGCTCCAGAACGTCGTGGCCGTCATGTGCTGGAGCTTGCGTTCCTTGCCGTCGGCCAGTTTGACCCTGATCGTTGCCAGCGGCGGGTCAACAAACGGCGGCGGCGTCGGCTCACC
Source organism: Rubrivivax sp. (assembly GCA_031431555.1). Taxonomy (GTDB): domain Bacteria; phylum Pseudomonadota; class Gammaproteobacteria; order Burkholderiales; family Burkholderiaceae_C; genus Rubrivivax. The sequence continues at coordinate 3,164 of JANPDN010000252.1, forward strand.
GGTCGGCATATCGCTGGCGCCGTTGCCGGTGCGCAGCGGCCGCGGTTCTGGCTCGTCGGTCGCTGAATCTGGAGCGATAGGTTCGCCGTCCCACTCCGGGTCACTGAAGTGGTGGTGCGCCTTCACGAAGTCGTAGATCGTGAAGTGGTCCTTGCCGTCGTAAAGCCGCGTGCCGCGGCCGATGATCTGCTTGAACTCGATCATCGAGGCCACCGGCCGCATCAGCACGATGTTGCGCACGTTGCGCGCGTCGACGCCGGTGGACAGTTTTTGCGACGTCGTCAGCACCGTCGGGATAGTCTTTTCGTTGTCCCGGAAGGCCATCAGGTACTGGTCACCCAAAGCGCCATCGTTGGACGTCACCCGCACGCAGTAAAGCGGGTCGCGGCCATGGGAATCCAGCGTCTTGGCCTGGTTGATCAGGTCGCGCACCGCCAGCGCGTGGGCCTGGGTGGCGCAGAACACTATCGTCTTCTCGCGCTGGTCGATCATCCCCATCATGAGCTTGACCCGGTAAGCCTCGCGCTCCTTGATCTCGATGATCTTGTTGAAGTCTTTTTCTTCGTAGCGCCTGCCGGATTCGATGTCGCCCTGCACCACCAGGTCGTCGGGCGTGTAGACGTATTCGTCCAGCGTGGTCGCGATTTGCCTGACCTTGAACGGCGTCAGAAAACCATCGTTGATGCCCTCCTTCAGCGAGTACACAAACACCGGCTCGCCAAAGTAGGCGTAAGTGTCGGCATTGATGGTGCGCTTGGGGGTGGCGGTCAGGCCGAGCTGCACCGCCGGCGCGAAGTAGTCGAGGATGGCGCGCCAACTGCCTTCGTCATTGGCACCGCCGCGGTGGCATTCGTCGACGACGATGAAGTCGAAGAAGTCGGCCGGGTACTCGCCGAAGTAGGGCGCCGGGTTGCCATCAACCGGCGGGCCGCTCATGAAGGTCTGGAAGATGGTGAAGAAGACAGCGCCGTTCTTCGGAACCTTGCCCGCCTTGGTGATGTCTTCTGGCTTGACACGGACCAGCGCGCGCTCGTCAAACGCCGCAAAGGCGTTGAAATCGTTGAAGGCCTGGCCCGCAAGGTTGTTGCGATCTGCGAGAAACAGGATGCGAGGTTGACGTGATCCATCCCGTGCCAGCGACCATCGAGCTTTGAACAGCTTCCAGGCGATCTGAAACGCGATGGAGGTCTTGCCGGTGCCTGTGGCCAGCGTCAACAAGATTCGGTCGTCGCCCGCGGCCACCCTCTCAAGCACCCGTGAGACCGCGATTTCCTGGTAGTAGCGAACTTGCCAGGAACCGCCCTTGTCCTCGAACGGCACTGCGGCAAAGCGATCGCGCCAGGTGTTCACTTCGGCGAAGGTCAGCTGCCACAGTTCGTCCGGGCTCGGATAGCTGACCACGTCGCCTTCGGCGCCGGTGGCCATGTCGATGCCGTAGATCGCCTGGCCATTGGTGGCGAATGCGGTCCGCACCGCCAGCTTCGCGGCGTAACTCTTGGCCTGGCCGACGCCTTCGGTGAGGGGCTTGTCCCGGGCCTTGGCCTCGATCACGGCCAGCTTGGTGTTGCGGTAGACGAGCACATAGTCGGCGATCTCGGCCTTGGCCCGCAGGCTCTGACCCCCCTTCGCGCCGCCGCTGACCCCTGGCTGAAGCCGGCCCAGCGTGATGCCGTGTTCGCGTAAAACGCGGCTGCCCTCGACCACGCCCCAGCCGGCGGCCTTCAGCGCGGGGTCGATGTGCTCAGCGCGGGTTTCGGCTTCGTTCATGGCGTCGGGTTCATGCCTTGCGCGGCAACTTCACGGCCTGCTTTGTGGGCGGCGCGAGGTAGTTGTCGCCGGACACCACATGCCGGCCGGTCTGGCTTTCCAACTGCAAGCGCGCTCGCTTGGCGATGCCGCCACCCGCCTGCGCGGCAGTCTTGTTGGCGGGCAGGCCGGTGGCGTCGTTGTTCTCGGCAATCTGCCGCGTGGACAACTCGGCCAGCGCCGTAATGATCAGTTCGGCCTCGGTCATGTGATCGCGCAGGTTGTGGCTCTTCAGGTTCTTGATCTTCTTGTGGGCCTTGACGCTGACACCGCTCCACTCCTGGTGAATGATGTTGGTCAGGATGGCGAACTCGGCGCCCTCCTTGATCTCGTGCCCGCGCCAGTAATCGGTGAGCTTGTTGCACGTTTCCTGGCCCGTCATGCGCTGCTGAATCCACTTGTCGCTGCGACCGTGCTGCTGCCAGGTCTGGCGCGCGCGGTCCAGCGACAAGGCGGGGTCGGCCATCTCCTGCATGCGCTCGTAACCCACCTTGGCCAGCCACAGCTTGATGGGCTCGGCCTTGGGGCTGGGAACGGATTGGACGATGCGCAGCAGGCTCTGAGCCGTCGCCGCGTCGGTCAGACGCAGCTTGCCGTCGGTGGCTGGCATTTTCAACTGTCGACAGAGTGTCGACAGTTGAGCACCTTCTTCCAGCCGTACTCGCTGCTTCATCTTGAACCAGTAGTCGCGCGCATTGGCGCTGTCGGTCAGCACCTGCACCACGTCAATCACCGAAAACCACCAGATGTCGGTGGCTTCGTCGTAGAGCCGGCGGATGTCCTGGCCTTCGAACTGGGTGGGCAGCACCTTCATTTGATCGATCCCTGTCTTGCGGTGTGCGGCGATGATGCCGGACTACAGAGCGCCGGTGAAGGCTTGGTGGAGCAAGGACGTCTTCAGTTCGTCGAGGGCGGTGAGCTTGCGCTGGTAGACCCGCTCCAGGCGCAGCGCTTGGTCCTGGAACTCCGCCAACTGTTTCATCAGCGCGTGCTGCACCGACAGGGCTGGAATCGGCACCGACAAGGCGCGCAGATCGGCAATCGACAGATTGGGTTGCATAAGCGTGTTGACCCGGTCCTTTACGTACTGTGCAACCCGTTGGGTCGAAAGAAACAAGAACAGAAACGGTGTCGACAGCATCGCGGCATGGGGTGTGATGGCGGCCACCCGCTGGTTGACCAGCGCACCGTCGTACGCTTGTGGCACCACCGCCACCTTCAATCCGCCGGCAATGATGGTGCGTGTCAAGGCCAGGACGATGCTGCCTGCCCTGGCCGACGAGCCAGCATAGTCGTGGTCAAAATGTGCTGGAAGGTCATTGCCCGCATCGGCCACAAATTGCCTGACACCGACATTCGTGATCTTGATCGACTTGATGCCCGGCACGGCCCCGAAGTCGGTGCTCTTGAACGCGTAGCCGTTGACGATATCGGCTACGCGT
>JANPDN010000253.1:0-1917 GCA_031431555.1 Rubrivivax sp.
GCGTGCAGACGGCCGACAAACATCGCCATCACCGCTTGCGCTTCGTCCAGCCGCAGCAGGCCGTGGTCGACAAACACGCAGGTGAGCTGGTCACCGATGGCGCGGTGGATCAGCGCAGCGGCCACGCTCGAATCGACACCACCCGACAGGCCGAGGATGACTTCTTCGCTGCCGACCTGGGCGCGGATCAGCGCCAGCGCTTCGGCGACATGGTCGCGCATCACCCAGTCGGGCTGCGCGGCGCAGATGCCGAGCACAAAACGCTCGAGCATCGCGCGGCCCTGCACGGTGTGCGTGACTTCGGGGTGGAACTGCACCGCGTAATAGCGTCGGGCTTCGTCGGCCATGCCGGCGATCGGGCAACTCGGTGTGCTGGCCATGAGCTTGAAGCCAGGCGGCAGCGCAGTGACCTTGTCGCCGTGGCTCATCCAGACTTTCAGCATGCCGTGGCCTTCTGGCGTGGCGAAATCCTGGATGCCGTCGAAGAGCTGGGTGTAGCCGCGCGCCCGCACCTCGGCGTAGCCAAATTCGCGGTGCGCACTGGCCTCGACCTGGCCGCCCAGTTGCACCGTCATCGTGAACATGCCGTAGCAGATGCCGAGCACCGGCACGCCGAGATCCCACACCGCCTGCGGCGCGCGCAGGTCCTGTTCTTCGTAGGTGCTGGCGTGGCTGCCAGAAAGGATGATGCCCTTCGGACCGAAGGCCCGGATGAAGTCATCGCTGACGTCATTCGGGTGGATCTCGCAATAGACATGCGCTTCGCGCACGCGCCGCGCGATGAGCTGGGTGACTTGGCTGCCGAAGTCGAGGATCAGGATCTTGTCGTGGGTCATTGGCGCAATGGCGGTCTCGGGGGTCATGCGGCTGTGGCGAGTGTCACGCCGGTTTGATCAACAAAGCGCGGCGGCTGTGAAAGAACCGCGCTGCGAGCAGCACCGCGATCAGCTGCAATGCGGCGCAAGTAAAAAACGGCAAACCGATCAGCCAGTGCCCGGCCGGCAGATGCGAAACCCAGCGCAGCAACTCCAGGCCGATCACCGGCGCAAAAACCGCCATCAGGCTGGTCAGCGAAGTCACCGCGCCCATCGTCTGGCCCTGGCGCGTCGGGTCAGCCGCATTCGAGACGATGCTCTGCATCGCTGCCGCTGCGGTGCCGCCGAGCACATTGGCGACGATCACCGCGTAGACCATCCAGCTCTCGGTGGAAAGGCCCCAGCCGACAAAGGCCAGCGTCGACGAGGTCATGCCGATCACCGCCACGCGCTGCGGCGTGAAACGGGCCAGCAGCGGCTTGAGCAAGACCCCCTGCCCCAGCGCCGACATCAGGCCGACAACAAACAGCGACCAACCGACCTGCCCCGGCCCCCAGCCAAATTTGAACTTGGTGTAAAGCACCCAGGTCATGTGCAACATGAACTGCGCCATCCCGGTGAGCGCGATCACAAAGATCAGCGGGCCGACACCTTTGAGTGCCGCCAGCCCGCGCAATGAAGCGACAGGATTGGCGCGTCGCCAGGAAAACGCACGCCGCTTGTTCAGCGGCAGCGATTCGGGCAGCACGAAGTAGCCGTAACACCAGTTGACCAGCGCCATGCAGCCGGCAGCGACAAAGGGCAGCCGGACGTCGATATCGCCGAGCAGGCCGCCGATCACCGGCCCGAGGATGAAGCCGATGCCAAACATCGCACCGAGCTGGCCAAAACGCCGCGCGCGGTCTTCGGGCGCGGTGATATCGGCGACATAAGCATTCGCGATCGAGATGTTGCTTTGCATCGCGCCGGAGAACAGGCGCACCACGACGAGCATCCACAACGCGGTGGCCATCGCGGTGACAAAAAAGCTCATCGCCAGGCCGGCAAAACCGATCAACAACACCGGCCGGCGGCCGTAGCGGTCGGACAGCGCACCGAGCAC
>JANPDN010000254.1:0-2338 GCA_031431555.1 Rubrivivax sp.
CGGTGGATTTCGAGCTGCGGCCGAGTTCGCGCTATGCCCACTCAGAACGCGGCCTGCGCGCACTGGCGCAGCGCCATGGCCTAACGGTCGACACGATGCTGCACGATACGATCCGGCTCGACCAGGGCGTGCCGCTGGCCGGGCTCTTTGTCACGCTGGCAGCGCCGGGCTGATAGTCATATCTCTGTCAGCGTTGTGGCTGGGAAATTGCTTGGGGTTTGGTAGGCCGCCCGTGAGTCGAACACGGCACCAACAGATTATGAGTCTGCTGCTCTAACCAATCATGAGCTAGCGGCCCGGGGTGAGTGGGGATTGTAGAAGCGCTGCGTCTGGCTGCTTACTTCTGTGACAGCGCGCTGCCGACCAGGCGCGCGGTGATGTCGACGATCTGGATCATGCGGTCGTAGGCCATGCGGGTCGGGCCGATCACGCCCAGCGTGCCGACGACGAGGCCGTCGACTTCGTACGGCGCGGTGACCACCGAGAGTTCTTCAAACGGCACGACACGGCTTTCGCCGCCGATATAGATGCGCACCCCTTCGGCGCGGCTCGAGACATCGAGCAGGCGCATCAACTCGGTCTTCTGTTCGAAGACATCGAAGAGCTTGCGCAGCGAGCCCATGTCGTTGCCCAGCGTCGGCATGGCCAGCAGGTTGCGCTCGCCAGAGACGACGACCTGCTCGCCGCTTTGCGCCATCGCCTCGGTGCTGGCCTGCACCGCCGCCTGCATCAGCGTGCTGATCTCGCCGCGCAGCGCGTCGATTTCTGATTTCAGGCGTTCGCGAACGGCCTCGATCGTGAGCCCAGCGTAATGCGCATTGAGGTAGTTGGTGGCCTCGATCAACTCGGTCGGGCTGTGGTCGCGCGCGGTGAATATGACGCGGTTCTGCACATCGCCGTCGGGTGCGACCAAGATCACCAGCACCCGCCGCTCGCCCAGGCGCAGGAACTCGATGTGATGAAAGACGCCGGTCTTGCGCGGCGCCGTCACCACGCCGACAAAACTCGACAGGCTCGACAGCACCTGCGCGGCTTGCGCGATCACCCGCTGCGGCTGGTCGGGGTGGAGTTGCTCGCGGGCCGAGACCATGTCCAGCGGCACCTCGTGCAGCGCCAGCGGCCGCGCGGTGAGCATGGTGTCGACAAAAAGCCGGTAGCCGCGTGATGTCGGGATGCGCCCGGCGCTGGTGTGCGGGCTGGCAATGAGGCCAAGCTCTTCGAGGTCGCTCATCACGTTGCGGATCGTCGCCGGCGACAGCTCCAACCCCGAAGCCCGCGACAGCGTGCGCGACCCCACCGGCTGGCCGTCGGCGATATAGCGCTCGACGAGCGTTCGCAGCAGGGTCTTGGCGCGGTCGTCGAGCATGATGAAATTCATTGTACGGATGTGGCCGCGGCGTGCCGCTGCCGGCCGCTTTGCCGGGCATCGCTATGGTGTAATCCGGCGCATGCCTGCCCGCTTCCGCCATGCTGCGATCGTCGGCAAATACCAGGCCCGCGGCATCGGCCCGGTGCTGGAGGAAATTGCCCAGTTCCTCGCCGCGCAGGGGCTCGATGTCTCGTTCGAGCGCGAAACCGCGCTGGCGACCGGCAACACCCAATATGACGCGCTCAGCCCGGCGCAGATGGGCGAGCGCTGCGACTTGGGCGTCGTCGTCGGCGGTGACGGCACGATGCTCGGCATCGCCCGCGAACTCGCGCGTTACGGCCTGCCGCTGGTGGGCATCAACCAGGGCCGGCTGGGTTTCATCACCGATATCCCGATCGATCGTTTTCGTGAAACGCTGGCCCCGATGCTGGCTGGCGACTACGAAGAAGAACACCGCACGATGATCGAAGGCGGGGTCTGGCGCGACGGCGAAAAAATCTTCGACGGCCTGTCGATGAACGATGTTGTCGTCAGCCGCGGCGCCACCGCGAGCATGGTCGAGCTCAAGGTCGATATCGGCGACGACTTTGTCGCCAACCTGCGCGCCGACGGCCTCATCGTCGCATCGCCGACCGGCTCCACGGCCTATGCGCTCTCGGCCGGCGGGCCGATCCTGCACCCGGGCATTGCCGGCTGGGTGCTGGTGCCGATCGCGTCGCACACGCTGAGCAACCGGCCAATCGTCTTGCCCGATGCTGGCGAGATCCGCATCGAGATCGTCGCCGGCCGCGACGCGTCGGCCAACTTCGACATGCAAAGCCTGGCCAGCCTGCTGCATGGCGACAAGGTGCGTGTGCGCCGCTCAGTCCACAAGGTGCGTTTTTTGCATATCGAAGTTGGCCGACGCGTCGCGGCCGGCGACGATCTCGATGCGGATCTCGCCAGCATCGGGCAAGACGATTGGCCGGT
>JANPDN010000255.1:0-4904 GCA_031431555.1 Rubrivivax sp.
GGTGCGCCGCGCAGTGCGGCGGCGTCGATCGCGACCGACGCCGGGATCACCAGCGCGCGCACCGAGTACAGCGCCTTGCGCAAGGCCCGCGGGTCGCGCGCCAGTTCGGGCGCGTAGCGGGTCGGATGGCGTGCAGACAACCACTGCACTACCTCCGATTCGAGGGGTTCGACGATGAGGACGTCCATTTGTTCCATTACCGCGCTGTCCCGAATCGGGGCGGGGTGTGCATGCCAGAATGGCTGTAATTACAGCCCCAGATTCTAGGTAACCCCATGCATGTCAAGAAGGCGATCTTCCCTGTAGCCGGGCTCGGCACCCGCTTCCTGCCGGCCACCAAGGCCCAGCCGAAAGAGATGCTGCCGGTGGTCGACAAACCACTGATCCAGTACGCGGTGGAGGAGGCCTACGCCGCCGGCGTGCGCGAGATGATCTTCGTGACCGGGCGCCACAAGCGTCCGATCGAAGACCACTTTGACATGACTTTCGAGCTCGAGGTAGCCCTCGAACAGGCGGGTAAACAGGATCTGCTGAATGTCGTGCGCGGCGTCAAACCCGACGATATGGAATGCATCTACGTGCGCCAGCCGCAGGCCCTGGGCCTCGGCCACGCGGTGCTCTGCGGCCAGCGCCTGGTTGGCAACGAGCCGTTTGCGGTGCTGCTCGCCGACGACCTGATGGTCGGCGAGCCGCCGGTGCTCAAACAGATGGTCGAGCAGTTCAGCGAATGGCGGGCGTCGATCCTGGCGGTGCAAGAAGTGCCCGAAGAACATACCAAGCGCTACGGCATCGTGGCCGGCACGCCGGTGAGCGAGCGCATGTTGGACATCCAGCGCATCGTCGAAAAGCCGGCGCCAGCGGACGCCCCGTCACGCCTGGGCGTGGCCGGGCGCTACATCCTGACGCCGGGGGTTTTTCACGAGATCGCGACCCAGCCGCGCGGTGTCGGCGGCGAGATCCAGCTCACCGACGGCATCGCCGCGCTGCTGCGCCGCGAAAAGGTCTTTGCCTACCGCTACGAAGGTCGGCGCTACGACTGCGGCAGCAAGGAAGGTTTTCTCGAGGCCAACGTCGAACTGGCGCTGGCCCATCCGGGGCTCGGGCCAGGCTTTCGCAGCTACCTGAAGTCGCTGGCGCTCTGAGGTCGCGCCCAGCGGCGCTGCAGGCCGGCGACCCGCTGCCTGCGGCGCCGGAAAGCGACCAACTACCTGCGCCGCAGGTAGTGGATGAAATCAGCGTCGAGCGTGCTCTGCTCGACGAGTTCGTTGCCGGTCTGGCGTGCGAAGGCCTGGAAGTCTCGGACCGATCCGGGGTCGGTGGCGACGACCTTCAGCACCTCGCCGCTGTGCATGTCGGTCAGGGCCTTTTTGGCTTTCAAAATCGGCAGCGGGCAGTTCAGCCCGCGGGTGTCGATTTCTTTGTGCGCTTGCATGGCGTTCCTCGGCTGTTGTCTTGATTCTACGAAGCCCGGCCGGGCAGATCGACAAAGCTCGGTTCGTGGCCGCGCGAACGCAGCCAGTCGGCGAGCGCATAACCGGTGCCGGCGCGCCAGCAGCGCACCGACGCCGGCGTGTAGAGCCGGTATTCGGCCAGCTCGGGGGAGAGCCTGACCTCGCCCCGCGCCACCGCGTGATAAGCGATGATGATCTGGTTCATGCGCTGGAAATCGTAGACCCCGATGAGCTTGAGCGCGTCGACCTGCAGCGCGGTTTCTTCGGCGACTTCGCGCTTGATGCCTTCTTCAGGCGTTTCGCCGGCTTCCATGAAGCCGGTGATCAGCGCGAACATCTTGCCTGGCCAGGCGGCGTTGCGCGCGAGCAGGATCTGGCCGTCACGGTCGGCACATTCGATCACCGCGGCGAGCACCGGCGTCGGGTTGTTCCAGTGCGTCCACGGGCAGGCCGGGCAACGCAGCCGGGCCTTCGGGCCGCCGTCTTCAACTTCAGAGCGCAGCGACACCGGCGTGGCGCAATCCGGGCAAAACTTCGGTGCAGCGATCATGCCGGGAACACACCCGTCGACAGATACCGGTCGCCGCGGTCGCAGACGATGAAGACGATCGTCGCGTCCTGCACCGTCTTGGCAATCTGCAACGCGACCCAGCAGGCGCCCGCGGCCGAGATGCCGGCGAAGATGCCTTCTTCGCTGGCCAGCCGGCGCGCGAAGTCTTCGGCATCGGTCTGGCTCACGTAGACGAGTTCATCGACCGTCTTCGGGTCGTAGATCTTCGGCAAGTAAGCCTCGGGCCATTTGCGGATGCCCGGAATGCGCGAACCTTCCATCGGCTGCGCACCGATGATGCGCACGCCTGCGTTCATTTCTTTGAGGTATCGCGAGACGCCGGTGATGGTGCCGGTGGTGCCCATGGCGCTGACGAAGTGGGTGATGCGCCCGCCGGTATCGGCCCAGATTTCGGGGCCGGTGGTCTCGTAGTGGATGCGTGGGTTGTCGGCGTTGGCGAACTGGTCCAGCACCAGGCCCTTGCCATCTTTTTGCATCTGCTCAGCGAGGTCGCGGGCGTATTCCATGCCACCCGGGCGCGGGGTCAGGATCAACTCGGCGCCAAAGGCACGCATCGTCTGTGCACGTTCGATCGACAGGTCTTCGGGCATCACCAGCAGCATCCGGTAGCCGCGGATCGCCGCGGCCATCGCCAGCGCGATGCCGGTATTGCCAGAGGTCGCTTCGATCAGCGTATCGCCGGGTTTGATGTCGCCGCGCTCCTCGGCACGCCGGATCATGCTCATCGCCGGGCGGTCTTTCACCGAGCCGGCCGGGTTGTTGCCCTCGAGCTTGCCCAGGATCACATTGCCGCGGCTGACCTGGTCGGCGCCGGGCAGGCGCATCAGCTGCACCAACGGCGTCTGGCCGATGACGTCCTCGATGGTTTTGTAGCGGGTCTGCATGACGGCAATTGTCGCAGCGCGGCAGCGTCACTGCAGCGCCAGGGCCATCCCGTCAGGCACGGCCGGGCAGGACCCGCATGCGATACTCGCGGCCCGCTGGGCCAAAGCGCCCGGCAGCCCTGCCCGCGTGACGAAATCGGTAGACGTAGCGGACTCAAAATCCGCCGCCGCAAGGCGTGCCAGTTCGAGTCTGGCCGCGGGCACCATCCCTGACCCCCTGACCCCCTGAACGTCTGCACCGACGTCCACACCCCCACCGACCATGCCGCCGCTGCCGCCCGTGACCCAAGCGCTGATGCTCGCCTGCGTGGCGGCGTTCTGCCTGAATCTGTTTGTCCCGATCGACGCCTACTTTGCGCTTTGGCCGTTGGCCAGCGGCAATTTCTGGCCGTGGCAGGTCGTCACCTACGGCTTCCTGCACGGCGACACGCTGCACCTGTTTTTCAACATGCTCGGGCTGTGGATGTTTGGTGCCGAGCTCGAGCGCCTGTGGGGCCAGAAGCGCTATCTGCACTTCCTGCTGGCCAGCCTGCTCGCAGCGGCCGCGGCGCAACTGCTGATCACCTATTTGACCGGCTCGCGCGCACCCACGGTCGGTGCCTCGGGCGCGCTGTACGGCCTGTTGCTGGCATTTGGCATGTTGTTCCCGAACCGGGTCATCATGCCGCTGTTCCCGCCAATCCCGATGAAGGCGCGCACCTTTGTCATCGTCTTCGGGGTCATCGAACTTGCCGCCGGCCTGTGGGGCCGCACCGGCATCGCGCACTTCGCGCACCTCGGCGGCATGGTTGGCGGCTGGCTGATGATTTCCTACTGGCGCGGCCGCGGGCCGTTCAGCCGCCGCCGCTGAGCAGTCTGCACGGCACGCGGCGTCGCAGCCCTGACGTGGGTGTTGCAGCACTGGCGCGCCAGGCGCATGCTGCATGCGTCGGATCCGCCGGAGGTGCCCCGTGAAAATCTGGTCCAGCTTCTTTCTCGCCGCAGCCTTCGCCTGCGGCGCATTGCCCGCAGCGGCACAGTCCCCCGACCTCGAAAATCTCTCGCGTGTGATGCGCCGTGCCAGCGACGCCGTCGTCGGTGTGCGTGCTATCGCCGTCGACGGTGCACGCTCGGCGGCGACGCTGGGGCCGCAGCGCAGCGGCTCGGGTGTGGTCATCGGCGACGACGGCCTGGTGCTGACGATCGGCTATCTGGTGCTCGAAGCCGAACGGGTGCTGCTGCTCACCGACGACGGCCGCGAGCTGCCGGCGCGGGTGGTGGCCTACGACGTCGCCACCGGCTTCGGCCTGGTGCAGTCGCTGGCGCCGATGAAGCTCGAGGCGGCACCGCTCGGGCAGTCTGCCGCGGTCACTGGCGAAGAGCCCTTGATGATGGCCAGCGGCGGCGCCCAAGGCGCGGTGAGCATCGCGCGCATGGTCTCGCGGCGCGCGTTTTCGGGCTACTGGGAATACCACATCGACGGCGCGCTGTTCACGACGCCGCCGCGCCCCGACCACAGCGGCGCCGGCCTCTTCAACGGCCGCGGCGAGCTGGTCGGCATCGGCTCGCTGTTTGTCTCCGAAACGCTTGGCCGCGGTGCGCCGCGGGTGCCGGGCAATATGTTCGTGCCGATCGACCTGCTCGCGCCGATCGTCGCCGAGCTGCGTGCGCGCGGGGCCAGCCGCGCCAGCGAACGCGCCTGGATCGGCATCAACGGCGTCGAAACCGACGACGGCGTGCGCATCGCACGGGTCAACCCCGACAGCCCGGCCGACGTCGCCGGCCTGCAACCCGGTGACACCGTGCTGCGCATCGACGGCACCGATGTGCAGACCCTCGAAGCGCTGTGGAAGGCACTCTGGGCCGGTGGCCGCGCCGAGCGCGAGGTGGCGCTGGACATCATGCGTCGGGGCGAAAGACAGACCCTGAAAGTGCAGACCGTGGACCGCATGAAAACGCTCAAGCGCGCCGAAGGCGTTTAGGACCTTCGAGACGCGTAGCGCCATTGGCGCAGACCCG
>JANPDN010000256.1:0-8990 GCA_031431555.1 Rubrivivax sp.
GCCGCGGTTTGCTCGGCCCAAAACCTCAAGCGCCGATGCAGGTCGGTGGTGGTGTCAGCGGGCGCAGGCCCCATTCGCGGTCGCCACACTGCCGGGTCACCAGTGCCGGCGTTAATGGCACGGCGTCGGATCACAAAAGGCGCTCCCCCGCGAGCGTGGGCCGGAGAACGCTGGCGCCGCCGCCGACCTGGCGTCCTCACGGGCCGTGGGGCCCACAAGCCGATGGACCAATGGGCCGATGGCCCGATGGGACCGCGGCGCGACTGACACCGCCTGTCACGAAACGAACAAGCACGACGGCTAACCATTGACCTCAGAGGCGCAGAGAATGAACCCCGCGATCCGCATCCACCCGGCCGACAACGTCATCATCGCGCGCCGGCAGCTGCTCGGCGGCCTGGTGCTCGAAGACGAAGGCATCACCATCGCCGGCCTCGTGCCACCGGGGCACAAGGTTGCGACGCGGCCGATCGCTGCCGGCGAAGCGGTGCGCCGCTACGATCAGATCATCGGCACCGCCACGCAGGCCATCGATCCGGGCCAGCATGTGCACACCCACAACCTGGCGTACAGCGACTTCAAGCGCCAGCATGACCCCGGCGCGGGTGCGCAGCCGACGGCGTTCGTGGACCGCCCCGCCACCTTCGACGGCATCGTGCGTGCCGACGGTCGTGTGGCGACGCGCAACTACATCGGCGTACTCACCTCGGTCAACTGCTCGGCCACCGCTGCGCGGGCGATGGCCGACCACTTCCGGCGCGACATCCGGCCCGAGGCGCTGGCTGACTATCCGAATGTCGACGGCATCGTCGCGTTGACCCACAGCATGGGCTGCGCGACCGCCAGCGACGGCGAAGAACTGCTCGTCCTGCGGCGCACGCTCGGCGGCTACGCGCGGCACCCCAACTTTGCCGCGGTACTCGTCGTCGGCCTGGGCTGCGAGACCAACCAGATCCAGGGACTCGTCGCGCAAGAAGGCCTGGCCGAAGGCGCGAACCTGGTCACCTTCAGCATCCAGGACAGCGGCGGCACCGCCAAGACCGTGGCGCGTGGCATCGAGATCATCAAGAAGATGTTGCCGGCGGCGAACCGCGTCAAGCGCCAGCCGGTGCTGGCCAGCCACCTCACGGTCGGCCTGCAATGTGGTGGCAGCGACGGTTATTCAGGCATCAGCGCCAACCCCGCGCTCGGCGCCGCGGTCGACCGCCTGGTGCGCCATGGCGGCACCGCGATCCTGAGCGAAACGCCAGAGATCTATGGCGGCGAACACCTGCTCACGCGCCGCGCGGTGAGCCACGAGGTTGCTGCCAAGCTGCTCGCGCGCATCGCCTGGTGGGAGGCTTATACCCAGCGCAACGGCATGCAGATGGACAACAACCCGTCGGCAGGCAACAAGGCCGGCGGGCTGACGACGATCCTCGAAAAATCGCTCGGCGCGATCGCCAAAAGCGGCACCACCAACCTCGTCGATGTCGTCGAGTTTGCGCAGGCCGTCAAGGCGCGCGGTTTTGTGTATATGGACACCCCCGGCTACGACCCGGTCTCGGCCACCGGCCAGGTCGCGGGCGGCGCCAACCTGATCTGCTTCACCACCGGGCGCGGTTCGGCCTACGGCTGCGCGCCATCGCCGAGCCTCAAACTTTCGACCAACACGGCACTCTGGTTGAAGCAGCAGGAGGATATGGATATCGACTGCGGCACCATCGTCGATGGCCTGGAGACGGTGGATGAAGTCGGCGAGCGCATCTTCCAGTTGATGCTGCAGACGGCGTCGGGCCGCGCGACCAAGAGCGAGACCCACGGCTACGGCCAGAACGAATTTGTGCCCTGGCAACTCGGGGCGGTGATGTGACGACGCGGGTCGATGCATTCGGTCAAGCGTTGACTTGCGCTTCGGCCGACGCGCTGGCGGCCTACGACCGCGCCGTCGACCATCAACTGCACGCCTGGCCGGGCGGCCTGCGCGCGCTCGACGAAGCCTTGCTGCTCGACCCCGGTTTTGCGCTTGCGCACAGCACCCGCGCGTTGGTGCTGCAGTCGCAGGGCCGCGGGGCCGAGGCAGCTGCGGCAGTGCAACGCTCGCGCGAAGTTGGCGCGGGTTTGAGTGAGCGCGAGCAGTCGCATATCAGCGCCATCGGTCATGCTGTCGAAGGGCGCGCCGGGCTTGCGCTGGCGACCGTCATCGCGCACGCAAATCACTGGCCTGCTGACGCGCTGGTGATGTCGATGGCGCTCGGCGCTTTCGGGCTGATCGCGTTCAGCGGCGCTACCGACCACGACGCGCAACGGCTGGCATTTGTGCGCCGAGTAGCGCCGCACTACAACGACGACAACCCCTGGATGCTGGTGCACCGGAGCTGGTCGCTCACCGAAGCCGGCGACCCCGACGCCGGCCTGCCGCTGGTCGAACGCAGCCTGGCCCTGCGTCGCCACAACGGCAACGCGGCGCATGTCTTGATGCATGCTCATTTCGAGCGTGCAGAGCCCGCCGCGGCCTTGAGCTTCGTCGACGACTGGCTGCAACAGTATCCCGGCGACGCGATGCTGTTTGGCCACCTGCACTGGCATGCCGCGTTGTGCGAGATCGAACTCGGACGCATCGACGACGCGATCGTGCGTTTGCTCGCACGCATCGAGCCGCACCTGCAACATGCCTTGCCGCTGATCGGCATGACCGACGTGACTTCGCTGCTCTGGCGCCTGCGACTGCAAGGGTGCTCGGGCCTGTCGTGGCAGGCCGCAGCGGCCTTTGCGGCGGCGCGTTTTCCCGGCGGCGGCAACGTCTTCGCCGAGCTGCACTTGGCGATGTTGGCGGCGGCCAACGGCGACTTCGTTGCACTGCACGCCGGCCGCGAACGCTTGCAGCGCCAGGCCGATGCCGGCCACACCGGCGCGCCGGTTGCGCTGCATTGGGTGGCCGGCCTGCAAGCGCTGATCGGCGGCGATACCGAGGCTGCACACACGCACCTTGCGGCCAGCCTTGCCGAAGCGCCGCGCGTTGGCGGCAGCCACGCGCAGCGGATGGTCATCGACCTCACGCTGGCCGCGCAGCAGGCCACCGATGGTGGCGATCTCGGCCCGAGCCCGCAGGTGAAACGTTAGGCGCGGGATCAGCGCCGCAGCTTCAACGCCAGCACCTGGGCCGCAACACAAGCCCCCTGCGCCTGCCCGCCGCGCACGCCGCTGCGGTAGTGGATGCCGGCGTACAGCCGCGACAGCGCGGCTTCGTCGGCGGCAGCAGCGAAGCTGGCAAAGCTGCGTGGCCCCCAGCCGCGGTCGTTGTGGGTGTTGTCGGTGAACGGCGTGTCGGCGCCGAACGCTTGCGCCAGTACCGCCGCGGCGGCGGCCGACTGCGACGAGTGGCCTGAGGGGTATTCAGGAAACGGCGGCGTGTGCATCAACTGCGGCACCCAGCGGCTGTCGACGGCCAATTGCACATAGCTCACCGGGCGCAGCAGGTTGATCCCGTACTTGCTGTGCCAGGTGGCGACAAAAGCGTCGGACATCGCGATATTCATCAGCGCGTAAATGCTTGCCGCCTCAGCCAGCGTCGCCCGCCGCGCTTTCAACACATCGCCGGCGATGAACACCCAATGGCCCGCGGGCGTCGGTGTCTTGCCCGGATCGTCGGCCCAGTACAGCGCAAACTGGCGCTGCTGCGCGGTGGCCTCGGTGGCGATGCGGTGGACTTCCAGGCCTTCGTTGTGGAAGGCCGAACCCGGTGCTTCCGAATACGCTGGCGGCGCCGGCGGCGCACAGGCCGCACCGCTGGCCAGCACAAAAGGCCGGTTGTTGCCCCACCAAGGCAGCAGCGCCGCGGCAAACGCCGGCGGTGTCGCCGACCACTGGCCGGGCCCGCTGGGCGGCACATAGTTTTCGCGCTCGCGGCGCAAAGGCCCCCAGGCTTCATGGCCGCCGTCGGTGCGCGCCCAGGTCATCAGCGCCATGGCCATCAATCTGCCAAAACTCTGCGAGCGGTTGCCGATCTCCGGCGTGATGACATTCGGGTCGAAATCGGCGCCACGTTTGAGCGCCATGCTGCGCTCGAGCAGGTCGATGCGCGCCTTGTTTTCGGCACTTGCCTGCGGGAACATCATGCGGGTCATCGCCGCCAGCGCAGCGTTGGCCACCGTCGGCCAATGCAGCGGCTCGTCGGGCTGCGCCCAGGGCAAGGAGCTGAGCTCGTTGAGCTGGCCGGCCAGGCTGATGTGGCCCGGCACGCCGGGCAGCGTCGACTCGTACAAGGTCAGGCCGAGATAGCCAAAAGCGCGGGCTGCGACCGGCGGGCTGAAGCCCGGTGTTTGCTGCACCAGGTTCAACACCAGCTCGAACCAGTCAATGGCCACCGCAGCGCTGAAGTCGCTGGCCGGGCGGGCTGCTGCGGGCACTGCTGTGGGTGGTGTCGGTGCTGCCGCGGTCTGTGCCGACGCCAGAGGCACGGCCGCTGCGATCGTGAACAGGGCGACGGCAACCGTGAACCGATTGAATCGGATCATGGTGCCTTCCAGGCCGTCACGCCGCGCTCGCGATCGACGAGATAAAAGCTGTCGGCGGACGCCGCCTGCCAGTCGCTCCACGGCCCCTGCGGCCATTGCACCCGCAGTTTGACGGTGGTCGCAGCACCGAGACCGAAGTGCATCCAGCCGAGATGGCCGCTGGCGTGGCCGCCGCCGATGGTGAGCTCCTGGCGCAACACGCGGCCGCCGCCTAGGTCGACCTCGACCCAGGCGCCGACGGCATCGCGGTTGCCCCCGGGCTGGCGCAGGCGCAGTTGCAGCCAGCGGCCAATCGGCTGCGGCGCCTCAGCCGTGCCGGCGCCGACATTGCGCCACAGCTGCGCCTTGTCCCAGCGATTGACGACGAGCATGTCGAGCAGGCCGTCGCCGTTCAAGTCAAGGAGCATGCCGCCGCGGCCGCGCTTGAAGCTGGCCACACCGGCCAGGTGCCCGGCTTCGACAAAGCGGCCATCGGCGCTTTGCAGCAGCAGGTTGTTGGGGTCGAGCGCGGCGAAGTCGGGCATGTTCGAGACATTGCCCTTGACGACAAACAGATCAACGCGGCCGTCGTGATTGACATCGGCAAACTGCGCATGCCATGCGGTCGACGGATGCACATCGCCGCCGACGTAAGGCCGGTGCGCGGTGGCGCCGAGCTTGAAGGCGATGTCGGTGTAGGACGGCCGCGGCGAGGCCGCACCGGCCCCGGCAACCGGACCCGCCGCAGTTCCGCCGACCGCACCTGCCGCCGTACCCGCACCCGCTTCGAGCCGCTGCAATTTGTTGTCCGACATGCTGGTCAGAAAGACTTCCGGAAAACCATCGCCGTCGAGGTCGTGGCTGGCGATGCCCATGCCCCAGATCTGCAGCGGCCGCCAGCCTTGCTCGGCCGAATACAGCGCCGGCGGCCGGCCCGGGCTGACGCGCCAAAGCTGCTCCTGGCCGCCCTTGTAGTACTCGCGGTCGTTGCTCACGCGCAAGCCCGGCTCGCCGCTGCGCGACCAGTCGCTGAACAACATCGACAGCGCGCAATGCCCCGGCGCCAAGGGCAGCGCTGCAGCAAACGTTGCGCCTGAGTCAGGCCGGAACAGGCTGCCTGGTGTGCAACTGCCCCACGGGAATTCAGGCTTGCCGCGGTCGACATAGGTGCCAAAAGCCAGCGTGGGAAAGCGCTGGCCACGCTCCCAGGTGGCCGCAAACGCGCTGTGCCAGGCATTGCCGGTGCGCAGCTTCCAGCGCTCGTTGGCGCGCTCGAAGCGGCAAGCACCAAGACCACGAAAGACCTGGACTTCGCCGACCCGCAGCACGACCAGGTCGGCATGGCCGTCCGCGTCGATATCAATCGGATAGGCGCCGATCGCATTCGTCAACTCCAGGCCAGAGCGCTCTTCGGCCAGCCGGATCGGGCCGCCGCGGCTGCTCTTGTTGCGGTACAGCGTGGAGCGGTTGACACCCGCGGTGACGTAGATCTCGGGCAGGCCGTCGCCATCACAGTCAAACGTGGCGACACCGCCGCCGACGATGTACTCGGCTTCACCGTCGAAGCGGGACTGCAACCCGGCGGCCTCGGTCTCTTCGACAAACCGCGGCACCGTCGGCATTGTTGGTGACCCGGTTGGCGGGTTGGCCAGCGTCTGCGCATCGGCCACCGACGCCGGCCCGAGCAGCAAGGCTCCGCACAGCGCCCAACTCGCCCCGCAAGGGTTCAAGCCGCGGCCGCGCTCGGCGCAAAACATTCGGCGACGCGGGTCACTTTTTTGCCGGCGATGATCATGCCCAAGACTTCGTCTTCGGTGACTTCGCTGGTGCGGTAGGTGCCGACGGTGCGGCCGTTTTTCATCACCGACAAGCGGTCTGACAGGCCGAACACATCCGGCATGTCGTGCGAGATCAAGAAGATGCCGACACCACCCGCCTTGAGCTTGCGCACCAGCTCGTGGACCATGCGTGTTTCTTCGGGCCCGAGCGCGGCGCAGGGTTCGTCCATGATCAAGGCGCGGGCGTTGAAATACAGCGCACGCGAGATCGCAACGACCTGGCGCTGGCCACCCGAGAGCGAGCGCACCGGCACCCGGATGTTCGTGAAGTTAGGGTTCAGTCGGCGGAAGACATCCCGCGCGGCTTTTTCCATCGCGTAATCGTCCAGCGTTCCCCAGCGGGTCATGAGTTCGCGGCCGAGAAAGAGATTCGCCACGCTGTCCAGGTTGTCAGCCAGCGCCAGCGTCTGGTAGATCGTCTCGATGCCCAGGCCTTGTGAATCGGCGGGGTTGTTGATCAATACCTTTTGGCCGGCGACATGGACTTCACCGCTGTCGATGGGGTAGGCGCCGGCGAGCATTTTCATCAGCGTCGATTTGCCAGCGCCGTTGTGGCCGAGCAGCGCCACAACCTCGCCGGGATACACCGTCAGGCTCACGTCTTCAACCGCGCGCACACCGCCAAAGGCCTTGTGGATCGCGCGCAGTTCGACCAGCGGTTTGTGCGCACTCATGCCTGCGCTCATGTCATTCGCTCCCCGGTAGCGCGCCGGTAAAGGACATCGAAGACGACCGCGACGATGAGCACCTGGCCGATGATGACCATGCGCAGGCCGATGCTGACGTCGAGCAAGAGCAGGCCGCTTTCGAGAAACTGCACGATCAACGCGCCGAGCACCGAGCCGAGCACGGTGCCGCTGCCGCCCGACAACGCGACACCGCCGATCACCGCCGCAGCGATGACGTAGAGCTCCATATCCTTGCCCAAAGAATTGGTGCCGGCGTTCAAACGCGAGACCGATACCACCGCGGCCACCGTGACCAACACGGCGAGCAACAGGAACAGTTTGAGCATCACCTTCTTCACCGGGATGCCGACCAGCAGCGCTGCTTCCGGGTTGCCGCCGATGGCATAAACGTAGCGCCCGAAGCGGGTGCGGTTGACGATGAAGGCCATCACCATCACGACCACGCCCCAGATCAACACGGGGATCGGGATGCCCTGGCCAGCGCCCTTGTCGGCCAGCACATAGGCATTCATCGTGGCTACAAAGACCAGCAGCACGCCGATGAAAAACAGCGTCAAGCCGGCGTCGAACCAGAGCGGCCGCATCGGGAAACCGTGGCTGCTGGCGTTGCGCCGGCGCGAGACCGCATTCACCAGGAGCAGCGCCGCCAAGGCCAGCGCCAGCAGCCAACTCAAGGTCGGCCCGAGCGAGCCTTCGAGGCCGCCGCCGAACATCAGAAAAGTCGGGTCACTGACCGGCTGGGTCTTGCCGTCGGCGACCAAAAACGCGGCGCCTCGAAATGACACCAGGCCGCCGAGCGTGACCACAAAAGACGGCACGCCGAGGTAGGCGGTGAGCCAGCCCTGGTAGAGCGCGATGACCAGCGATACCAACAGGCCGGCCAGGATTGCCGGCGCCCAATGCCAGTTCTGGCTGTACATCAAGAAGGCGATGAGCACGCCGACGACACCCATCACCGAGCCGACCGACAAGTCGATCTGGCGCGCAACGATGATCAGCGCGATCGCCGCTGCGACGATGCCGACCACGGCCGTCTGCTGGGCGATGTTGTAGAGGTTTTCCGGCGTCAAAAAAGTGCCGGTGAGCGCGTGAAAGACCAGCGCCATCACGACCAGCACGCCGGCCATGATCGACAGGCGCAGGTCGAGCGCACTGATCTGCAATTGACTCCACATCGTGCGGACCCCGGGTTGGGAATCACTTCGCAACATCCACCGCCCCGGCGCTGGCCGGCCGGGGCGGCGATGCGGCTACGACAAACCGGCGCGGCCGCTTACTTGCAGGCCGCCGGGCCCTTGGCCTTGTCGACCCCCTTGCACAGCGCGTCCTTGCTGATATGGCCGGCCTTGACGACGGCGTCCAGATTGGCCTGCGTCACCGGCACGGCTTTCAGAAACATCGCCTCCATCGGCACCTTCTTGGCACCCTCGGCCCAGGTCGCGGCGCCAGCGACCTTCTTGCCACCGGCCAGCGCCACCGCCGCGGTCGCGGCTTCACGGCCGAGGTCGCGCGAGTCTTTCCAGACCGAGACCGTCTGCGTGCCCAGAGCGACGCGGTTCAGTGCCGCATGGTCACCGTCCTGGCCCGATACCGGCACGCCCTTGAGGCCACGCGCCGACAGCGCGGCAACCACACCACCGGCCATGCCGTCGTTGGAGGCCACCACCGCGTCAACCTTGTTGGCGTTTTTGGTGAGGATCTGCTCCATGTTTTTCTGCGCCGTCTCGGGCTTCCAGCCGTCGGTATATTCCTCGCCGACGATTTTGACATCGCCTTTTTTGATCGCATCGGCGAGCACTTCTTGCTGGCCGGCACGCAGGAAGTCGGCATTCGGATCGGTGGGTGATCCCTTGATCATCACGTAGCTGCCCTTGGGCTTGGCGGCGAGCACCGCACGCGCCTGCATGCGGCCGACTTCCTTGTTGTCAAACGTGATGTAAAAAACACCCGGCGCCTCGATCAGGCGGTCGTACGCGACGACGGGGATG